>JAZLCE010000001.1:0-20095 GCA_045614025.1 Alphaproteobacteria bacterium
GATAACAATATTTCATCTGGCAGATTAACCTCATCATGTCTATTTCTTACCATTATATTCCCCCGATATTTTTATACCCCATACTTTTTAGTATATCATAAAAACAAGAAAAAAATAACCAATTCCAACACCTCAACGCCACCCAACTCCACAGCACCAGAGCCATAAACCACCCAACTCCTCACACCACCTCTCCCCGCGCGCCTCTGCTCCTGCACCAGCATTCTCTCTCGCGCCACCACTCACGCGCCAACGCCACACCTTACCCCTCAAAATTCCACCACCTCGCCACACCCCCACGCACCCTCCCTCTCCCTAAATCCTTCTCCTCTCTAGGTGATTCTCTTCCTTCCTTCGCGTTTAAGTAAAACTTTAAGAATCTTTAATAACTTATTAATATTTTTATATTTCATATTTTTCATAAATATCAAACCAAAAAGAAAAAACTTATATTTAAAGATTTGATTGACGCTGTTTTAATTTATCAGTATTCTAAACATATTATTTGAATCACAAGGAGGAAAAATGAAAAAAGTTTGTTTCATCTTATTATTAAGCGCCTTTTTTTCCAATACATCAATAGCTGAAGATTCTTGCCAAAACCATTTAGAAAACCTTGAAAATCGGCTTGAAAAATGCACCATTTCTTATTCGGAAAATGCTTCCACCAGTGATATGAACAAGGCAACATATGATGCCGCTGATTGCGCCATTCAAATTGCAAATGAATTGTTTGATACTTATTATATGACCACAAAAGAAGAATCAAAAGCCTTGTTTAATCAATTGGTTGCAAAAATTTATGAGCATGCACATCATTTAAAAGAAGAAAGTGATTATGCCAAACGTTATTACACGGGAACGCTTTATAATCAAATTGCCATTGGTCATGCAGAAGACTTGATTCAAAAATTGGTTAAAAGTTATTTAAAAGAGCTTCAATTCGAATGCAAAGATCGGCAACCTACCTCTCATTAAAAAATAAAGGAGAGAAGATAACTCCCCTCTCCTCGCCCATAAAAAAACCGAAGAGTTTTCTTCGGTTTTTCTTTCATTAATTCACAGCATTAATAAATGGAATGGGCGCTGATCCATAAATATTAACTGGCAATTTGCCATCCCAGCGTTGAACGGCTTCATATTGAATCAAGTTTTGATTTTGGCTGATGGCTTGTGATCTGATGCGCATACTTTCAGCTTCAGCTTGAGCTGTTAAAACCTTTTGTTTGGCTTCTTCTTCAATTTGCTTTGTTTTATTCATAGCTTTAATAGCATTTTGAGTTGCAATTTGTTTTTCTTCAATTGCGCGTTCATATTGAGCGGAAAAATCAATATTTTCAAGAGCAACCCCTGTCACATCAATATGATCTGGCGCCATCACTGTTTTTAATTTTTCAAAAATAGCTTGAATAGCCGTTTCGCGATTAGCAATCAATTTATCAGCTTCCCAACCACCGAATGTATCTTTGATAACAGAAATGATTTTTGGATACAAAATCTTTTGCTCGTAATCTTGCCCCACTTCTTGAAACATCACATGAGCAAATGCTGGGTTTAAGTTATAGTTCACGGTTACTTGAACTTCGGATTGTTGAACATCTTTTGTATAAGCATTTGTGCTTAAAGTTGCTTTTCTTGTTCTGCAATCCATGGCATAAATATCTGAACTAATGGTATTATAAAAATAAAGGCCTTCAGGCAAACTTTCGCCTGAAACCTTTCCCCAAACGGTTTTCACGCCTCTAAACCCGGCATCAATTTGTTTCACGCTGGCAAAAGCGATCACAAAAACCGCTAAAGCAATAAACCCAATGCTTAATTTAATAAAATTAGTCATCTTTTATTCTCCTTTTGTTTTTTTTATTTCATCTAAAAGTGTTTGGCGCCCATTTTTAGTGCAAAGCAAAAGTGGAAATAAAAATAAAGAAGAAATTCCTTTATTTTTCTTGCTTGCATGCGATAATTTCATAAACAAAAGAATGAATAATCCCAATAAATAGGCAATAATCAAAATTCTTAAAAAAAGTAAAACCATTTTTATCTCCTTTTCATTTTTTTTATCATCATACTATCAGATGAAAAAAAATTTCAAGATAAAAATTATTCTCTCTCTTCTTTTTGAATTTGATTTTTGCTTATTTTATTTTTCTTAGAAGACACGTGTGTTAAAGTTATGCTTTGAAGCCAAGCCCTTGTTTTTGGCGAAATCAAAGAAAAATCAAACTCATTTTCTGCCAAAATTTGAAGATATCTATTGAGCGCACGTTTTGGAACTTTGGCATCAGCCATAAAATCCAAAACCGTTTGATTTTTATTGTTTTTTTGATTAATTGGCGCCCCTTGTTCAACAAGCGTTTGAAAAGCCCCCACTTTATTTTTATAAATGCAAATAAATAAAATGCCATTTCCTTGATCATCAATCAAATTGATATCTCCGCCTTTTTCAAGCGCTTTTAAAATGGCTTTTTTATTGCCTGTTTCAATGGCTTTTAATAAATATTCATCTCGTTCCAGCGATTTTTGAATTTCTTCTAAAGAATTTTTTCTTTCAAATTCTTCTTGAAGTTCTTTCATAAAGGCGGCAACTTCATAATCTTCACGCCGAACAACAAAATCCAAAGCACTTAACCCATTTTGATTCTTTTTATGAATATCAGCACCCGCTTCAATAAATAATTTGATCAAGGTAATATTCATCATCTGCGTTGCCAATAAAAGAGGCGTATCCCCGTCTTCGTTTTCAACAGTAACATCAGCGCCATAATCAATCAAAAGTTTGGCCATTTTTGGGTCCATTGTTCTGGTGGCGGTTAATAAAGCCGTTTCGCCCATCACACCACGCAAATTCACATCAGCGCCCTTATCAATAAACCATAAGGCAGCCTCATATTTTGCCAACAAAACGGCATACATCAACGGCGATATATCATATTGATTTTTGATATTATAGTTTTTTTCGGCTGCATCTGGGCGGTTTAACAATTCTTTTAACAAAAGGTGATGCTCTGAAGGATCCAAACTTTCTTTTGCGATTGTTTCTTTTTCTTGTTGCTTTAAAATAAGAAAGGCATTTGCTTCAGCTTTCATCAATTGATCAATCACTTCTTTCCTAGCGCCAACAAGTTTTGCCAGCGATAACGCCGTATGCCCCAATTTTGTTTCAACAAAAAGATCGGCCCCTTTTTCAATTAAAACTTGAAGCATTTCATCATTTTCATCTAAAACGGCATACATTAAAGGCGTGAGCCCAAAAGAGGATTCATGATTTAAATCAATGCCTTTTTGATTCACCAAAAACTTGGCAATTTGATTATATTTATGATGAATCATTTGCGATAAATAAGAATTGCCTTCTTCATCTATGCCATTAAAATAAGGGTTTTCAGCTATAATTTTTTGAACATCTTGAAATAATTCCTCTTCACTTGGCATATCATTAAAGCAAGATTCCAATAAATCAGCGATATCCAAATTTAAGCGCTTTGCCATATCAATAGCGCTTTCGCCATTTTCATCTTTTTGCCCAATGCGCCCTTGCATGGCGCCCGTTAATAAAGAACATATTTTTTCATTCGAAGATAAAATGGCTTTCATCAAGGCCGTTTGCCCTTTTTGATCCGTTAAAAAAGGATCAGCGCCCCCTTCAAGCAATTTAATAGCGGCGGGAAAATGCCCTTGTTCAGCAGCTTTCATCAAAAGCGTTTGGCCTTGATCATCTTGCTCGTTTAAATCAACCCCATCTTTGATTAATTGTTCAATTAATTTTAGCATCACTTTCTCTTTATTTAACTAATTTTTTGATAAGGCCTTTTTTAATCTGATCATAAAAGACTTTTCTCTTCTTTCTTCTTGAATTTCTTTTGCCGTTTTTGCGCCAAGATTTCTTAAATAATCCACCTGTTCTTTCATTTTTTTGTTGTTTAAAATTTCAAAAGGATTATTTTTTTCAAAAACATCTAAAACAGATTCTTTATTCTTGTTCACTTCATTTATATGAGCGCCTTTTTCAATCAAGACGTTCATCACATCAACGGCCCCTGATTGCGCTGATAACATTAATAAAGAACAATAAATTTCTTTCAATTGATGCATCTCATTGCCAATGGTATAAACCTTTTTATTTGGATTTAAGCCTTTTTCAAGAAAAAGTTGAACAATTTCAACATCATTATTTCTAATGGCCTCTGCAACTGGTTCAATTTTACCCAATTTGCTTTCAAAAGGCATATTCATATCCGCACCCTTTTCAAGAAGAATCTGAGCTAACTCCTTGTTTTTATGATGAACAGCAGGATAAAGAAGCGCATCTTGTTTTGTATCAGCGCCTTTTTCCAAAAGCATTTTGGCCAATGCCACATGATTATTCCGAACGGCGCCAAATAAAGCCGTTGTCGCAAAAGAAGACGTATATGTTTGAAGCGGTTTAAAAACTTGATTATAACCCATTGCGCCCCATTTATCCGTTTCTTTTAATATTTTTTTAACCACATTCACATGACCCGCTGAGGCAGCTGAATATAAAGCTTTTCTTAAAGCCTTTTTGTCTTTTTTTGTTTTCAACCATAAAACATCAATCAACTTTTCATATCCTTTACCACCGGCAATATCCAAATCAACCGGCAAAACATTTGCCCCTTTTGAAAGAAGCAAATTAACCACCGCTTCATGACCACCACTCACAGCGCTTTCAAGCGGTCTTTTACCTGTTTTCGGGTTCAAATCTGCCCCGTGAATAATCATTTCATTCACCACATCACGGTGTCCCAATCCGGCAGCCACAAACAGGCCTTCTGCCAGATATTGAGAGTGTTTATAAAAATCTTTATAATAAGCAAAAACTTGACGGGCCACATCAGCTTTGTTTTGATATCCAGCTAAATAAAGCAAAACGCCAGCTGTTTGAATTAAAGCCGTTTCTTCTTTTTCATTCAAGGCTTTTTGCTGGGCCATGCGCATCATTTGAGCAGCCAAAGTTGATGTTAATTGAACTTCTTCGCCCTCTTTGGTTTTAATGCCCGTTTTTGAAGCAATTTCTAACACTTCAGGCACTTGTTTTAAAGCCAAAATAGTATTCATCACCCTTAAAACAGGCAATTTTTCTTCGTAAAAAACTTTACATTTTTTAGCAAGGACGGTGTTCATCGCCTCTAAAATAGGCGATTTTTCTTCGTTTTTGCTTTCTTCTTTTTGCTCTTCTTGAGCTTCTTTTTCTTCTTTTTGTTTTTGTTCTTCTTCTTTCTTTTGCTCTTGTTTTTGAAGCTCTTCTTTTTCGGCTTGTTCTTTTTTAATCTCTTCTTGCTTATCTTGAATGGCTCTTGTTTCTTCTTTTTGTTGTTGCTCTTGTGCTTGAGTAACAACCACTTGAATTTCTTCTGCCGTTTTGCCTTCTAAAGTTCCTTGAGCCTCTTCATATTCTTGAATAAGTTTTTGCATAGCAGGTGAAAGATGACTTCTAGATAAAAGATTTTTAACTTCTGGGCTAAAAAATTGTTTACCCCTTTTGGTTAATTCATCTAAAGCATAAAAATTTCCAGCTTTAGCTGCAATTTTAGCCATTTCTTCATTGACTTTTGCGCCACGCTCCATCAAATATGAAATAATTTGAACATTGCCTTTTTTTGTTGCAAAAAGCAAGGGCGTTCCCTCTTCCCCTTCAAAATTTTGATATTCAAGATCAGCGCCATTTTTTAAAGCAATATCAATGCCTTCTTTAGATTCTATTAAAATAGATTTCATCAATAATTCTTGCGCCTTTTTCTTTTCATTGCTCACAGGTTCTGGCATACCAACAGCTTCTTCTAATTCATAATCCTTAGCCGTATATCCATAAACATCTTTAATCTTTTCATCAGCGCCTTTTAATTTTAATTCTTCTATAAAATCAGTTAACCCCATTTGATAAGCCATCATCAACGCCGTTTTGCCTTCTTTATCTTGAAGATTCACATTGGCATTTTCAAAAAGCAATAAATTAAACACTTCTTCTTTTTGATTTAAAATGGCGCGCATCAAAGCTGTTTGACCATTTTCGCCTTGAAAATCAATATCAGCCCCCTCGTTCAATGCTTTTTGAACGGCTTTTAAATTCCCCATCTGAACGGCAAGTAATAATGACTTATTTAATGCTTTTTGATTTTTCATCTAATCCCTCCAAATTTAAATTTTTTCTATTATATCATATTTTGGCTAATCCGTCAACGAATTAACGAAAAGTGTTTGATTTTTATAAGAAAAATTTTTTTTAATTTAATCTTTAAAACGCGCCTTTTCGTTAAAGATAAACATCTTTTTCAATCTTCTTAATAAAATAAATGGGGTAACTTGACTTTTAAAATTCAATTTTTTTAACCGTTCAGCAACTTTTTTTTGAATAAACTTGGCTAATTTAATTTTTCCTTGCTTCATGGCTAAATTATATGGATCTTCGCCTCTTTTATTTTCAAGTAACAAATCTGTATCATATTTAATTAAAATCTGGCTGATTTTTTCATCCTCTTTTAAAATAGATTGATGAAGCGCCGTTTCGCCGTTTTCATTTTTAATATCCACTTTTGCCCCACTTGAAAGCAATAAATGAACTACTACCTTATTTTGGGTTTGAACAGCTTTCATCAAGGCTGTTTCTTGCTTGTTATCTTGCAAATTTAAATCAACGCCCCAATTAATCAAATCTTTCACAACTTCTATTCGATTTAAAAGAATGGCTTTCATTAAAGGGGTTTGGCCAAGTTCATCTGTTGCCTTTAATAAAGAAGCTTCAGAATCAACCATCAAATAAATGCTTAAATCAAAAAAGCTTTCAATAGCTTGATGAAATAATTTTGGATCAAGATATTTTAAATCAACCTCTTTTCTAAGCAACGCTTTGCCAGCTTCTGGATATTTCATTTGAATGGCAATTTCAATGGGTTTTTCGCCCATTTTATTTTGTTTATTCACATCAGCGCCAAATTCAATCACCCCATTAAGCAATTTTAATTTTTTATTTTTAATCGCAAAGATAAGCAAGGTTTCTTGATTTAAAAGAAGGGTATCTGGATGTAATTTACCATATTTCACACCATGCAACACCTTATCTTCTTTATTTTTTTCAAGAAGTTTCATCACATTTATTTCATTCCAAGGATGAAAAATTTTCGTTAAAAAAGTTGATAAAAATCCATCCATTTCATTTATCCTTTTTGATGTTGTTTTTCATTTTTCATCATCAAAATAACAGGCGCTTGACCTTGATGCGTTTGAATAACTTGAGCCTTTTTTTGTTGGTCTTTTAATTTTTCGGTTAACTGTTTTCGAATTAATTTTGCCAAAGATATATTGCCTTTTTTCATGGCTATTTGATAAGCATCTTCCCCTGCCTTATTTTTAATAAGCATATCAGCGCCTTCAAAAATTAATGTTTGAGCGCCCATTATAAACCCATTTTCAATGGCTTTCATCAAAGGGGTATTTCCCTCTTCATCTTGCAAATCCAAATTTGCTTTCATTTCAACTAAATAATTAAAATGATTCCCTCTTTTTTGTTGAACAGTCCTCATTAAAGGCGAAAGGCAGCCATTACCTTCATTAATGGGTGCGCCTTTTTCTAATAACTTATCCATCACGCAAACTTCAAGTTTTTGAACCGCTTTAAAAAGAAGGCTTTCCTTATCGCCTTTTGCTTTAAAGTTAATATCAGCGTTCTTGTCAATTAATAATAAAGCAATCAAGTTGCGCCTCTTTTCAATGGCATATAACAAAGGGCTCATCTTTTCATTTTCTTTATCATATAAAGGCGCCTTTTCTTCAATCAGCAAGTGCGCCACTTGATATTGATTTCGTTTAATGGCTTCATAAAGAAGTTCAAGCTTTAATTGATCATCTAATTCATTGTTTTTTAAAATGGTTTTTAATTTTTTTGTTTGCCCTAATTGAAC
This sequence comes from Alphaproteobacteria bacterium, assembly GCA_045614025.1. Classification (GTDB taxonomy): domain Bacteria; phylum Pseudomonadota; class Alphaproteobacteria; order CAAHEQ01; family UBA3637; genus RGIG4140. Next base: position 7,917 of record JAZLCE010000001.1, read on the forward strand.
GGCTTCAAAAACTTCTCTTTTCCCTGCATAAGAAAAAAATCTTTTATACCATGGAAGAGGCTTCAACCCTTTTTGATCATTATATTCTTTAAAAAATTTAGCTCGTTTCTTTATCATTGGCAATTTTTTATAAAGCCATGCTTTGGTACAAAGATCAAAAAATCTTTTATCTTTCTCATCTAAACAAAGCCCTTGTTCAAACAAAAGTTTCAAAACTTTGTCATCAAACATCAATGCATGACTGGCTATTTCATAATTATCCAATCGATTTAAATCAAAACCCGCCTCAAGTAATGATTTTAAAATAGAATAATTGGATTTACTAAACGTATATTTAAAAACATTTTCTCTCCAACAATCGGCGGATTTATTAATAAAAGCCCCTCGTTCAATCAGCAATTGACTTATTTCTTCTTTACTCCAAAAAACAGCTTGCATCAACGGCGTTCTGCCTTCTTTTGAAACAAAATCAATATCCTCTCCATAATCAAGCAAAAGCTCTACAATATCTTTATACCCCATAAAAATCGCAAATTCTAACGGGCTACTATCCTTTGGATCTTGAGTGTCATCAAGCGCTCCTTGATCCAAAAGAGATTTAATCACCTCTATTCGGCCCTTTCCTAAAATTTCATGTATAATATCTGTTCTTGTTGCCATTTTTAAACCTTTTGCTTTATTTTATGCGCCATAAACGCGTTCATTTTTCAAGATTAAAAGGCGTTTATAAGCCTGCCTATTCATAAAATAAGAATTCATTTCTTTTTTAACGGCTTCTTTAATTTCTTTGACTATAGCCATATCCCCACTTTTCATGGCAAAATGATAAGCATCTTTTCCTTCTTCGTTTTTTAACAACACATTTGCATCCCCTTTAATCATATCGCGCACCAACTGGATATATCCTTTTTGAATGGCGATCATCAACGCGCTGTTTCCCTCTTTATTTAAAATATTGGCATCGGCGCCATTGTTAATTAAAATTTGAGCAATGCCAACTCTTTTATTTTTAATGGCTCTATGCAAGGCGCTATCGCCTAAACGATCCACCTTATTTAAATCAGCGCCTTTATCAATTAAGGTTTCCATCACCTCTCTTTTGCCATATTTGGCTGCTTTTTGAAGCGCCGTTTCGCCCCACATATCTTGCTTATTTAAATCGGCGCCATTATCTATCAACGCCAACACAATCTCTTTTTTGTTATATTCAACGGCCAAGTGAAGAGGCGTATAGCCATCTTTTTGCGTGGCATTTATATTGGCGCCATGTTGGATTAACTTATTCATAATATTTAAATTTTTGTTGATTACTGAAATATGAATGGGCGTATATCCATCTTCTTCTTTATGGTTTAAATCAGCGCCTAACGCAATTAATTTTTGGGCCATTGATTCTTTATTCCCTCTGCAAGCCGAATGAAGCGCCGTCCATCTGTTTGAAGCTTGATGATTAATATCAGCGCCCGCCTTAACCAACAAATCAAAAACGCCTTCATGCCCTCTTTCAACGCTGTTCATCAAGGCGCTCCACCCATGCTCATCCATCTTGTTCACATCAGCCCCAGCTTTAATTAAGTTTTCAACAATATCCATATATCCATTTTGTGATGCCTCTATTAATGCCGTTTGATTCCATTTATTTTGCATATTCACATCAGCACCCGCCTCAATTAAAGAGGTCACAATGTCACCAAACCCCTTATTCGCGGCGCTGATTAACGCCGTATCTTTGAATTGATCTTGATGGTTTAAATTTGGCTTTTTTTCAATCAGTTTTTGAACAAGGTCAACCGCGCCATTTTCTGAAGCTTTAATTAAAGGCGTTTGCCCTAACTGATCTTGCTTATTCACCCAGCGCATTTTCGAAAAAAATGATTTAACTTTATGAAGATATTTTTTAATTTGCATTTGATATCCTTTTCTTTTACCCATTTTCCTTTTTAATCTTTTTGGTTTGAAGTATCTTGAGGGAAAGCTTTTTGTTTGGAAGAAACCAATGTTTTAAGCCCTTTCATTTTCTTTTTAAGCCCCTCTTTCACCAATTGTGCAATCTCATTATGCCCAGCTTGCATGGCAACGGTATAGGCATCTCTTTGCAACTTATCTTTTTTAAAAAGATCAGCCCCCTCTTCAATCAACCGAGAAGCAATTTTTAAACTTCCAAAATGCGCCGCACACATCAACGCCGTTTTTTGATTCAAATCGCATAAATCAAGTTGCGCGCCTTGCTCAATTAACCAGTTCACAATATCTTCTTTCTTGTTGCAACAAGCAATCATTAACGCTGTCCACCCTCTTGAAGATTGGTGATTTAAATCAGCGCCAGCGCTTGCCATTTCTTTCATAACATCTAAATGCCCATTAGCAGCGGCAATACCAAGCGCTGTCCACCCGTCATCTTCATAAGCAAAATCAATGCCCAGTGTTAAAAATTTTTGAATATATTTTAAATTCCCTTCTTGAGCAAAAAGCAAAAAAGCATCTTGTTTATCATGTTGAATTTTTTTAACCTCTTGAAAAAAAGAATCGATATTCTTTTCTTCATTTTCCTTAATGCTCTTTATCAACCAACTATCCATCTGTTATCCTTTATTCTTTTTCTAATTGATTTTGTTGATTAAAAAGTTTTATTTGTTGCGCCACTTTTCTTAAAGAATTGATTTGTTCTTTCACCTGCTCTTTAATCTTTTTTGCAATTGCGGTATATCCATTTTTCATGGCTAAGTTATAAGCATCATCGCCTTTTTTATTTTTAATTAAAACATTTGCTCCAAATTGAATCAAATATTCTACCAAATTCAAACGATCAAAATTTATAGCCTCATGAAGCGCCGTGTTGCCTTTTTGATTGCATATATTCAAATTGGCATTCGCTTCAATTAATTTTTGCACTGTTTTTAAAGAATCACGACAAGAATAAGAAACGGCATGAAGCGGTGTATTCCCCAAATTATTTTGAATATTCACATCAGCCCCTTTCTTAATCAGCTTTTCTAATAACTTTATCTGCCTTTCTCTTGCAGCAAAATAAATCGGCGTTTGCCCATTGTTATCTTGACTGTTCACATCAGCGCCTTTTTCAATCAATTCTTGCGCCACTGCTAAACAACCATTAAGCGCCGCTAAATGAAGGGGAGACAAGCCCTCATTATCTTTTATGTTCACATCAGAGCCTTTTTCAATCAATTCTTTCATCAAAGCTAAATTATCTTGTTGCACAGCCACATGAAGAGGCGTTTCCCCCTTATTATTTAAAATATTCACATCTGCCCCCGCCTTAATCAAGATATGGGCAGCTTCAAACTGCTCATCTTGTAAAGCTTCATAAAGCGGTGTCCATCCATTCATATCTTGAATATTCATATTTGCCCCCGCCTCAATTAATTTTCGCACCATGTCTAAAGAATTCGTATAAACAGCAATATGAAGCGCTGTTTTACCCTCATCATCTTGCGCATCTAATGAAACACCGGCCTTCATCAAATCTGGCAAAAGATTTAATAATTCATGTTTGGCAACCCCATGAACTGCTGTCCATGAATTTTTTTGATTCAAAGTCATTGTTGCTCCCGCTTTAATCAGCTCTCTTGAAATTTCTTCAAACCCAAAACAAAGCGCAGATTGAAGAGCTGTCCAGCCCCCCTTATTCGTGGCATTCACATTTGCCCCCGCTTTAATCAGCTCTTTTGCTATTTCAACATTATCATAAAGAACTGCCATATGAATCAACGGATCGCCGTCTTTATCAACCGCATTCACATCAGCGCCTGCTTCAATCAACTTTTTGGCTATTTCTAACTGTCTTTTAAAAATCGCTAAACGAAGAGGTGTCCACCCTTTTTGATCTGCCTCATCAATGGGAGCCCCTTGTTTAATCAACTTTTCAAGCCGAGTTATATCGCTTTCAAGAATGGCATCCATTATCTTTTGCGCCAATTGTTTCTTCTCCTTCTCTTTAAAACCAAACAACTTAAGCATCTTTTATTCCCGCTCCCTGCCTGATTGTTTTGAAACTGGTTGATTTTTCACCTGTTGCGCCACTTTTCTTGAAGCATTCATCTTCTTTTTCACCGCTTCTTTAATCAACTTGGCAACTTTAACTTGCCCATTCTTCATGGCAATTTGATAAGCATCTTCCCCTTCATTATTTTTTAAAAGAAAATCAGTTTCCTCTGTTATTAAGCATTCAGCAATTTTAAATAACCCCTTTGAAGCAGCCAGCATCAACGATGTATTTCCATTCTTATCCGTCAAATTCACATCTGCCCCTTTTTTCATCAAAAACTTAACGCCAGCAAATGATTGTTGCAAAATGGCTTCATGAAGCACCGTTTGCCCCTTGTGATTTTGAAAGTTCACATCAGCTCCAAATTTAATTAAATAAGCCGCTTGATCTTCCACGGATAACAAAAGGTGGCTTTGGTTTACACCAAAAGAAAAAGCATTCGCCTCTTTTTCAATTAACACCATCAATGGTGTTTGCCCTTTATTATTTGGCTTATCAAAGTCAGCCCCCGCCTTTTTTAAAAGAGGCCAAAATTTCCTGTTTTGAGCAGAGAACCAAGTGTCTACAACAACCATCACCGCTGTATTGCCCTCACTATCTGGCTGATTCACATCCGCTTTTTTTTCAACCAATTGACGGGCAAAATCAAACATATCTCTTTTAACAGCTTCCATAAAAATCGGCATTTTATTAAACACCAATCTATTCGGATTAATTTTCCCCGCTTCAAGACCTTGTATTAAAAGCTTTTCATCAAACTCTATCAAGGCTTGTTTAAGCTTACTTTCTGAGAATTCAAAATCAAAGAAACCGCCAAATGCTTTCTTAAAAAATCCTTTTGCATCCTCGTTTTTTTGCAAACGTGCTTTTTTTTCTTCTTCGTTTTCAAATAAATGAAACATCTTAACTCTCTCTTTCTGCCCCAAAGCTCTTTAAAACAACTTGATTATTCGCTTTCAAATATGAGCTAATTTTCCTGGCCAGCATCTTCTCTTTCACCGCTTCTTTAATCATTTTGGCAACTTTAACTTGCCCATGTTTCATGGCTAAAGAATAAGCATCTTCGCCCTTTTGATTTTTAATCAATAAATCAGCGCCACTTTTAATTAATTCTTCCATCATTTCCAAACGCCCCCAAACAGCCAAATGAATGGGTGCATTTAACTTATTATTTTTTTTGTTTACATCAGCGCCAGCTTCAATAAATAGTTTCACCATATCCAAATAACCAAGAGAAACGGCTTGATGTAAAGGCGTGTTTCCTTTATTATTAGACATATTCACATCTGCTTTTTCTTGAATTAACAACCTAGCCATATCTAAATAACCTGTTTTAGCCACCAAATGAAGCGCCGTTTCGCCTTTTAATGTGCAATCGTTCACATCAACCCCTTTTTTAATCAAGGTTTTTGCAATATCTAAATATCCATGTTCCACCGCTAAATGCAAAGGCGTTTGACCATCAGGGCTTTTTTGATTTAAATCAGCCCCCGCCTGAATCAAAGCACCTGCAATCTCTTCATATCCAACAACTAACGCCCATGAAAGAGGTCTATATCCATTATCCCCACAAATGTTCACATCAGCGCCCGCTTTAATCAACTCTTTCGTCAATTTTATTTTGTTTGTATCAATTGCTTCAAAAAAACGATTTTGTAACGTCCAATCCATCTTTTATTCCCTCTCCTTTTGCATAGATGCCTTCATAAGCGAACTAAAAGCGATCGGGGTCACTTTTTTTAAAGCCATCATCTTCATCTTCTCTTTAATCGCCTCTTTAATCAACTTGGCAACTTTAACTTGCCCATTCTTCATGGCAATTTGATAAGCATCTTCACCCTTTTGATTTTTAATCAACAAGTCAGCGCCATTTTGAATCAAATCTTGCGCTAACATTAAATTTCCGCGTGATGCAGCCACCTGAAGCGCCGTCACATGTTCTTTATCTAAAAGCTTTAATGGAATATATTCTCTAATCCAAGTTTTTATATCGTTAATCTCTCTTGGAACTGCCAAAGAATAAGCATCTTCCCCTCTTTTATTTTTCTTTAAAAGATCTGCCCCTGCTTCCACCAAGGATTTCACGATATGTAATTCCCCACAAGAAGCCGCCATATGAAGTGCTGTGGAGCCCTCTTTCGTTTCAAGGGTCACATCAGCGCCCGCCTCAATCAACGCTTCAACCACTTCTAGATTTCTCTCACTTGCCGCCATATGAAGGGGCGTTGTTTCAAATTTATTTTTCAAATCTAGTTGAGCGCCTACATCAATTAAAAGATGGGCAATCTCTAAAAATCCCTCATAAGAGGCCATATGAAGCGCCGTCCACCCCGCTTCATCTTGAGCATTCACTGGGGCGCCTTGTTTAATTAAGCGTTTCACGGCTTTTAAATCTTCATTAAAAACCGCCTCCATCAATTTTTTTTGCAAACGCGCTTCTTTTTCTTCCTTGCTTTCAAATAAATAAAACATTTTAACGTTCTCTTTCTAACCCCAACTGCTTTAAAACAACCTGATTTTTCACTTGTTTTGTCACTTTTTTTAAAGCCAACATCTCATCTTTCACCGCTTCTTTAATCATTTTAGCAACTTCAATATGTCCATTCTTCATGGCCAAAGAATAAGCATCTTCCCCGCTTTTATTTTATATGCCCTTGCCCATTTTTTTGAGCCATTAAAAAAGCTTGATTATTTGCTTGATGTGAGATAATTTTCTTGGCTTTTAACTGTTTTTTCGCCGCTTCTTTAATCAACTGAGCCATATTTTGATTTCTCTCTTTCATTGCCAAATTATATGCATCAATCCCCTTGTTATTTTTTATTAAAACATCCGCTCCATTCATAATCAATTCTTGAAAGATAGCAAAATTGTTTTTTTCAATAGCGATCATCAACGCTGTTTTGCCCTCCTCCTCTTGGATATTTAAATTAGCGCCGTTTTCAATCAAAAGGCTAGCAATCTCTTCATTTTCATGACAAGCCGCAATAATCAACGCATTATATCCATATTTATCTTGCCAGTTTAAATCAGCATTCTTATCAATAAGAACTTGAACACAAGCCACATGATCCCAAGCTACCGCTGTTAATAACGGGGTATTTCCACTGTCATCTGCATGAGAAAGATCGCCTCCGGCTTCTATAATTGCCAAAACAACTTTATCCAATCCTTGATGTGCGGCTTTAATTAAGGCATTCTCTCCATACATATCTGTTTTATTCACATCTGCCCCCGCCTCAATTAATTTAAGAGCGCAATCAGTCTCAGCGAAGTCTATCGCAAAAAAAAGCGCCGTCAGATCGGCCCGTGATTTCAAATTCAAATCAGCCCCTAGGTCAATCAATTTTTGAACAACATCTCTCCTTCCTTCTCTGGCAGCTTTCATCAATGGCGTTATTTTAGTGGAAGAGTCTTGATAATTCACATCTACACCTGATTTTAAAAATTCATCTGCAATTTCTTCATGTCCCTCAACAAGCGCCCGATAAAAAGCCTCATTTGTCGCTGCCTTTATTTCATCCAAAATGTCTTTCACATCTTGAAGAGAATTTTGACTCACGGCTGATATGAATTTATGTTCAATATATTTTTCGTATTGCATCTTTTTTTCCTTTTAATCCGTATATTCCCTGCCATCAGCTTTTGTTTGTTGAATATTTTTTCTTGCAATTGCTAATGCATTTGGCGCGCTGTTTAAAAAGCCTTTTTGAATTAAATCAACATCAATTAATAAATCAAAAACCCCTTTATTAGAGGATTGAAAAGCAAGGTTTAATGCCGATTGACCATTCATATCCTTTAAATCCAAACGCGCCCCTTTGGCCACAAGATATTTAATCATTTCAATTTGCTCAAATTGAACCGCGCTCATCAAAGCCGTTTTCCCTTGCTTGTTTTGAAAGTTCACTTGAGCGCCATTTAAAAGCAACAACCCAGCCATTTTTTCATCCCCATTTTGCGCGGCTCTCATCAACGGCGTATCGCCACTTAACGTTGGCAAATCTGGATCTTTACCGTTTTCCAATAATTTTTTCACAGCGTCTAAATCTCCAGAATCCACCGCTCTGACCAATGCTTGATTTGCTTCTCGTTGTTCTTTTTTCATCACGCCTCCTCTTTGAATAACTGTATATAAAGCTTGAAGATCGTTTGTTTCAACCGCTCTTAAAAATAAAGAAGAAAAATTTGACTCAGCTTGTTTGTTTTGACTGCCTTTTTCTTGATATTTGTTTAAAAGGCTTAAAATTTCTTGCTGATTTTTGGCCATATCAAAAGCCGTTTCCTCTTTTTGATTTTTTAAATGAACATCAGCGCCTTTTGTTAATAAATAAGAAATCAACTCTTGCTTTTTAGAACGCACCGCCCACATCAACGCCGTTTCGCCCGTTAAACTTGTTTGTTTATTCACATCAGCGCCATATTTTAACAATAAAGCCGCCATATTTTTATCGCCATTTTGCGCCGCAATCATCAATGCCGTTCTGCGCCCCAATGCCTCGGTGTTGGCATCTGCCCCTGCTTTTAAAAGAATTTCCCCTGCTTTTTCATACCATTCTTGAGCGGCCAAAAATAAAGCTGTTTTCCCCTTTTTGGTTTTAGCATTCAAATCCGCGCCCTTTTTGATTAATAACTCAATGATTTTTAATTGATTATAGCGTGTGGCCAAATGAAGCGCCGTTTCGTTTAATAAACATCTGCCTTCTATGTTTGACTTTTCAATCAGCAACGAAGCCATTTCATAATTGCCTAAAACACAAGCCCTCATCAACGGCGTTTCGCCATATTTGCCATCAATATAAGGCAATGCTTTCTTCTCAAGCAAGTATTTTAAGCCTTCTAAATCCCTGCTCTCAACCAAAACATTTAAGGCCGTATCCCCACCCTTATCTTTTAAATTGGGGTCAACGCCTTTTTGGGCCAATGCCAAAATGCTTTTGATATCTTTTTTTTCAATGGCCATAATAAAAAGATTATTCAAGGTTTTTTTATTCGAGTCTATGTTTAAATTTTCAAAATCCAAATCTTTTTCGCTCATTTAAAAGCCCCTAAAAAAATAAATTTAAAAAAACCTTTTTTTTCATCAAAATGCTTCAATTCGCCAACATAAAAAAGGCTCTTTATTTTATAATAAAGAGCGTTATTTGTCAAGTTATTTTTATATAATTAAAAAATCATTCTTTTTCGCGCTTTAAATTAAAAAGCAACACGTCTTTTAATATCTTTTTAAGATGATCTGATTTCTTCAATGAAACAGGGGTTAAATAAAGCTCTTTTCCATCTGTTTTCAATTGATAAATCTGATGTTTTTTTGACTTTTGGACTGAAGCAAAAACCTTTCCTTCCTCATCAAAAAAAGCCTCTTGAACCATTTCTTTTTGAAGCTCAACAGCCTTTTTATTTTCCTCTTTTTTTTGCTTCAAATTTTCAGTTAAAGATAAAAGTTTAATGCTTTCTTGCGCCCCACGCTCAACGGCGTAATCCAACGCAGTTTTGCCATAAATATCTCTAATTGTTGCATCTGCATCACTCATCAATAACGTGAAAACCGTTTCTGTATATTCGTTTTTAACGGCGCGCATTAAAGCCGTGCGCCCTTTTTTATCTTGATGATTGATGTTTGCCCCGGCATTAATCAACATTTTTACCAACGAAGAATGCCCCAAATCTGCCGCCCAAGTTAAGGCTTGCCACCCATTTTGATCTTCCAACGCCAAATTGGTTCCTTCTTCCACTAACCAAGAACAAATCTTTTTATTCCCTCTTCGAATGGCAACAATTAAGGGCGTCCACCCCTTATTGTTTTGAATATTTAAATTGGCTTTTCGTTTAATTAACAGCTTAGAAATTTCTTCATATCCATAGCGAACAGCCACATGAATTGCTGCTTCTTTATAAACATCTTGGCAATCCAAATCCGCCCCTGCTTTCACCAATAAAGACGTTGCTTTTTCATAGTTTCCTTGAACCGCCATCATCAAAGCAGATCGTTTTGTATATGTGTTTAAAAGATTTAAATTAGCTTTATTTTCAATTAAATATTTTAATAAATTAATGTCTTCCTTTAACACGGATAAATGAACAGGCGCATTGCCATCTTTATTAAAAACTTCGGCACTTAATCCTTTTTCTATCAGCGGAATCATCAAATACGTTTCTTTATTTTCAACTGCTTGTTGCAAACTTTCATTTAATGCTTTTATATTTTCTTTCATTCAAACCTCTAAAAAAAATCTTTTCCCTTGCTTAAAAAAAGCTCATTTTTTTAAGACAAGTTCTCTTTTTTTATTTTTTAACCTTCTCGCTGATAATCCCTTGTTTTATTACCATTCAAAACTTTTTGAGTGTTCACCTTTAACGCCCCTTCTTTTAAAGAGGATTCATTTGTTAAAAAAGAGAGGATATTTTTAGCATCAACTTCTTTTGCCTTTTGAATGGCTTTTTGAATCATATCCATTTCTTCAAAATTCATGAGTTTTTGAGTGGCTTCAAACCCTTTATTTTCAACAGCATAAATAATCGCTTCTTTTCCTTGATGATCCACCAAAGAAGGCTCTGCCCCCATATAAAGCAACCATTCAATCATTTCTGCGTCATTCTTTTTGGCCGCCCACATTAAGGCCGTTTGCCCAGCTTGATCTGGTTGATTCACATCAACTTCAAAGTTGTTGGCTAACATTAAAAATGCTTGTTGCACCCCCTCTTTAGCTGCCATCACTATTGCCGGCACCCCTTCTTCATTCATGCCTCGCGCAAACTTATCTGTTAACGAAAAATCCCATATTTTTAAAGCATCATTTTCTTTAATAGCTTTAAATAACTTTTGATTAGCTTTAATTTTTTCATCAATAAAATCAATCACTTGCTCATCATCAATTTTTAAAACATCTTCTTTTTTAAGCCCATAAAGAAAGGCCCCTTGCTTTAACAAGTCTTCCGCTTTTTGCAAGCGTTTTTCTTGCAAAGCTTGATAAAAGTTTTCATCTAATTCTTTTTGACTTAAGCGATCCCACAGCCCTTTTTTAACTTCTGGTCCATAATAAACCAAGGATTCAATAAGCTGAAGATATCCTTTTAAAACTGCAACTTTTAAAGGATCATTCCCCTTTAAAACTTTTTCTTTCAAAATCTTTTCTTTTAAAACTTTTGCGCAAGAAACGCCTTCATTATCCACAATTCTGGCATCAGCCCCATATCGAATTAATGCTTTTGCAATTTTAAAATTTTCATACTTCAAAGCTTTTAAAAGCGCCGTTTTCCCGTTTGAATCCAAGGCATTGACTTGCGCCCCCTTGTTTAAAGCATGTAAAACAAGATCAAAATTCAAATCATCAACTGCTTTAAATAATTCTTCATTTAACTTTTTCAAATTTTCTTTTTGCATTTCTTCCCCCTTAAAAGTATTTGGGTTTCATTTGTTTTAAGAATGCTCTCTATCCCCCACTCTGGCCGCTTGATATTTTAAACGTCTGGATTGAACAACGCTAAAAACAAAACCATCATTCAAAACATTTTGTCGTTTACCATTATATCTATTTTGCCCTTCTAAAACATTTTTCAAATAAAATAAAGTGGCATATAAAAATGCATCTGGTTTTTCTGGCGCAACCATTGTTTTTGCCATTTTTTTCACCATGCGATCATAAACGCTCACCCCATTTGAATCTTGCCCCAATAAATCAGCGCCTTGTTTCACCAAAAGCTCTGTCATCTTCATCAAGCCTTTTTCAGCAGCCAAAGATAAAGCTGGCACGCCTTCTTCATCTTTTGCATCCACATCAGCCCCCATAAAAATCAAATCTTTCACTTCGCTTAACTTATTGTATTTAATATTATAAATCATCAAGTTATCTAAATGCTTTTGATAGGTTTTTGCATCCATGTTATCCTCTTTTAACGTCATTCATCTTGATAAAAAAAATTTTTTAGCACATTTTTTCAAAATTTTCAACAACTCTTTCATATAAACCTTATTTTAAAACATCTCTCTTCTTTTTTAATTCTTTTTCACACCGATTTTAACCAAAATTTCATTCCATTTTTGAATATTGATACATCCTTTTCTTTTTGAATCGATAAAAATCGCCCCACTTTTTACCCATATAAAAATTTTTATTCACCCACCTCTTTTTTTTGATCAAACACCCATTTGCATGCACCCGCCCTTACCCCTCG
>JAZLCE010000002.1:0-62872 GCA_045614025.1 Alphaproteobacteria bacterium
ATTTAAAGAAGCGCCGTCTTTAAAAGTAACAGCTCCTGTTCCAGTAATACCGCCATCAAGCGTTAAATCTCCTGAAACAGTGATTGTTCCTGTGTTATAAATATCATTAAGTTTATTGCCTGTTTTATTGCCTTTAAAGATATTTGTTCCTTCAAATCCAATTGTGCCCTCGTTATATATTGCACCACCCAATGATTCAGAGCCACCTGTTGCATAGTTGTCTGTAAATTCTGAATCCTTAATGCTTTCTATTGCACCACCATTCCAAATAGCACCACCTTGAGCTTTGCCATATTTACTAATAGCATAATTATCTTTAAATTCACCGTTCAATGTTTTGATTGTTCCTGCTAAATTTTGAATAGCTCCACCGACTCCATGTCCTGAACCATCTTCAAGCCCATCTCCTTGCGCATAATTTTTTTCAAATAATACATCAGTCATTTCTTTAATAAGTGAATTTCCGCTTGTTGCAATAGCGCCACCTCTGGCCTCACCATAGATATTTTTTGTGAAATTTTCTATAAATTGAACTTTTTTAATTTTTTCAATTGTGCCAATAGTTGTAGCGCCTGACTCTGTTAACATAATGGCCCCACCACGAGCAAATGTACTGGTATTAACATTTGCTTGTTCAATTTCAGTGCTGTTTCCTTTAAATAAAGAATCTGAAATTTCACCAATAAAATTATAGTTATCCATTGCTCCACCAGAAGCATGATTTGATTTATAAGTCTGATTTTGGCCAGGTTTATAACTTCTATTATTTATAAATTTTACATTTGAAATTTTATTAATAACGCTATATTCATTATTGTCAATAGCCGTTCCATGGCCGCCACCAGGTTGATTTTCAGTTGCCTGCATGGTGTTATCTTGAAAAACAACATTTTCAATTAAATCAATCTCCCCCTCATTATATATAATGGCACCATGTGGTGCACTTTGTTGAGTCAGAGAAAAATTATTTATGAAAGAGCTATCTTTAATTGTTTGAATTTTAGCACCATGAAAATTATTTAAAATACCACCCCATATATCTTGGGCTTTAAATGTGTTTATATTATTATTATTCCACTTCAATCCTGATAATTCAGTAACAACCCCTTTGTTTTGCAGAACAGCTCCGCCTAACAAATAACCACCATCAAGTAAAAACTCATTTTTTTCTACAGTCATATTATTTATACTTAATGTGGCATTATTTTGAATTAAATGAGCTTTGTTAACATCATGAGGAAGAAGACCTGCCGTATAACTATTACCTCCATATTCAAATTCCTGAGGAGTATTTGTCCAAGAAGAAATATTTTGAAGTGCAACAGATTGACCTGCTTGAATCGTCATCCAACCATCAATATTTTGAACGCCCGAAGCATCAAAAATAACATTTGCATCAGCTGTTCCTAAAGCATCTGTTAACCCTTGAAATGAAGTAACAGTTGTTGCATAAGTATTTAAAGAAAAAAGAAAACTTGTTGCAAAAAGTATTTTATAAAAATTTTTCATAGATCCCCCTAAAAAAATACATATTACTCTATGTTTAACTGGATAGCATAAAGGAACGTTTATATTCACCACTCATTTTTTCTTTTTTTAAAAAAAATAAAAATAAAAATTTTCTTTAAATTCAACTTAAAAGGAAAAATGTTTTTATTCAGATTAATAATAAAAAAGTGGTTGATTTAAACGTTCCTTTAATGAGTTCATTTTTTTTGTTAAGAAGAGTAGGGTTAATCTTATTATAAAAAAAACATAACTTTTTCACATCTATATTTATACTTGATTTTTTAGATTGAGAAAGATATAGTGAACAAAGAGTAAACTATTTAATTAAGGTTTAAAATTATGGGAAAAAAATCTGAAACAAATATACCTGTTGTTACCCCATTTATTGAATTTGTGAATAAATTAGGGAGAGTTGTCTTGGCATTTTTTAGAAGTGCTGGTTCATTAGGGATTTTTGCTGCTGAAACAATTTATCATTGCATAACGCCACCTCTTTATTTTAAAGTTCTTTTAAGACAACTTGTTGAAATAGGTTTTTATTCTTTGCCTGTGGTTGCTTTAACAACATTATTTTCTGGTATGGTCATTGCCCTTCAAACATACAGTGGATTTTCTCAATTTTCAGCTGAAGGCGCCGTTTCTTTAGTTGTTTTGGTTGCTGTTACAAGAGAATTGGCTCCTGTGATGGCTGGGCTTATGGTTGCTGGCCGTATTGGGGCAGCTATGGCGGCTGAAATTGGAACAATGAGGGTTACTGAACAAATTGATGCACTTTCAACTTTATCAACAAATCCAATAAAATATTTAATAGTTCCCCGCGTGATTGCTGGTGTTCTTATGCTTCCTGTTTTGGTTTTAATCGGGGATATTATTGGTATTTGTGGTGGATATATGATAGGTGTTTCAAAATTGGATTTTAACGCAACAACTTATCTTGTAAGTACTTGGGAATATTTGAAACCAATGGATGTGATTTCTGGATTAACAAAAGCAGCCGTATTTGGGTTTATTATCACCTTGCTTGGATGTTACAATGGTTTTAATTCAAAAGGTGGTGCACAAGGTGTTGGACAAGCAACAACAAATGCCGTTGTTTCTTCAAGTATTTTAATTTTAATTTTCAATTATATTTTAACAGAAGTTTTCTTCGCTGTTTAGGGATAAAAAGATGGCTGAAACAAAAGAGCAAATAAAATTAAAATTAGTTAATGTTCATAAATCTTTTGGAAATAAAAAGGTTTTATCCGGTGTTGATTTGGAAATTAAAAAAGGCGAATCACTGGTGATTATTGGTGGATCTGGAACGGGTAAATCTGTTACATTAAAATGCATTTTGGGTCTTTTAAATCCAGATAAAGGATATGTTGAAATTGATGGAAAACGATTAGATAAAATTTCAAAAAAAGAACAAGAAAAAGTGCGTTCACAAATTGGTATGCTTTTTCAAAGTGGTGCTTTATTTGATAGTTTAAATGTTTGGGAAAATGTTTCTTTTCAGCTGCTTCAAAATAAAAAAATAGATAGTGAAAAAGCAAAAAAATTAGCCATTAAAAAGTTGGCACAAGTGGGTTTGCCAAAACAGGTTGCTGATGTTTATCCCGCAGATTTATCTGGAGGGATGAAAAAGCGGGTTGGTCTTGCAAGAGCAATTGCAAATAATCCAAATATCATCTTTTTTGATGAGCCAACAACGGGTCTTGACCCTATTATGTCTGACGTAATTAATGATTTAATTGTTTCTTGTGTAAAAACATTGGGGGCAACAGCATTAACAATTACACACGACATGGCTTCAGCCCGAAAAATTGCAGATAGAATTGCAATGCTTTATGAAGGAGAAATTATTTGGGTTGGCACAGTGAAGGAGTTGGATAAAACAAAGAATCCTTATGTGCGCCAATTTGTTGCCGGCAGCTCAAAAGGCCCGATTTTTGTTGAAGGAAAAGAGGCTGAATAATGGCAAAAAAAACTTCTCAATTTGTATGCCAAAATTGTGGAACTGTTTATCCAAGATGGACTGGTAAATGCGAAGCTTGTGGGGAATGGAACACGATATCAGAAGAAGCGTTACCGCAAAAAGAAATTAAAACGGCAACAGGTGGAGTTGGCGGCAAAAAAATAGAATTTTCGGATTTAAGTGGTGCGCCAGAAATCGTTTTTCGCCTTAAATCAAATATTCAAGAGTTAGATCGGGTTTGTGGTTCAGGATTGGTTCCGGGTTCCGTGATTTTGGTTGGCGGTGATCCAGGTATTGGAAAATCAACATTATTATTACAAACAGTTGCAAATTTATCTGGTGGGGTGAATAAAGAGGGTGCTCCAATTAAGTGCGTTTATATCTCTGGAGAAGAATCAACGGATCAAGTGCGTTTACGTGCCATGCGCTTGGGGCTTTCAAAAGCACCAGTTGATTTAGCAAGCAGTATTAGTGTTAGGGATATTGTTGCTTCATTAGATGTTGATGATGCTCCTGATGTGGTTGTTATCGATTCCATTCAAACCATGTATACGGATACATTAGATTCAGCACCTGGAACGGTGGGGCAGGTTAGAGCAGCTGGGCATGAGTTGATCAGGTTGGCCAAACGAAGAAATTTTGTTTTATTTTTAGTTGGTCATGTTACAAAAGAAGGAACATTGGCTGGTCCTAGAGTTTTAGAGCATATGGTGGATACAGTTCTTTATTTTGAGGGGGATCGTGGCCATCATTTCAGAATTTTGCGTTCTGTTAAAAACCGTTTTGGAGCAACAGATGAAATTGGCGTTTTTGAAATGCGCGAATCTGGATTATCTGAAGTTCCAAATCCATCTGCATTATTTTTAGCTGAACGGAGAGGAAATATAGCAGGCAGTTGTGTTTTTGCAGGGATTGAGGGGTCAAGGCCTTTATTGGTTGAAATTCAAGCATTGGTTGCGCCACAAGCTGGTTCCGCGCCACGGCGTGCTGTTGTTGGGTGGGATAGTAATCGCCTTTCAATGATTTTGGCAGTGCTTGAGGCCAGATGTGGTGTTACGTTAGCAGGGAAAGATGTTTTTTTAAATGTTGCTGGTGGGTTAAAAATAACAGAGCCAGCTTGTGATTTGGCAGTTGCAAGTGCGGTCGTTTCAGCGCTTGTGCAAAAACCAATGCCAGCAGATATGGTTATTTTTGGAGAAATAGGTTTATCTGGAGAAATAAGGAATGTTCCACAACCTGATTTAAGATTAAAAGAGGCCTCAAAGCTTGGTTTTGAAAAAGCGCTTGTTCCCCCAGAAAGGAAAAAAACTAAAAAATCGCCAGATTTAAGAATAACCGAAATTGGTCACTTAAAAACATTGATTGACTCATTTCAAGGATAGGAGAAAAAAATGGTTATAGGAATTATAGATATCATTGTGATGATTACATTGGTTTTATCAATTTTATTTGCTCTTTACCGAGGACTTGTTTGCGAATTGCTTTGTATTTCCTCTTGGATTTTAGCCGGTATTGGTGCTTTATATGGATTTGTTCCTATGAAAAGTTTATTGAGCGGTGTTTTTAGCAATGAAATTGTGGCAGGAGTTGTTGGTTCTGCAACAGTGGCTCTTTTAATTCTTGTTGTGATGACGATTATTAATTCCCAAATCACTAAACGGTTACGCAATAGTTCATTAAGTGGATTGGATAGAATTTTGGGAATCGTTTTTGGTGGGTTAAGAGCTGCTTTATTGCTTTCCCTTTTGTATGTTGGCGTTTCAATGATTTTATCTGAAAAACAAATGTCTGATATTGAAAAAGAAAATAAATCCGTTGTTTATATTAAAAAAACAGTTGGTATGCTAGAATATTTTGTTCCTGAAAGCGTGTTAAACGATTTAAAAGTAAAAAAAGACGTGACAATTGAACAAGAACAACCAAAAATTGGAACTCAACTTAAAAACCAACCTCGTCCGCAAAATACGGATAAGAAAGCTTTAGATTCATTGATTAAAGAAGTTAAAAAAGACGTGAATAAAAAAGCTGAAACAGTGAAAGAAGAAGTGAAAAAAGAAGTGGTCAATGAAGTAAAAAAAGCAATTGAACCTGTTAAGGTAGAGCAGGTTGATTATAAGCAAACAGAGCGCGATTCATTGGATATTATGGTTGAAGCTATTGCGGGAGAATAAATATGTTGAAAAGAAAAGTGACTCCTAAAAAATTAATTAAAGCCGCTCAAGATTTATTGAAAAAAAGATATCAAAAAGACGGGCATCATTTTGTTGTTGCTGCCGCACTTGTAACTGAAAGTGGAAATGTTTATGCAGCATTGCATTTAGGAACAACGCAACCTTCTATTGCAACATGTGCTGAAATTATCACAATTGGTCATGCAGCAACAGCTGAAAAAGACATGAAGGTTAAAATGATTGTTGCCGTTCGAGATGAGGATGGTTACGTGATTTCTCCTTGTGGAAAATGCAGAGAATATATCGCTGATTATGGTCCTGATGCCGAGGTAATTATGCCAGCGGATAATAAAGATGGATTTGAAGTTGTTTCTATTTGGGATTTAATTCCAAATAAGTATAAAAAACGAGAATGCTCATGCAAATAATTGTTTCTGCTATTGGAAAACTTAAGAAAAACACCCCAGAAGATGAGTTGATTCAAGATTATTTAAAAAAAACAAAATGGATGGTGTCAATTAAGGAATTTGAAGAAAAAAGAGCTTTGCCAGTTGATCAATTAAAAGAAGCTGAATCAAATTTATTGCTTTCAAGTGTTCCTGCTGGTGGTAAAATCATTGCTCTTGATGAGAAAGGAAAAACACCTTCGTCAAGGGAATTTGCAGAACTTTTGCGTAAATGGATAGATGAGGGGGCTCAAAGCATTTCTTTTTTAATCGGTGGTGCAAATGGGCATTCTGATATTTTAAAAGACAAAGCTGATTATAAACTTTCTTTTGGACGGATGACGCTTCCTCATATGTTGGCTCGGGTTGTTTTAGCAGAGCAAATTTATCGTGCTAAAACGATTTTAGATGGGCATCCATATCATAAAGATTAAAGTTTTTAGGGTAGATAATTAAAAATTTGTTGACAACTATTCCAAAAATTGATAGGATAGGTTATCACTTTGGAGAGTTGGCAGAGTGGTAATGCAGCGGATTGCTAATCCGTCATCATGAAAATGATGCACAGGTTCGAGTCCTGTACTCTCCGCCATTAAAAACCGTCAGAAATGACGGTTTTTTTTATGGGAAATGTTTTTATAATTAGAAATTTAACCTAATGTGATGCAAGAAAATAATGTTAGGTTACTTAAAAAATATGGAAGAATCTTTAATTTTTTTTATTATAAATAAAAGATATAATTTATGTGTTAAAAGCAAAAAATAATATATCATTTAAAATGAAGATATTTGCTTGTATTAATGTAAAAAAAATGATATATTGTTTTTGAACGTTTTTTATGAAAAGAAAAAATGAGAATATTAACGAATAATTTATTAACTTCAAAAAAGCTCTCTTTGTTAAGGGAGCTTTTTACTTTTTTTAAGGAGGAAAGATGAGTTTAGAACGGCGATTTGTTGGAGCATCAGTTTATGGATTAAGAATGCCAATTATTCAGCAAGGAGATGATATTGCTGAAATGATTTCAGATACATTAATAGATGCTGGGTGTTCATCATATCAACCAATTGAATTGAATAATCGCGATATTTTAGGAATCACCGAATCTTTTTTAGCGCGTTCTCAAGGAAATTATATTACTTTAGATGATATTTCTGATGATGTGACGGATAAATTCCCAACAGGAGATGTTGCTGTTGCCTTCCCAATATTATCCAGAAACCGCTTTGCAAAGGTTTTAGAAGGAATTGCAAAGGGCGTGAATGGAAAACTTTATGTTTGTTTATCTTATCCATCAGATGAGGTTGGAAATGCTTTAATGGATGAAGATGATTTATATAATTTAAATATAAATCCTTATTCAGATGTATTAACAAAAAAAGAGTTTCGCGATAAAGTTGGCACATATTTACACCCAATAACAAAAACAGATTATTTAGAACTTTATCAAAGTATTTCTGATAAAATTGAAATTATTTTATTAAATAATCCGAAAGATATTTTAAAATTAACAAATCAAATTATTGTTGCAAGTATTCATACTCGTTATCGCCATAAAAAAATGCTTTCAGATTTGGGGGCAAATGTAATTACGCTTGAAGAAATTTGTTGCACCCCGGCAGAATCGCATGGGTGGAGCGAATTTGGGTTGCTTGGGTCAAATTATGCAGATTCAAATCGTTTAAAACTTTTTCCAAGAGATGCTGAAAATTTTTGCAATTATTTGCAAAAATTAATTTTGGCAAAAACAGGAAAAACAATTGAAGTGATGATATATGGAGATGGAGGATTTAAATGCCCAAAAACAAAGATTTGGGAGTTCGCTGATCCCGTTGTTTCTCCCGGTTTTACAAGTGGATTAAAAGGAATGCCAAATGAAGTGAAAATCAAAGCTGTTGCTGATAACAATGGTGGTGATTTGAATGAAGCTGTTAAATCAGCAATCGAAGAAAAGAAAAAAGGAAATGACTCATATTCTCTTGGAACAACACCGCGTCAAATCACTGATTTGGTTGGTTCTCTTTGCGATTTAACAACGGGATCAGGAGATAAAGGAACACCCGTTGTGTTAATTAAAGGTTATTTTGATGATTATTTAAAAGGAATTCCAACAGAATAAGAAAAGGGGGGGTAACTCCTCCCTTTTTTAAGGATATAATAAAGTGAAAGAAAAAATATCATGTGTTTTTTACACATTAAAGCATAAAAGGGCTTTTTTAAAAATCGAAAAAACTTTTTTAGGGAGAAATACCTTAAGAGGTTTTATGCATGATGTGGATAAAATTTTTCTTTATCTGTTTTGTTTTTGGATGAGTATAGAAGATATTCAAGAATTTCATCGAAAACATCAAAAACATCATGTGGATAATAATTTGAAAAAAACATATGCCGATTTATTAGAAACAGTAATTGATTGGGAATCAGCAAGATTTACAAAACCAGACAAACAGTTAAACGCTTATGAAACGCTTATGAAATTTTATCCAGATAAACGGGAGTTTTTTTTACCGATTATTCAAGAATATTTACCAGATCAGATAATTGAAAAGAAGAAAGATGATTTTTGAACTTTTAGCAACATTTTTTGGTTTAATACAAGGAACGCTCTCTCTTTTTAATAAGAGAATTCATTGGATTTTTTATTTGCTTCAATTGGTTGCGCTTGCAATATTTTCTTGGAATGAAAAACTTTATGGTGATGTTATTATTTCTCTTATTTTTATGGTGTTTTGTGTATTAGGCTTTTTTTACTGGCGTGCTGAAAAATATAAGAATATTTCTAAATGTTCTGTTAAAGAACGTGTTTTATATTCGAGTGTTGTTTTAATGGGAACTCTTATTGGATATTATTTTTTAAAGGCAACAAACGATCCTTTACCAGCTTTAGATTCTTTTACAACAATTTTAAGTATTGTGGCTCTTTACTATATGATGAAACATAAAATTGATACATGGTTTTTATGGTTCACTGCTGATTTTGCTTATGTGATTCAATATGCCATGCTTGAAAATCCAGCACTTTATTTGTTGTCTTTATATGTGTTGTGGACAATAATGGCTGCTCTTTCATATATTTATTGGCTTAATATGATGAAAAAAGAAGAAAATTAAAGATTAATTGTAAATTTTAATAACTGGGGGCATCTGTTGTCTTTTAAATGCTGTTTTTTGATATTGAGATTTAATCTTTTGAACAAGAGAGATTTCTTCTTGGATAACTGGTTTATTTCCAAAAACATGGTCTTTTAAAATACGATCTAAAAGAGGATAAGGGGGGAGCGAATCAGTATCTTTTTGATTAAAATTAAGTTCTGCAGATGGTGTGCGATTTATAATTTCTTTTGGAATTAAAAATTTTCCTTCTTCATTATAAAGATGGGCTAATTGATAAACGTCTGTTTTATATAAATCTCCAATTGGTGCCAAAGACCCACTCATGTCTGCACCATAAAGAGTGCAATACCCCATTGCAGATTCAGATTTATTGCCGCAAGATAAAAGCATCCAACCTTTTTCATTTGAAAATGCCATTCCAATAACTGTTCTGATTCTTGCTTGGATATTTTCTTCTGTAATGTTATTTTGAATGTCAAATGGTAGTGTTTTTAAAAAGTTATCCACAAGTGATTGAATATCAATTTCTTGATAATCAACAGCATTTAAATTTGAAATTTTTTGAGCTAAATATAAGCTTTCTTTTGATGTATATTTTGTTTTCATCATTATGGCATGAACGTGTTGTGGGCCTAATGCTTCAGCACAAAGTGTTAAAACCAAGGCGCTATCAATCCCCCCAGAAAGACCAAAAACAACATCAGTAAAGCCATTATTATGGCAAAAATTTTTTAAATCATTTACGATTTTTTCTTTAATTTTTCTCATTAAAAACTCCTTTATTAATTTTTTTCATGTGTTTTGAATGATTTTGCTAAAGCTTTTTTTCTTAAATTATTTCTGCTGATAAAAAGACTTTTTTCAAGACCAGCAATATAAGTATGTGGTGATTTTAAGCGCAAGTGTGTTTCATCTAAATGAGATAAATTTTCTTGCGCATATTCACGAATTTTTGAAAGAGGTTTAGTCATTTCATCTTTATTAATAATTCCATTTTTAATGACTTGAATCATGGGTCTGTATGCTTTTTTCCCTTTTAAAAATGTTTTAATATTTTCATTATCAATACGAACAGAGTCTAAATCTGTGGCTAAAGAATCTTTATTTAAAACAGGTTTGCCTTGTTGATAAATAATATCCCCAGCATATTTGTTATTTTCGTCAATTAGTCGAATAACATCTGTTGCACCAGGAATTGTGGTTTTGATGGCAAGTTCAGAAACTTTTATAACATCTTTATTCCCAGTTTTTTTAAGTTTATAAACACCGCCTAGTGCAGGTTGGTCATAGCTTGTTGCAAGCATTGTTCCAATTCCAAAAATATCTATAGGGGCTTTCTGCTCCAAAACAAGGCTTTGAATTGTATATTCATCTAAATCATTTGAAGCGGTGATTTTGGTGTTATAAAAAACAGCATCATCTAGTAATTTTCGAACTTTTTTTGATAGATACGCTAAATCTCCAGAATCAAGTCGAACGCTTTTTAATGGAATTCCTGTTTCTTTTGAGGCAAGAATAGCGTTTTTTGCCCCTTGAATGGTGTCATATGTGTCGATTAACACACTTGCTCTTTTGGGATCCGAAATCATATAATTTTTAAAAGCTTCTTTTTCTGAATCTTCTCTCATAATTAAACAATGGGCCATTGTTCCAACAGCGGGAATATTATAATATCTTGCAGCTTCAACGTTTGATGTCCCATCAATTCCGCCAATATAAGCAGCCCTTGTTGGTGAAAATCCTTGAGTATCTTGTGCGCGACGTAACCCCATTTCAAGAAGAGTTCTTTTTTTCCCATCTGATTGACTGGCTTGAACAATGCGACTTGCTTTTGTTGCAAACAAACTTTGTGCATTGATGATGTTTAAAATGCCAGTTTCAATCATAACGGCTTGCCAAGCAGGGCCAGTGACTCGAACAATAGGTTCATTTGGAAAAACAATTTCTCCTTCTTTAAATGCATACATATCAATTTCAAGCTTTGATTCTTTAAGCATGTTTAAAAAATCTTCTTTAAATCCTAATGAACGTAAAAACTTAATATCATCATCTGAATAGCGCCAATCATTTAGCCATTCTAAAACTTCGGCTAGTCCAGCTGTGAGTAAATAGGCCCCTTGAAATGGATTTTTTCGAATAAACATTTCGTATGTTTCAATTTTATTATGCGTTCCTTGATCAAACATGGCTTGTGCCATTGTTAAATGATATAAATCGCAAAAAAGTGGAGAGAATAAATTTCTTTTCATATCTAATTCCTTTTTTTAAATAAGATGATGGATTTCTTTTGGTACATCGTGTTTCCATGTGATGTCATTTAATTTGATTTTTTTTCGAATACTTGTTCCAGAAATGGGATGCTTGTTTCTGTTAAAGTGTTTAATTTTAAAGCCTTCTTTTTCAAATAAATAACCATCTTGATCTATTCCGCAATAGTATGTATCAGCCTCAAAAGGCATATGTTGTTTAACAAAGGAAACCCATTTGGGTGGATTGTTAATATCTTTAATTCCTTTAACAATTAGTTGACCTTTTTGGATTTCATCGAAATAAATTTGATGTATCATTTCTTTTCTTTGTTCAAAAGAATAAGGATTTTTTTCATCAGTTTTATTAATGGAACCGATTAATAAAAGAACCTTTTTGTTTTCTTTTAGCATCTGATCAATAATCATTTTGTGACCCTTATGAAAAGGTTGTAATCTCATAATTGTTAGTGCGTTTAACATGACTAACTCCTTTGATTTTGAAATTGTTTTAAAAAAGCTTTGGTGGTTGTTGTTTTAATTTTCCCTTTACTTACGGCGTATTTAAATGGTTCTTCTTCTAAAACCTCTTCAGTTTGCTTAGTAATACCTCTTGTTAAATCTGTTAAAATTGTAACGGGAATATCTTTTTTTATCCATCCTAAAAGAGCAGCCTTATTGCAGATATCTGAAGCAACCCCGCATAAAACAACTTCATCTGTTTCTTGAATAATGGGCTCATAAATGCTATCAATGCTTCCTGCCCACATATCATACGTTGATTTTCTTAAATGTTGAATAGCTCGAATTTTTGTTGTTAGATTTCCTTTGTTAATTGCTAATAACCAACCAAGAGTTCCTTTTTCGCAGTGAAGGGGAAAGGATTTCGCTTCTTCTGTTTGAAAATAAGTTTCTTTAGAATGAGTGTCGTATGTTACAATGGCATTACTAAAAACATTTTTTGGTAATTGTTCAAAAAAAGCTTCTGCACGGGCAATGAGCTTTGGATCACCTTTCCCATTATCAAATGTTAATGCTCCGCCAGGGGCAAGAAAATCATTTTGAAAATCAATCAAGTTTAAAGTTAGTTTTTTTGCCATGTAAAACTCCTTTAGTTATTGCCTTTTTGTTATTAACAATTTATTATTATCATAAAGTAAAAAAGAAGTCAAGTTTATTTTTTTACCAAAAAAGTTTGGAAAAATATGAAAAAAGGATTGTTATTTAAAAAACAATATGTTATTATCAATTTGTTTTTAACAAATTTTTTTAACGAGGTTTAAAATGTTTATCAAAAAGGCTGAAAAAGCATTTTTAAAGTCATATGATTCGTCTGCTTTTGAAAAATTATCTGTAACAACAGATTTGTTGGTTTTTAGTATTTCTGATTTAAAAACAAATAATTACAGAAAGTTATCCGAAAAGGTAATGAGTGTTTTTCTTGCGAATCGTGATCAATTCCCTTTTAAGGATTGTTGGAGCCTTCCAGGAGGATTTGTTTCTCCTGAAGAAACATTAGAAGAAACAGCAAAAAGAGTTTTGAGAGAAAAAATTCACTTAGATGATTTATATCTGGAACAATTATATACGTTTGGGGGTGTTGAACGTGATCCACGAATGCGAATAATTTCTGTTGCTTATATGGCCTTGGTTGAGCGTTCTGATTTACCTTATTCGTTGCAACAATCTGATCATTGGTTTAATATTTGTCGAGAAGAAAATAAATTTATCTTAAGAAATGAAAATAATCCAAGCATTGAAGTAGACTTAAATACACCTTCTGCATTGGCATTTGATCATCATGAGATTATTAAAGTGGGTCTTGAAAGATTGAAAAATAAAATTGAATATACGGATTTGGCTTTCCATTTGGTTCCAAATGAATTTACTTTAACAGAACTACAAAATGTTTATGAAGCTGTTTTAGGTAAAAAGTTATTAGCACCAGCATTTAGAAGAACTATTAAATCAAAAGTTATTGAAACGGGGAATATGACTTCAGGCAGTGGTCATCGCCCCTCTGCATTATTTAAATATAAAGCTTAAAATCACCTTTTTTTAGCATTTTTGTGTGTGACGTATTCGCCTTTCATGGTGCAACACCACATCTGTGTTAATAAATTATTCCAAAATGCAAGAGTTTGAATGGTAAAGAAAAAGGCAATATAAAAATAAATCCATATAAGATGCATAAATAAAAAGAAAATGATTGTTGCGTGAATAGAAAGTTGATGTGCAAACATTGAATAAATGATACTCGATGGAATAACGAATAATACGGATAATTTAATCCACAAAGAATGTTTTTTAGGAACCAAAATATATGTGAAAACATAGGCAACAACAATACCTAACATCGAAGATAAAGAGGTAATTGATTTTGCATTTATAAGAGCACCATAACCTGTTTTTAAAAGTGGCAAAAAAGTGTTTTGTGTATAATAAATTAAAATACCAACTAGAAAAATATTTAAGGTAACTCCAATCCAAAATTTAATGATATAAACTGGTTTTTTTATGCCATATAAAAAAGCCTTTGAAATGAGCCGTAGTTTGAGTGGGCCTGTTAAAACCATTATAATAACAGTAAAAATGTAAGAAATAGCGCAAATGGGGATGAGATAGAGTAGTGCCAGTGGCAGTTGATCTAATTTAAGTAGAAAGATATTACTTATGCCAGGTTGTTGTTTTAAAACATGGATCACAAAATTTGACCAAAGGGCAACGATTGATGAAAACCATATATAGCTGAAAACAAGCAACATAAATGACTTAAAAAAATATCTTTTAAAAGAAAACGCCCCATAGACTTGTTTTACTGATGTAAATGAAAAATAAGAAAAGAAGCTAAACCAAAGTGCTTGCCAAAAAGCATATAAAAACGTTGTGATTAGATAAAATCCAATCCCATTTTGGATTTTTTTATTTTCAATAAAATAAATCAGTTGATAAAAACATTCTGGTCGTCCCCAAATAATGCGAAATAAAGAAACTAAAACTATTGAAGCAATTAATAAAAAAACAAACGTAGAGATAAATGATATAGAACTAAATGAAAATTTAAATGCTTTAATAATAGAAAACTTTTCCAAATCAATAAGTGATAAATTTGTTTGGTGTAATTTGTTATGTTGATTATTTAAAGCTCTTTTGTGGCAATGATAGGCTTTTTCACTTATCATTCCATTCTTAAGCATAAATTCTAAGTTTTCAAATTCTTGTCTATCAACCAAAACAATATTCCCCTTTTGTGAAGGAAATAATAGCATTGTATGTTATAAAAAGCAAGAAGATTAAATAAAGGGATTATATGCCCATTGTAACAATGCTTGTCTTTGTTTTTTTCGACAGTTTAGATCAAGCGGTAAGCAATTTTTTTCAAGTTGAGATTTATGTCTTTTAAATGAACGCCACCGTTGTATTTGAATTGTATCAATAGGTTCAATTCTGCGTCCAAGATAATATCTGTAATACCATTGAAACCAGCCTCTTGGATCGGGTTCTAATATCCATCCTTTTTGCTTCCATATAGTCAAACTTTGCCTTGATTTAATTTGAAAATAATTTTTGGAAATATCTGCTTTTAGTGGAGATAATTTTGCATTAACGAACCAATCTTTTGGAAATTCATTTTGGCAGTCTGTTAAATATTTTCCTTCAAAAACACCGAGTTGCAACATTTCTTTTGGGCTTAATTCTGGTTGAAAAAAAGTAGAGAAGTTTTTTCCTTCAGGTTCGGTTGTTTCATAAGAATAGTTTTGTTGCATTTTGTCAAAAACGTTAATTATCATATAAATGAAATAGAGATAAATATTCCAAAAAGAAAGTATACAAGAGGTTTAATTTTGCTAAAATAAATACGGTTTAAATAGGTTGCTATATTGATTTGAGTTTTAAACATAAAATTTTGTTTTTTTTAAGTGGTTCTTGATTTTTTTAAAAAAATATGGTAAAATAAAACCGTTTGATTTTAAAAGAGAATAATAGGTTTGATATGGTTGAAAAAAGAAAAGCAGATGAAAATAATATATTAGAAAAAGATGTTTTTTATTTGAAAAAAGACAGAGCTGATATAAATCCATATGTCTTAGCTGAAGGTGTTTTTGAAAATGTTTTAAAATTATCTCATTTGTTAGCGCGTAATTTTAAAAATAAAGAAATAAAAATATCAGAGCTAAAAAAACAACTTTTGCTTTTAGAATCTAAAGGAATAAAGTTTTCTCCTTTTGTAAAAAGGTTTGTTCTTCAAAATTTTCCAACCTGCGTGAGAGAGGTTTCCGATAAGGGCGAAAAAGAAAAAAATATTTTAATTTGGATGCATCATAAAGCTTTGACTGATCCAACTTTATTGCATATTGATTTTGTTGAATATAAAAGGGTATTAGCAAAAGATTTTTCTTCATTGGATAAAGCCTTCTTTTTGAATGCTTGTTCTGTGACTGAACAGTTGATTTCTGCTGATTCTAAGGCGACTTTATTTAAATCCCCAGATATGCGCATTAATGAGATAGAAAACGAAACATTGGTTAAAGTTCCAGAGATGGTTAAGGCAGCTGTAAAACATAATTTGTTTTCCTTTAAAAGAGAAAGAATTCGTTTGTCAGCGCAAAAATCACCTCTTTTAATTGAAAATTATGCGCTTCTAAAAAAAATGTGTCAAAAATATTTGGCCGATATGCCAACTCATGTCAAAAAATGTCCGTTTGAAACTAAAAAGAAAACAATAAGAACAGGAAGAACAAAATCATGACAAATAAAAAAAATAGTTTAGCCCCATTTAATATTGTTTTTTTAGATGAGCCTTTGCCAGCTTGTTTTTATCAAAAAAATGGGATGACATTTAAAGATCTTTTATCTGTTATTGGTCGTGAGTTTAGAAATACATATACTCAAGCACAAAGGGCTACAAAAGGTAAAAAAATACAACAAATTTCGCACGGTAAAGAGGCAAGAAAAGAGATATTTGAAGGAATTCGTTCAGAATTAGGAGATGCTGAATATGAGCGTTTTTTGGCTGTTTTTAACGATTTAGAAAAAGAAACAGATTATCAAGCTTTGAAAAGTAGTGCCTATATTGGAAATTCAAAAAATGCCAGAAATCATATGGGAGCAAATAATCTTTTAGAGTGGATGTTTAGCGCTGATGGCAGAATTGATGCTTGTTTTATTCAAAAAGATGGCGTGAAGTTTATTTTTATTATGGATGTGCGTTTAAGCAACCATTATGATAAAAAAGATACACAGGTGCATGAATTAAATAGAGATATTGCAAAAGTTATTGCCGATTCTTTTGATGGCAAGAATGGAAATGACCCACAAGGTATTTTAAAAACAGGTTTATTAGCATATCAACATGAACTTTTGCAGAATACAAACACGGTTTCTGCTCAGTTTGAAACATTGTTAATCACAATTGAACAGTTAATTGCCTCAAATGAAACAGTTCAAGAAAAAATTGATTCATTTAAACGAGATTACGCCGTTTGTTTAAGACATGTAAATGAAGAGGATTTTAAACAATATATTCAAGAACGATTACAAGAAGAATCATTAAAACCATATCAAAAAGAACTTTTTGAAAAGTTATATCGTTATGAATATGGAGATGAATCTTTAACTACTGAGCTTGAAAATACATTTGCTTGCACGAAATTGGTTAAAACATTTACGCCGGCTCTTTTAAATCGAACAATAGATTTGATTGAAAAAACAGAGGAAGAAAAAACAAGACGCGAATGGGCAAAAGATATATTAGATTGTTATCGTATTTTTCATAAAATGCCATCTTCTCACTTTGATGTGTTAGAAGATATGATTGAAGATTTTTGTTTAGATGATGAGTCGGGTGAATTAAAGTCAAAATTGGAATATTTTGTTTCAGGGTTGAAATCTTTAAAAACAAATTATGATTTTATGAGTGGGGATACGCCCCTTTCTATATTTAAAGAGCTTTTGAATAATGCTAAAAAATCAAGATTTTTAATTTTAAGTGATCCGAAAAATATTCAATATAATAAAAAGGAGAGTATATTAGCAGATTTTTTAAATATTCCTTATTCTGATATAGCAGACTCAAGTTCAATTGATAAAATCGCAAGAGCTTTAATTAAAGTTATTGTTGAGGAAGAATATTCTTCTGTTTCTGAATTCGTAAAGGAAAATAAATCGCTTATTCCATCTTTATATAAAAATAGCATTTATCGGAAAGTTTCAAACCCTGATAACACATTTCTTTCTTTATTTAAAGAGGTTTTAAAAAACAAAGCTGTTGCAATCAATATCTGCCAAAAGTATCCATATTTAACGGCGTATGTTGAACAAATCCAAAAAGGGGAAGAGATTATTTGCCAAGATGAGTTAAACACGATTTGTGAATGTTATAGAGAATATGCATATACTGGTGATGAAGAATTTTATGCCGAATCAAATAAGGCTTTAAAAGAGATGTCTGAATCAAAGCGTTTGCTTTATAAAGGGTATTTAAAACATGTTTATTCGTGTGAGCAAGAAAATGCAAGTATTTTAGAGCTAACAGCGGGTATGCTTGATGTGATAGATGAGTTAAAACGCATTGAAATGATTAAAGATAAAATAATCATTCCAAATTCTCAAGAAGAGAAAAAAACAATAAATATACAACCAAGTGGCAAATCGGCATTTGAGAGTGTTTTTAGTGATTTTTTAATGGATATGGGAAATGTTGATTTATATGAAGAGTTGGAATTAAGAGCCTCAAAATTAACGCAATCAGATTTAGAAGAATTAAGAAAATCTGGTGATGAAGTAGCTGATTTTATTAATGATTACATCAGATATTCTTCCAAAAAGAAAAAACCTTCTTTTTCAACGCTGATTGAAAATGTTTTGAAACGGGAAGATATGAAAAGAAGAAATCGTTTTGAAGAAGCTTTATCTAATTACTTTATATCAACAGAAAGAGCTAATGCGAAGAATGAATTGGCCTTGTGTTGTTTAACATTGGAACCTAAAGATATTGAATATTTTCTTTCCAAGTGGCGTTCTCGCGAAAAGGAAAATGAATTAAAAATTTTATTTTTAGAAACATATCAATCGTCTTCTTGTGATATTGCAATCAAAAAAATTGATAGGAAAATTATAAATTCAAAAAAAGAAATTTTAAAAGAGTTTAGTGAACATTATCAAGATGTTGTTAAAGATGGAAATTTAGAATCATTAGACACGTTTGTTAAATTTATTTTGCAATTAAAGCAAGTTGATATAGATATGTTGCTTTATATTCATGAAGAACAAGAAAATGTTCAAGCTTGTGCTTTATTAGAATCGATTTTAAAAATTCAATCTAAAAAAAGTAAAAATATGTCAAAGGAAATCCAAGAGGGGGTTCTTTGTGTTGTTCGAAGATCAGATTTTTCTAAAAAAATGCATGATTATTTTGTTGAAAATCCAGATGAAGAACATAAAGACGCTTTAATAGAGGCGATTATCAATTTAGATAAATCAGATATAGATGCATTTTTTAGTGATAATACGAAAAGTCCTCCATTTAAAATATTTTTTGGGAAATTAAGAAACTTAAGAAACAAGTTGAAATCGAAAAATATAAAGGATGAAATGAGTGAAATTATTGAATCTACGCGGCATAGATTAAATTTTTATAATACACTTTTTTCCTTTTTACATAATGATAAAATTGATTCTGATCAAGTGCAAACGCTTGCAGATGTTTATTTGGAATTAACCACTCGTGATCAAAAAGATATTGAACAAGAACAGCAAAATTTAATGTTGTTTCCAGTTATATTTGCAAGATTAAATGACTTAAAGAAAGATGGTGTTATAGATAAACAAGATGTGGTAAATTATTTTTCAAATAATAGATGGGAACAAGATTTTTATTTTGCATTTGATATGTTGCCTCGTGAAGATGGATTGATTCCTAACCGAGAAGATAGAATGATGTTTGCCTCTATTCTTTCATCAATTAGTTTTGATCAGGCATATCAGTTGTTGATTCAAAAAGATCCTAAAAAACCAAGAGTTTTGTCTGCAGGATTAAAAGATAAATGTTTTATTTCTGCTTATTCTGCATTAAATGAAGATCATTCGAATCTTGAAGCTCAAGAACAATTAAAACAAATTTCTTGCTTATTAACGGTTCCAGATATTGTTAGAATGATAGATAAAGCACCAGATGAGAAAATGTGTAGCTATTTAATTAGGCTTCATGAAAGCTTTTCGTTTTCGCCTTCCCGTGATCATAAAGAATCTGCTGTTCAAAGTGCTGTTAACAATTTCATTGGAAATCAACCGATTGCGCAAAATTTTATTGGGTTCAATTTATCTAGAATAAAAAATTTAGGTAAGGATCCAAAAGAATAAAAAGGAAGTTATTTAAGATGCATGTTATCGGGTTAACAGGAGGTATTGCTTGTGGAAAATCTTTGGCATCTTCTTATTTAAAGGCAAAGGGATTTTCTGTTATTGATTGTGATGAAATTAATAAAAAATTACAACTTTTAAATCCAGAAGTTCAATCTGTTTTAAAGGCAAATTTTCCATTGGCATTTGATGATGAAAAGATAAACCGGAAAAAATTAGCTAAAATAGTTTATCAGTCAGAAACAAAATTGCATCTTATTAATCAATTGATGCTACCGTTTATTATCAAGGAGATTCAATCAGAACTTAACTTTTTAAAACAATTGAATACAAAAGTTGTTTTTATTGATGCTCCGTTGTTGTTTGAAAATGGTTTAGATCGGCTTTGTGACAAAACGGTTTGTATTTATGTTGATGAAAAAATAATAAAACAACGTTTTTTAGAGCGCCCAGAAATGACTTTAGAAATATTTGAAAAAGTTATTTCAGCCCAAATGCCATTAGATATAAAAAAGAAAAAAGCTGATGAATCAATCTTATCTGATAATAAAAAAGATTTTTTTAAAAGAATAGATTTGTTTTTGGAAAACATAATCAAGATTTGATTTTTTATAAAAAAATTGACACAATAACAAAAAATATGTATACTTTCAATATATAGAGTATCATCAATATCAAAGAAGAATATATTTTATATAAAAGAGGGTAAAGAAAATGTTTTATTCGTCAAAATTATTAAAAGAAAATGAACATTTTTATAAAGCATATCATATGACTTTTGATGAAAAAAGCATGATTGAGTTTTTTGTAAATGGATCTTCTTGTAAATCAACAAATGGTATGGGTGGACAAAAGGGAGGTGTTTTTTTCTGGGTTGATCCAAAAGGGGTTAGTTTTTGGCTTAATCGTTTTTTAATGTGCGAAAAAAATGCCGAAGAAAGTGGTATTTTTACTGCTAAAAAGGTTCCAGAAAAAATATATGTTTTGGAATTTCAAGTCCCTAAAAAAGATTTTCATTATCCTGATTGGCAACTTGATTTTGCTTTGTGTGGAAAATGGTTGATTCCTTTAATTTCTAAATATTATTATAAATTATATAAAAAGAAGTTATTGGATAACAATGAGGTTTCTTTATATTTAAATTGCCCATTAGCACATGATAAAAAATATTCAAAGAAAATTAAAGGAATGGCATTGAAAAAAAATGATGTTGTTTTGAATTTGGGTAACATGGAAATGAGTTTTTCTTCTTTAAAAATGAATAGTTCATATTATTCTGGAATTCTTCAACGGTTGCATGATTTTTTATATCTGAAATCAAAGGGATATTCAGAAGCTTATAATCATTTTATGAAAAAAGTTTTTTTAAAAAACACGCTAGGGTCAGTTAAATATTGTGGTCAAAATAATTTAAAACCAGTTGCCGTTGAAGTTTGGGATAGCAGGTCAAGAGCTATGATTTCAAGAAGCGAAAATATGAAGTTATTTATGCAAAATAATTCAACTTCTTTAGAACTCTCTTTAAATAATTTAGCATTTTCTCAAAAAGAAAAGAATTGAATAATTTTATAAAGTGATTAAAGACATTAAGGGGCAAAATATTTTTCTGCTAAATGAATAAATTCATCTAATTTATTGGAAAAATAATGATCTGTATTTTTGATAATTTCAATATTTATCTGTGAGTTTTTTACAAATGTTAAAAGTTCTATATATGGGAAAGATGGATCTTGATCGCTAAATATAAAAGTTGTTGGGGTGTTAATTTTTTGCAAAGCGGGTTTAATTTTTATCCAATGTTGGATGATGGGTGGGTTAATTAAGAGTGATTTTTGTATATCTTGAAAAAGATGAGTATAACAAGCACCGATTAATGCACCATTTGAATATCCCATATAATAGATTCTTTTTATCTCGTATTTGAACAGTTTGTGGATAACTTTTATATCGCGTTCTAATGGATTACCATTTCGGTTTAGGTTGGAAACGCAGGCGACAGAATATCCAAATTTTTGATTAATATTTTTTGCTATGGTTACATATTTGTTATTATAACCATAGCAAGAGCCATTTAAGCCGGCTTTTATAAATAAAAGAGTTTCATTGCCATTAATTATAGCATATTTTTCTTTGTTTATTTCTGTTTCGAAGTCAAATATCGATAAGGTGTTAATAGTGTTGTTTTCAAGAGTCATTTAAAATTTTTTCTGTATATTGTAATTGAATTTATCGTATATGAAAATGAGTTTTTTTTTAAGAGTTTTTTATAATGTTGAACGAGTTGTTTTTTTTATGAGTAGAGATACGATTCGTATATATAAAAAAATAAATAATTTTATATACATTAATTGACAAAAATTTATTTTTTTATTATTTTAATAATAGAATTAGGTTTTAATGGAGGTCGTCATGCAATTAAGAAAGCATAAAAAAAGAAAAAAATTAACTCTTTCTGTGATTATGCCTGTTTATAATACAAAAGAAGAATATTTAAGAGCCGCCATTGAAAGTATTTTAAATCAAACTTACAAAAAATTTGAATTTATTATTGTGGATGATTGTTCAACAAAGGTTGATATTGAGAAAATTGTTTCTTCATATAATGATTCTAGAATTCGTTTTGTGCGTCAAGATAAAAATCAAGGGGATGCTGTTGCAAGAAACAGGGGCATTGAAATGGCAAAAGGCGAATTTATTGCTATGCAAGATAGTGATGATATTTCTAGACCAGAACGTTTTGCGGTTCAATTGCAATATATGCGTAAATTTCCAGATGTGGGGGTGTTAGGAACGGCATATAATGTTTTTCCAGGGCAAAAAGAAAAAGTGTGGAATAAATTTGGATCAGCTGAATATTTAAATAGTTATGCCTTGTTTCATAATTCACCATTTGGGCATTCATCTGTTATGATTCGTTCATCCGTGTTGAAAAATTCAGGTGTAAGATATAATAAAAATTATATTTGCAATGACTTTAAATTATGGATGGATTTAGTTGGAAAAACAAAATTTATGAATGTTCCAAGGGTATTATTAGATTATCGCTGGCATGGCAACAATATTTCAATTCAAAAAGCAGATGTAATGAATGAACAGGTTGCAAAAATTAGAACAGATGCCTGGATTGAAAAATTTAATATGCATCCTAACTCTCAAAATTTGATGATTCGCTTTATGAAAGGTGAAGAATTAAATCCATCTGAACAAAGAAAAGCTATGAATATTTTGGATCATGTTTTTGAAAAATATGCAAAAGATGTATCCAATCCTCGTGCAGGTGAAATGTTTAATGCATTTTTAGGTGGTGTTAATGAACGTATAGATCAAAATTCTTCATCAACACCTGTATTATCATTTGATAATTTTGAGAATGTTTTAGCTTGGCGTGTTGGAAATCAAAATCGCATTTGTTTGCAACGAATGATTAAAAGAAAGTCAAGATTAAATAAAATTAGAGAAAGAGTTTCTTGATTTTTTGATCTTAAAATTTAATAATCCCCTTTATTTTGATAGAGGGGATTGTTGTTAACATATAGTTTGATTTTAAATAAAAAAACAAATTATATTTCAGCATTTCCAAATTGATTTGATATATTTTTTCCTTTTACGAATGGAATAATAAAGATGGGAATGATAGATAAAATCCACCATCCACTTAAATTTAAATCATGTAATCTTCTGATAATTAAACCACCAATAATCCAAGGCATAAAAATAATGAAATACAACAAATAAAGAATATTAATTAATGTAACATCATTTAATGAAGCCATAAAAAGGGGAAAAAGAAAATAAGTGGTAAGAATAGTCCAAAATTCTAAAAGATTAGCTCTTGATTTAATATCAAAAAACTTATTTCCAAAAAAGCTTATAAAAATAATGTGAATAATTTTTTGAAACATAAAATCCCTCTTTCTTTATAAGGTCATTCTATCTATTATTTATATAAAAGTCAAAAAAAAGATAGTTGTATAAGCAAGTATTTTTTTATGGCAATTCTATTTTAAGAAGTCATTAAACTTAAAAAGCATTTTGTTTGAAGACTAAATTTTTGTATGAGTGTTATGAATAACTTTAAAAAAGGGAAGGGTGCTTTTAACGATTTTTTTAGGATCGAGAGAAAGTTTTCTATCAGTTAATGTTTTTGCAATAGTTTTATCTAAAGGCATATTTGTTCTTGTATCCCATAAAATTGATGAGGAGGAAAGAATTTTTTCTTGAAAGGTTTTTGTATTTGTTTCTTTATCTTTTTTTTGAAATAATGGTTTCATTTTTAATGCATCTTTATTTTTTTGGAATGCATAGCCTGTTAAAAAACCAGAAAGAATAGCAAGAGGGGCTGCCCAAGGAATAATTTTATCATCGCCCTTATCTTCAGTTAAATGAGCAATAATTGTTGCGCCTAATCCAATAAGACTTGTAATAAAAGAAGCCTTTTTTATAAAATTCCATACTTTTGATGGTTTGCCAAGTTTTTCATCAGCCGTTTCTTTCTTTTTTTGACTGCAACCCGCAACTGCTGCAGATACAACAGCAGTTGTATATCCTGCAGGAACAAGAAAGTCATCTTTCTTGGTTTCTGTTAAATCACCATATACACCAGCACAAGCCCCTAAAATCGCAAGAGAAACTGAAGTTTTTCGAACGCGGTTCCATTTAGCCGATTGTTTTTGTTGTTTTAATAAATCGTTATTTGTTTCTTTTTTTGAAAAGTCTTCTTCGATATTTTTCATAATGCCTCATTTAAAAATTTAAAGCTATTATATCAAAAGGTTATTATTTTGTCAAATGTTTTAATAAAAATGAAAATTTTGTTTTTTGTTGACGAATATTAACTTTTTAGGTAATCATTAATAAGTAATAATTATAAGAGGTGAAAAATGAAAAAAAATATTATGTTTATGTTAGGGATTTGTTTGTTAACAGCCTCATGCGCTTCAACAGGTGGGGATGTTGCAAATTTATCCACAATGGGTAAAATGAAAAATTGTTTATCAGAACAAGCAATGCAATCTTTAACAAATGGAACACTTTATGCAAATGGTGTTTCAGCAACAGCAAAAGAAATTTCAAATACATGTATTAAATCTCTTGCTATGGAACATTTGGGAATTGATACGCAAACAACTCAAATGGCAACAACGATTTTGTCTGCTTTGAAAGCGGCTAATCCACAATAAATTGGAACAGAATTTATAGATTAAACCCCCTATTTTTTATAGGGGGCTTTTTTATCAATTATCTTTCAGGTTTATATATCGTTTTTCCTGAATCAACGTATCTATGCAATATCTTTTCACCTTCTTTTGTTTCAATATTTCCATAAACAGTGATGCCTCTTTTTTTGAATTCTTGAAACCAATTGGGTTTGAATCCCTCATCAAGTTTTGTGATACGTTCAACTTTTTTGGAGGGGACTCCATAATAAACTGTTTTAATTCCAGACCACATAATTCCACCAGCGCACATCATGCAGGGTTCTGATGTAATATATAAGCTTAAATTATATTTAGATAAATCATAAGTTCCCAATTTTTTTTGAGCCATTTTAATTGCATTCATTTCTGCATGATTATTGCTACATCCTTCAGATATAACGGTATTTGATGTTTTGGATATTATTTCCCCATTTTCATCAATTACTGCTGCTAAAAAAGGGCCCGATCCATTTGAGATATGGTCATCTAATTCTTTTTGAAGTTGAAAAATAATTTTTTTTGCATTTTCAAGTTTTGTTAAATTTATTTTTTCATTAGATATAGCTTTAGCCTTTGAAGTTTTTAATTTGAATAAATATGCAAATAATGAAGAAAATAAAGCTTTTTTCATGATTTTTCCTTTTTTATTGATGCCATAAATCATAATATTAAAAGCTATATTAAAACAATATTGCTGTCAAGTTAATGTTATTTAGTTATATTGCATATGGTTTAAAGAGGGAATGATTATCATTTTTTTATTTTATTGACTTTAGTTTGAATTTATACAAAAATAAAAATGTTTAATAATTAAAGGATTTAATATGAAAAAGATAATATGTTTTTTATTGATAGTTTTTTCCATTTTTTTTATTTGTTATCAAGTTGATTTAAAAACAAAAATATTTTCAAATTTTCACTTAAATCCTTTTAAAAAACCAGCTATTTCCGTGGTAATGAGCACGTATAATAGAGAAAGCTTGTTGCCAACAGCTATTGAAACTATTTTAAATCAAACATTTAAAGATTTTGAATTTATTATTATAAATGATGGATCAATCGATAAAACAGCAGAAGTTCTTGCCCACTATGCCCAAAAAGATAAGCGGATACAAGTTATTACCAATGAAAAAAATTTGGGATTAATAGATAGTTTAAATAAAGGTTTAGCTGTTGCTAAAGGAAAATATATTGCCCGAATGGATGATGATGATAAATCGGTTCTAACAAGATTTCAGCTTCAATATGATTATATGGAAAAAAATCCAGAGATAACTGTTACAGGAACAAGTCAACATGCTTATGATGATGGATTTTTTGTTCCTGTCAAAGAAGTTTTTGTTGAAGAAAATAGTGAAAAAACATCAGTTATTGCTCATTTTAATGTTCCAATATTGCATCCATCTGCAATGATAAGGCATGATTTTATTAAAAAGCATAATATCCATTATAAAAAAGGATATGATTCCGCAGAAGATACTCCTTTTTGGTTCAGTATTGTTAAAAATGGAGGTAAAATTATTAAATTAACGCCTCCACTGGTTGTGAATAAATTAGATTCTCCTAAAAAAGAAGGATATTATGGCAAACAGATAAGTTCTTTTGCAAAATTTTTAAATAATAATTTAAAAGATATTAGAGGAACATATGTTTTCCAAAATAGGTGGTTGGAAAAATCTGAGGTGTGCTTTATTTTGCATCAATTGCAAAAGAATAAAAAAGAATACTATTCATCTGAAGGCATTAATTTAGTTTTAAAAGAAAAAGGGTGTTATTCAAATTCTGTAATTTTAAATTTGAATAAAGATAATTTGATTATAGAATTTGATGAGGATAAATATTTCATTAATGAGTTTTCATTCAGCTTATTGGAAAGA
Source organism: Alphaproteobacteria bacterium (assembly GCA_045614025.1). Taxonomy (GTDB): domain Bacteria; phylum Pseudomonadota; class Alphaproteobacteria; order CAAHEQ01; family UBA3637; genus RGIG4140. The sequence continues at coordinate 26,881 of JAZLCE010000002.1, forward strand.
AAGGATAACACATTAATTTTAATGCGTGAAGAGATACGATTAGAACTAAATGAAAATAATGGTGTATATCAAATTACAGACAACATGAATTTTATTAAAATTAAACACCCAGATTGGAATGATTATGCATTTGTAACCCCTGAAAAAATCTTGTTTTTATCAGGAGATCGTGAAGCAAAATTGATTTCTTTTAATGAAAGTATTTTAGAAATTGAATTTTTGGGTTGGGGTAAAGAAATCTTTGAAAGAGATGATAAGGGCATTTATAATTTTAAAATGAAAAAGAATATGCATAAATAGAATTATTTCAAATATTATTATTAAAGATAAAATCAATTGTTTGTGTTTTTAACTTTCTTTTTGAATTGTACTCAAGTATATTAAAGTGTAAATTCATTTTGGGATATCTTGTGATGCGTTTCTATCAGATATTTTTTGTTGTTTTAATTTCTCTTTTTTTTGCAACAGGAGGATTATTTGTTGATACAAAAAAAAGAAATAGCGAACTTGAAAATAGAGAGCTGACAAAATGGACAAAGATCAATGATGCTAAAATGGTTGAAAAATATCTTTCAGATAGAGTTTTGTTTAGAGATTTTTTACTAAAAGTTTATTTTACATTTGATTTAAATTTACCATCTGTTGAAGAATCTATTTTGCGTGGAAAAGATGGGTGGGCTTTTCAAGGCAAAAATAGCCTGTATCATAATTTGCCATCTATTCCATCTTATCAAAATAAAAAATTACTTTCATTAAATGATTTTAAAATTATTCGCTCTAATCTTAAAAAAATTAAAGAATGGTGTGATGATAATAATATTAAATTTTACATTATGTTTCCTCCAGATAAACATAGAGTTTATCATGAATATATGCCCGATTATATCCAAAGAGAAAACAATCTATCTATTGTTAAGCAATTAAAAGCTCATATAGAAGATGTTGTATCAGTTATTCCTCTTGAAGACAAATTGATTGCGGCGAAAAAAACATCAAAGGATTTACTTTATTTTAAAGAAGAAAGTCATTGGGCAGAAGATGGCGCATTTATTGCTTATCAAGAATTAATGAATGAAATTAAAAAAGATTTTTCTGGAATTAATATCTTAACAAGAGATGATTTTTTAATTGAAAAAAATAAAATTTATAATCCATATCAGGTGGGTAAAAATGGTGGATATTTTTCAAATGGTAATCAATATCAACCTAAATGGGGTATGAAACAAAACTTATATAATCATTTTGAATATAAAAATAAAAAAGATATAGATATTGTTTGGAAAAAGAATTTTGATAATTCAACGTATGCAGCAGGCTATCCATTAAATGTTTATATTGTAGGGGATAGTTTTGCTTGCTATGTTTACCCCTTTTTAAGTGCAACATTTCAACGCGTTCGTGCATATAGATTTAATATGCCTGGGGATCCATGGGGTATTTTATTTAATAAAAGAAAACAAGAGTTTGAAAAAGAAAAACCAGATATTTTGATTTTTTCAATTTCAGATTTGAAATTACAAGAATTATTGCAGGTTGATTAATATGCTTTTTTCATCTTTTACTTTTTTATGTTATTTTTTGCCAATAGTTTTAGTTGGATATTTTTGTTGTCCGACATTAAAAGTTAAAAATTTATTTTTATTGTTTGCAAGTTGTGTATTTTATGGGTGGGGTGGTGCAAAATATCTTTTTTTAATGTTAAGTATTATCTTGATTGCTTATTTTGGAGCGATTTGGATTGCAAAATCAAGATTTTTATGGATTAAAAAAATTAAATTTTTATTGTTTTTGATTTTGCTTTTTGTGGGGCTTTTTTATTTTAAATATTTTAATTTTGGAATTCAAATTTTAAAAGATGTTTTTGATAAAAAAATAGATTCATTTTATGTCATTTTGCCTATAGGAATTTCTTTTTATACATTTCAATCTGTTTCGTATTTGATAGATGTTTATCGAGGGATTGTTCTGCCCCAAAAAAGTTTTGTAAATTTAGCTTTATATATCTCAATGTTTCCACAATTAGTGGCTGGACCAATTGTTAAATATCAAACGGTTTCAGTTGCGTTAACATCCAGAAAACACACAATTGAAGATGTTTATCAAGGCATGTGCCGATTTATAATGGGTTTGTCAAAAAAAATTTTAATCGCAGACACATTAGCTTTTTCTGTGGATAAAATTTTTGCCACACCGGTATCTGAATTATCTATTTTAATTTTGTGGTTCGGTATTATTTTTTATGCATTGCAAATTTATTTTGATTTTAGTGGTTATTCTGATATGGCAATTGGACTGGGACGGATTTTTGGATTTAAGTTTTTGGAAAACTTTAATTATCCTTATTCTTCAACATCAATAACAGAATTTTGGCGACGCTGGCATATCTCTCTTTCTTCTTGGTTTAAAGAATATGTTTATATTCCTTTGGGAGGTAGTTTTAAGGGGTTAAAAAAAACATTGCGTAATTTGTTGGTTGTTTTCTTTTTAACAGGGTTATGGCATGGCGCTGAATATACTTTTTTGGTGTGGGGATTATGGCATGGTTTTTTTATTATGTTTGAAAAAATTATTTCAAATATAAAGTTATATATTTGTCCATGGTTTGTTGTGCGTGGATTTGGTAAATTTTTCATGTGGATATATATGAGTTTAGTTGTATTAATTGGATGGGTTTTCTTTCGTTCAAAGAATTTAGATCATGCTCTTTTGTATATTAAGGGATTGTTAGGGGATATAAATTTTTCACCTGATTTATTGTTGGGGTATTATGTGCCACAAACAACATTTATTATCTTCATTATTGCTGTAATTTTATCATTTGGTTATGGAAAAAAAGTTATTTTATGGATGGATTCAAAGTTATTCACAAAAGTTCTAAAAGATATTTACGTGTTGCTATTGTTATTTTTAAGTATTGTTTTCTTAACCGCAACAAGCTATAGTCCATTTATTTATTTTAGGTTTTAATAAATTGTGTAATATATTATAATGAAAATTTTTTATTTAAGATAAAAATCATTTCCTATTTTTTCAAAAGTTTCTATTCCATATTTATCCCATTTTACTTTGATAAGTGTATCATTTTTTTCAATAATAGATGCGCTCTCTTTCTTTTGACGACGGAAAGCCTTATTCCCTTCTAAAATTAAATAATCTGTCCATTGTGGATGAATAACATAGATTGAATTTTCAGGGGGGAAATATTCATTTGTGAATTGTTTTAATTTATCAATATTAAGATGTTTTTGAAGCTTGTTATTTTTTGCTAAGTCTCTATAACATTCTTGTCCATTTTTATAATCTTTTTTATTTTTATTGAAATAATTACATGTATATTGACGATATTTATAAACAGAGTTTCGTTGCTTTTTTAAATAATTGGTTGGTTTAGGAGAGCTTCCAGATTTAAAAAGAAGCACTTCGCTTAAATTTGAAATAGCTCCATTATGTTTGATAGTTATTTCAAACCAAAAGGGCATATCTTCTGCATTTGGAAATGATTCTGGGTATTGGATTTTGTGTTTTTTAAGGAAATCATTTCGGATCATTGCACAAGGATGAATAACTGGAACGTTCCAGAATGTTAATATTTTGGAAATTTCAGGATCTGAAGGAAGAATAAAATCTTTTTGAAACGAGCAGCCGGTTGCAATAATATTTTTGTTTTTTTCTAAAAATGCAGTTTGTTTTTGAAATCTTGTGGGAAATGACCAATCATCGTCATCCATTCGGGCAATATATTTTCCTTTGGCAATTTTTAATCCTTTATTTAAACTATATGGAAGACCTTTATTTATTTTGTTAGTTAATACTTTGATGCGAGGATCTTTTTTTGAAAACTCTTTTAAAAGCTGCCCTGTTTCATCGGTTGATCCATCATTTATAATAATAAATTCGAAATTTGATTCAGTTTGATTAAGAATAGATTCAATGGCGTGAGATAAATAGTTTATATTTGTTGATGTGCGGTTATATGTACTCATAACAACAGAGATGAGAGGTTTTTTTTGATAAAAATAAGAGCCGATTAATAGGCCTAATAAAAGTAAAATAATAAAAATCTTTAGTTTCTGCATATCTATCTCTATTTAAAATTTTTTACAAATTGTTTTATCGCAAGAAAATAAATTCATTTCTGGATAGTGAATATATAAATAGTTATTAAAAAACAAATATTTTACATTATGAATAAAATTAAAGGTTTGAGCATCAATAAGATAACCATTAAATCTATTTTTTTTAATCAAGTAATAATTTTTATTTGAGATATAATATGCATATTTATCTAAAAATTGTTTTCTAAATATATCAAACCATTTTGATTTTTGGATGTTAGTATTTGCATTTGCATATATATGTTCAGCAACGTTTTCTCCGCCTTTAAAGTTATGCATTAATATATTTGCAGGATAAACATGATATATATTTTCTTTTTTTTGAGGATTAATTTTTTCTTCTTTAAAATATTCTAAAAAAGTTTCGTTCCATACAACTGGAGAGTAAATTTCAGTATTTGAAAGTTGATTATATTTTTCTTTTATTTTTTTTACATATGGATGATTGGGGATAACGGCCATAACAGAGGCAGATAAATCATCCTCTCTTTGCATTGAAAGAATAAGCGGTGCATCTAATAAAGGGGCAATCGGTTGGTTTAATATCATGTCTGTATCAAAATAAACGCCTCCTTCTTCTAGTGCTAAAATACGGCACCAATCAGAGGCAAAATGGAATCGTTTGGATTCGTAATTTGTTCTAATAAAATGATTCGCAGTTAGATCACAATTGGTTTCATCCCATCTTTTGATTTTAAAATCGGGTTGGTGTTTTTGCCATGTTTGAATGGATTTTTTCACTGCATCGGGAAGCTCTTTAGAACCAAGCCACACATAATGAAATGTTTTTGGTATTTTAAAATTGGAATTGTTTGCTCTATTCATTTGATAAATTATAACAAATGAAATTAATATAATAACAATTAAAGAGATTATATGTCTATTTTTCATAAATCAACATTCAAAAGGTTTTCTTTTTACAATTAAATTTATAAAAAATATTTCTATCTGTCAATTATGTTTTATTTTGTTAAAAAATAATATAAATTCATCTTGATAAGATGGGATTTTTATAAAAAACATATTGATATAATTAGGTTGATTTATTTTTGTTTTATTAGATATCTTGTCTGTATTTAAAAGAATTTTTAGTTAATTGATTTTTACCGGGAGTAAAGAAGGGTTTCAAATGAGCGTATATCAAAATAAATTAGAGTTTGTTTATCACCCATTAAAACGGATATATGAAATTTTTGCTGTAATTATATCTTTTTTATATTCTGTTTTTTTTATTTTTTATTCATTATTTTCAAATTTTAATTTTATATGGTTTTTACTAGGTTTAGGATTCTTGTCTGCTTCAGTATTTGTTGGGGGTAATTGCTTAAAAAAAGAAAATAAAATAGTTGTTACTAAAAAAAATATTGCGCGAGAAATAGTGACTCAAAGTAATTATAAAGTAATGAAAATAATTTCAACAAATATGAATGAAAAATGGGGTGTTTTATTAAAAGATGGATATTTGTTATATATGTTCTTAATTCCATTATTGTTAATTTTAATTCCTTTTATTTGCATGATAACTTTTGTGAGGTATTGCTTGCCTAAATCTTCATTGAAAAAATTACAAATAGATGATGTAATTGATGTTCAATATAAACAATCTATATATGGAAAAATATTTAATTATGGCACAATTATTTTTGTTTGGAAGAATAAAAAAAGATGTTTCTTAATGATACAAAATCCACAAAAAGTTTGTGAAGAAATTAAATTATTTTTAAAAATATGATCTGTATATACAAATAGTTATCATTTTGTTGTTGATTTGGTATATTGTGTTAAATATAGTATACTAAAGGAGCAAAAAATGGCATATGAAGTAAAAAAAGTTTCTGTTGTTTGTGTTATTGAAAAAGATGGAAAGTATCTGTTTTTAAAAAGAAGCAACACGGGAAAAGGTGATGGTTTTTATATGTTGCCAGGGGGACATGTGGATGCAGGAGAATCTGTTTTGCATGCTGCAGTCAGAGAGTTAAAAGAAGAATTGGGAATTGATGTAAAAGAATCTGATTTGGAATTTAAGCTTGTTGAATCAATTAAAACATATATCACATTTTTCTTTCGTGTTAAAAAATTTGATGGGATACTTCAAAATATGGAACCAGAAAAACATGGAGAAATGGTTTATTTGCCTATAGATGCGAAAGACATTCATCCTTTTTCTAGGCGTGAGTTAGAGTTAATAAAAAATGGTGTTTCTTTTTTGCCAAATGATGATGTGGATTTGTTATCTTAAATGCATTATGCTTGCTTATTAAAGGAATAACATATTCTGCTTGTTACTCAAATTCTCTTAGTTTATCCAACAAAAAAAAACTGAGGGAGGTTCTTTTTGGCTGGAGAAGTCTGGTAATATACGGCTGAGTTTTGTGTTGCTACGTACTTTTTTATATGATAGAGTAAGCGGGGAGATAAAACATGTCAAATATAGAAAAGTATTTTTTAAACCAAATAAAATTTCATTATACAGATTGCAAGGGTCGAGCAAAACGGAAAGAATATTGGATGTACATTCTGTTTTGGACTATAGGGTATGTTGTATCGCTTATTGATGTTTCTGGCATGTTACCAATGATCTATACTGTCGCATTACTTCCAGCAGGTATTTCATTAGGGGTTAGAAGATTGCATGATACAAATCGTAGCGCTTGGTGGTTGTTATTAATAATTATCTGGCCGATTTGGTTAGTTTTACTGTGTTTGCCGAGTGACTTAAAAGATAACAGATATGGTGCATATAAAGAGAACTCTTTGGAAAAAAATAAAAAAAAGAACATTTTGAGTGTATTTATTTGCGTATTTTTATTTGTACCTTTTTATAGTTTTTGGGTTCAAGCTTCTTGCCATATTAATCCCACAGTACATGTGTCGTTTGAGAACTCAAATCCAAAATATTACAGTATGCCAGCAAAGAGCGTTCAAAATTCATGCATCAATTCTGATTATGTACCTATAGGATGTACCTATTATTGGATTGTATATGATTACAACTATAAAACTAAAAATGTAAAAGGATGTTCTGGAATTAATAAAATTAACATGAAACTTTATTATAAAGATTTTTACGTTTACATAGATGATAGATATCCGAAAGGTTCTTGTGAATATAATGCTATCAAGAAACACGAAGATTTACATGTGAAAATTGATCAAGCTGTCAATATAAAAAAAATAGAAGCTTCATTAAAAAAATGTGTAATAGAGATAAACAAGCGTAACATGAGTAGATCTGCACTAAGTAGTGCAGTTAAGAAATGTGCACAGCAAGCTTTTGATTTAGATGAAAGAATACGAAAAGAAAAAAATAAAAAACTGGATTTGGATAAGACAAAACAACCCAACTTAGTCCAGAACTGTCAAAAGAAAAACCATTAAATGATGCAAACAAGATATATTTAGAAGAATTCAAGATAATAAATTCATAGCATTTTCGAAATATTTAGCTAACTTCTATCTATACATATGTAAAAGTTTATAACATGAACTAATTACATTAAAGTAAGGAGGTTCCAGTTTATCACACTGGGGAAAAAACTTTTTTGATGCAGAAATTAACTTTTGTAAGTGTGTAGTTAGAAGTTAAAAGTCTGGGATAAAAATTTGATATCCTAAGAGAGATGTATTTTAAAATAAGGCTTTTTTGAAATATGAGACCGTGTAGGGCTGAAAAAAGAGCTTTTTCAAAAAACACTGCGCACGAACTATATTAAATGTTTGTAAAATAAAGAAAAAGTCGTTATTTCTAGCGACTTATCTGTTATCCCTAAAGCTGGCTGGATTGTAAATTGCGGGGCAATTTATTCCTCGTAAACTCGGGACCTCCTAACGGCATCGTTCGCCTTCGGCTCACCAAACCAACTTTATGCCATTCGTTGCTCAAATCCCCTTAGTTTAGGCAATAAAAAAAACTCCACAAAGGAGGTTCTTTTATTGGCTGGAGAAGTCTGGTAATACACGGACCAGATTAAGTGTTTGTGAAATAATAAAAAAGTCGCTATTTCTAGCGACTTTTTAACTTTGGTTGGAGTAATCTTGCAATTCTCGAGCTAAAATTTTGGTATTTTGAGCTAACCACCACAAACTTTACAAGGTCGTGCACCAGATTCAATAGCCTTTTGTTTTGTGACATTGATGCAATTTTTTGTGCATTTATGTGCCCATTGACAGTTTGTATTGTGATATATCATTCTGTTTGTATTAAGAACAACAATAGTACTATCAGCGGCTAGTACAGGCAAACCTAAGATTAAAAGTAGTAATAAAAAGAGTATTTTTCTCATTTTAAAAAAACTAATGTTTATCCATTTCATATGTAACGTATTCACCTGAATCATTATCATATGCTTCAATTTCTACAGTACCTCTATAAGAAGTGATACTTTCAACTGTGACATCTTTATATTCTCCATCATCATAATCGTATACTTCAATATCTTCGCCCTCTCGAACTAAATTTCCTTGTTCTATCTCGACACTATGACCATTATCATCATAGCCATCCCAGGCGTATGCATTTGGTATAAAAAATAAACTTAATATTAAAAGATATTTCATTGTCTTCACCTTGTAATGAATTTGTAATATATACTTTATAGTATATTCATATTTTCTCTGCAAGACAAATTTATTTACTTTAACAAAAGTGCCTAAAGGTAACCGGATACTATTCGAACTTAACTTATTGATTTTTAAGAAAACTCGTCGTAAAAAGTTCGAAGATTATCCAGAGTATGGTATATTTTATATCAAACATTCGAACCAGCTTAAGTGCTTGTAAATAAAAGAAAAAGTCGCTATTTCTAGCGACTTATCTGTTTTGGCTGGGCTGGCTGGATTCGAACCAACGAATGACGGTATCAAAAACCGTTGCCTTACCACTTGGCGACAGCCCAATTTTTCATTGGTAATCGTATTTATATCTTATTTTATTTTAAAATGCAAGAGTTTTTTACAAAAAATGTAAAAAAAGTTACATTTTTTGTAGTTTTGCTTTTTATTTGTAATGTTTAGTAGGTTTTTATGTAATAAATGCTTTTGACGAGATTATTCGCTATCGCTCACCTTTAAAGGGCTGTCTCGCCAAAAGGCTCGACATTAACTTCGGCTAAAGCCTTCGTTCCGAACGTCACTTCGTGAGTTCTTCTCCCGCTCAAGTACAAAAAAAACACCTCTAAAGGTGGTTTTTAATGGCGCACTTGGCGAGATTGCTCGTGCCTTTGGCGCTCGTCCCTCACATTGGTTCGGGACCGCCTATCGGCGTCCGCTTTAGAGCGACCGAACGTCACTTCGTGAGTTCTGCTTCCACCAAGCACAAAAAAACCACCCCTAAAGGTGGTTTTTAATGGCGCACTTGGCGAGATTCGAACTCACGACCCTTGCCTTCGGAGGGCAATACTCTATCCAGCTGAGCTACAAGTGCTGAACTGTTGCTTTTTATAAGTTATTTTCTTGAAAAAAGCAACAAAATTCTCTTTTTCTATTGATTCATGCTTTCAAAGAATTCGTCATTTGTTTTTGTTTGTTTTAATTTATCCATTAAGAATTCCATTGAGTCAGTTACACCCATTGGCATTAAAATGCGGCGCAAAATCCAAACTTTTGGAAGTTTGTTTTTATCCACAAGTAAGTCTTCATTTCTTGTGCCGGATTTAATGATATCAATGGCAGGGAAAATGCGTTTATCTGAAACTTTTCTATCAAGGATAATTTCGGAGTTACCTGTTCCTTTAAATTCTTCAAAAATAACTTCATCCATTCTGGAACCCGTTTCAATTAATGCTGTTCCAAAAATTGTGAGTGAACCACCTTCTTCAACATTTCTGGCTGCACCAAAAAAGCGTTTAGGTTTTTGAAGCGCGTTTGCATCAACACCACCAGTTAAAACTTTACCAGAGCTTGGGATAACAGTGTTGTAAGCTCTTGATAAACGAGTGATAGAATCAAGCAAAATAATTACATCTTTTTTATGTTCAACCAATCTTTTTGCTTTTTCAATAACCATTTCTGCAACTTGAACATGGCGAACGGCTGGTTCATCAAAAGTTGAGCTGATAACTTCGCCCTTAATTGAGCGAATCATATCGGTTACTTCTTCAGGTCTTTCATCAATAAGTAACACAATTAAGTGTGCTTCAGGATGATTTTTTTCAATAGAATGAGCAATATTTTTTAACATAACGGTTTTACCCGTTCTTGGAGGGGCAACAATTAAGCAACGTTGTCCTTTACCTTGAGGGCAAACCAAATCAATAATTCTTGGCGTTAAATCTTTTGATGCTTTTGGGTCAGAATCGCCATATTCCATCACAATTGGTTGATTTGGATAAAGTGGAGTTAAGTCATCAAAGTTAACGCGATAGCGCAATTCTTCAGGTTCTTGATAGTTCACAGTGTTAATTTTGGTAAGTGAAAAATATTTTTCGCCATTTTTAGGAGCAATAATTTCGCCAATAATTGTATCTCCAGTTCTTAAACCCCATTTTTTAATGTGATGTGGAGCAACATAAATATCATCGGGCCCAGCTAAATAATTGGCTTCTGCAGAACGCAAAAAACCAAAGCCATCAGCCATTACTTCTAAAACTCCTTCGCCAATTAAAGAGGCTTCTGACTCTGAAAGTCTTTTTAAAATGGCATACATTAAATCTTGAGTTCTTAAGGATGAAGCGTTTTCAACTTCTAATTCTTCTGCATAGAGCAATAACTCGGCAGGAGTTTTCTTCTTTAAATCATTAAGTTGCATGTGAACCTTATATAAAAAATGGGAAAATAAAAATTTAGGATAACTTGAATTGGCATAAATAGATGCGGCCAAATTTCATAATATATATTTTAGCTGAAAAAAGTTTATCTGTCAATGAAATAATTAAAAATAACTGGACTTTAATGAGTTTTTATGTGAAGATATAAGGACCAACGAATAGAAAAGGGGTGCCAAAATGGAACTTTGCGAATATCAAAATAAAAGGTTGCTAAGAGAAAACAAAATCCCTGTTTTAAAAGGAGAAGTTGCTTACACGGTTGATGAGGCGGTTGAAATTGCAACTCGTATGGATGCAAAAAGTTATCGTTTACATGTGCAAATACCTCAAGGTGAAAAAATTATAAAATATATTCCTGAAGTTAATGGAAATTTAGATGCTCATTCTGTTAAAGAAGTTGAAAAATTAGCTCAGGATTTGTTTCAAACAAGGGTTGTAACCGTTTCTGGAAAAGAATATCCGGTTCAACGAATTTATGTGGAAGAATTATGTCAAATTGAAAAAAGATTAACATTTTCAATGCGTATTGATACACAAAAACAAAAAATTCTTTTTTCGGTTTTAGGTAAAAAAAAGAAAAACATTGAGTGTGAAATTCCATTTAAAAAAACAAATGTTTTGTTTTGGTGTCGCATATTAAAAATATTTGAATTTCAAGGAATGCAAAGCGCCTCTTTGTTGCCAATTTTAAAAAATATGTATTCCTTTTTCATGAAATATAACGTTGTTTTTATTGAGTTTAATCCATTGGTTTTAACAAAAGATGGAAAATGGGTTGTTCTTGATAGTCAAATTCAATTTGATGATGAGGCGTTGTTTCTTCATCCAGAAATTTCCAAATTAAGAGAAACACCCAAAGGAGAAGAATCACAAGAAAGAGCGCGTCTTTATAATTTTAGATATCAGCCATTTAATGGGAATATTGCCTGTTTGGTAAATGGCTCTGGATTAGGTGCGGCCACTATTGATATGGTGGTTGAACATGGGGGAAAACCAGCTTGCTTGCTTGATGTTGGAACTGAGCCAACAAAAGAATCTGTTTTTCAAGCATTAAAGTTGGCTTTGAGCGAGCCAAATGTTGAGGGTATTTTTGTGAACATTTTTGGAGGAATCACGCGTTGTGATGTTATTGCGGATGGTTTAATTTCAGCTTCGCAAGAAATATCTGTTGGAATGCCTTTGGTTGTTCGCATGGATGGAACAAATGCATTGGTTGGATCAAGACTTTTGTTTGATTCTCACTTGCCATTGATTGTGATGAAAGATTTTGATGAAGCGGTTAAAACTGTTATCAAACAGGTGGAGGATTTGTTGTGACAATTAAATTTCCAAATAAAAAAACGCCAATTTTATATCAGGGTATAACGGCAAGTTCTGGATCTATTCATGTTGAAAAAGCAATTTTTTATGGGTCTAATGTTGTCGCGGGCGTAAGTAAAGATAAATCTGTTACTATGTTTCAAAATGTGCCCGTTTTTCAAACTGTGAAAGAGGCTGTTAAAAAAACAAAACCTCAAATTAGTGTTATTTTTTCAAGTCCACAACGAGCGCTACAAGATGTTGAGGAGGCGGCAAAAGCTCGGATACCGCTTATTATTTGCCCAACTAATCATGTTCCTTACAAAGATGTTTTAGAAATGAAACAATTGGCTCTTAAATATAAAGTTGAGCTTATTGGTCCATCAGCTCCTGGGCTTGTGACACCAGAGCAGTCGGTTGCGGGAACGGTGCCAGCTCATTTGTTTTTAAAAGGTAATGTTGGGATTGTTTCAAGATCCAGTTCTTTAACATATGAAACAGTTCAACAATTGGCGAAATATGGATTAGGGGTTTCTTCTTGTGCAGCGATTGGGTCTGCTGCTATTTTGGGAATGGGGTTTATTCCGGTTGTTTCTGCCTTTTTGAAAGATAATAAAACGAAAGCGATTTTGATTATTGGAAAAGCAACGGGTAATTTTGAATATGAATTAGCTTCTTATTTGAAAAAGAAAAAATTTTCAAAAAAAATTGCTCTTTATATCCCCGGAAGATTTACAAAAAATGATGAGATTTCTTTAAAAGAAAAGGCTCTTGAAAAAGTTGGGGTTCATATTATTCAATCAGCCGGCAATATTGGTGAACAAATGGCTTGTTTTTTAAAAAAGGAAATAAAAAATAATGACGCTGAATGAAATTCTTGTTACTAAAATGAGTCATGATTTAGCTGGTGCTGCTGGATCTTTGGATAATATGGCTGATTTAATTTTGATGGATGAATCATTTATAAAAGAGGGTGCCCCATTATTGAAAAAAACAACATTAACATTGATTTCGAGGTTGAAGTTTTTTAGAGCTCTTTTAGGCGTTAAAACGAAAATAGATTTTGAATTGGCAGATAATTATTTGAAAACGCTTTCAAATCCGATTTTACTTGAGGGAGATGTTTCTAAAAAACTACATTTAATGTTTGTTTTAATAGCGGGGGAAATTTTAATAGATGGCGGATCTTTACAGGTGAATGATGAAGGATTTGTTTGTATGGGGAACATAAGGATTTCAGAAGAAAAGAAATTTCTTTTGCTTAATCGTGTAACGGACTTAAGCATTGATAATGCTTTATGGAATTGGTTGTCTTGTTGGATGATTGATAATAAGCTGAAAGCGGATATTTATCATGTTGATGATGTTTTTTCATTAAAGTTTTTATCTGAAGATTTATGATTTAAAACACTTTGTTTGATGTATTCATTTTAAGTTTTTTCTTTTTGGTTTAAAATTTTCTTTAAAATCTCCTTTTTTGCTTGATTTTTTTAAGTTTTTTTGGCATAATTTCACCCTGATAAATACTGGAAATCATTTAGTTATAAAGTAAGGAAAGAAAATATGTCACAACAAAAATATTATCCGCAGTTAAATTCGCGTATAAGTTTTCCTGAAATGGAAAAAGAAATAATCGCTTATTGGGAAAAAGAAAAAACGTTCCAAAAGTCGATTGATATTCGAAAAGAAGCCGAAGAATTTGTTTTTTATGATGGTCCTCCATTTGCTAATGGATTGCCACACTATGGGCATATTATGATTTCCTATGTTAAAGATACAATTGCTCGTTTTCAAACAATGAATGGTAAACGCGTTGAGCGCCGTTTGGGGTGGGATTGTCATGGCCTTCCAGCTGAAATGGCTGCTGAAAAAGAATTGGGCGTTTCAGGACATAAAGCAATTGAAGAATTTGGTATTCAAAAATTTAATGATTTTTGCCGAACAAATGTTTTGAAATATTCAACAATTTGGACGGATATGTTCCGCCGAATTGGTCGTTGGGTTGATTTTGATAATGATTATAAAACAATGGATCTTCCTTTTATGGAATCAATTATCAATAATTTTAAACAATTATATGATAAAGGTCTTGTATATGAAGATTATCGTGTTCAGCCATATTCATGGTGCGCTCAAACACCTGTTTCAAATTTTGAAGTGAATTTGGGTTACCGTGATAAAACAGATACGGCGATTACTGTTTTATTTAAGCTTGAAAATGGGATGAATGTTCTTGTTTGGACAACAACTCCTTGGACGCTTCCTTCAAACTTAATGTTGGCTGTTGGTGAAGAAATTGATTATGCCATTATGCAAGAAGGAAATGAAAAATATATTTTAGCAGAAGCATTGCTTGGAAGATATAAACAACAATTGCAACATGCTGAACGTGTTGGCACAATGAAGGGATCAGAATTGGTTGGCCTTTCTTATACACCTATGTTCCCATATTTTAAAGATTTAAAAGAAAAGGGGTGTTTTAAGGTTTTAAAAGGCGAATTTGTTTCCGTTGAAGATGGAACGGGCGTTGTTCATATTGCCCCAGGATTTGGTCAAGATGACTTTGATGCTTGCCGCTCATTGGATCCTGAATTCCCTGTTGTTTGCCCTGTGGATGAAGCTGGATGTTTCACTGCGGAAGTTCCTGATTATCAATCACGCCAAGTTTTTGACACGAATGAAGATATTATGGTTTGGTTGAAAGAAAATCGTCTTTTAGTGAAAAAAGAACAAATTACACACTCTTACCCATATTGTTGGAGAACGGATACGCCACTTATTTATAAAGCTATGAGTGGTTGGTTTGTAAAAGTTTCTGATTTCAGAGATGAAATGGTTGCGTTAAATGAACAAATTACTTGGACACCAGATCACTTGAAAAATGGGCGTTTTGGTAAGTGGCTTGAAGGTGCCAGAGATTGGTCAATTTCAAGAAATCGTTTCTGGGGAACGCCAATTCCTGTTTGGAAGTCAGATAATCCAGAATTCCCAAGAATTGATGTTTTTGGATCTATTCAAGAAATTAAAGAAAAAACTGGTATTGAGGTAACGGATTTGCATCGTCCAATTATTGATGATGTTGTTTATAAAAACCCAGACGATCCATCAGGAAAAACAATGATGCGCCGTGTAACAGATGTTTTTGACTGTTGGTTTGAATCTGGTTCTATGCCAGAAGGTCAACTTCATTATCCATTTGAAAATAAAAAATGGTTTGAAGATCATTTCCCTGCTGATTTCATTGTTGAAGCTATTGACCAAACACGTGGTTGGTTCTATACACTTCATGTTTTAGGCACAGCACTTCACCATAAACCAGCCTATAAAAATTGTTTGTGCACAGGGTTAATTATGGCAGAAGGTGGTGTAAAGCTTTCTAAAAAATTAAAGAATTATCCAGATCCATATGTTGTTTTGGATTCAATGGGTTCAGATGCTTTACGTTGGTTCTTGGTTTCATCTCCCGTTATTAAAGGCGGTAATGTGATGATTGACCAAGAAGGTAAAGAAGTTGCAAAAGCTGCTCGTAAGGCTTTAATGCCACTTTGGAATGCTTTCTATTTCTTCTGTTTATATGCAAATGCAGAAGGAATTAGAGCAACGAAAACAGTTGGTTCTGATGATGTGTTAGATAGATATATTCTTTCAAAAGTGAAAGTTTTAGCTCAAGATGTTAAAAAATCAATGGAAGAATATGATATCAACCAAGCATGTGCAGATTGTGCTGAATTTTTGGATATTTTAAATAACTGGTACATCCGTCGTTCACGCACACGTTTTTGGGATGGAACAGATTTAACAGCCTTTAATGTTTTATACACCGTTTTAATCACAATTGCAAAAGTGATGGCGCCATTAATGCCAATGATGTGTGAATATGTTTATCGCTCATTAACGGAAAAAGAATCTGTTCACTTAAGATCATATCCAGATGTAAGCGCATTAACGGATGATGTTGAATTAATGGAAAAAATGGATTTGGTTCGCACCATTTCTTCAACGGCTAAAGCTATTCGAGAAGAACATCGCTTACGTAACCGTTTGCCATTGCGTTCAATGACAATTGCAGGAACAAGTGTTGAAAAACTTTATGAATTTGCTGAAGTTTTAAAAGAAGAAGTAAATGTTAAAGATATTGTTTTCAAAACAGATATTAATGAAGTTGCAGATACATTCCTTTATTTAAAAACGCCACTTATTGGAAAGAGATTAGGTCGTTTTATGAAAGATATTATGGCTGAATCAAAAGGCAATAATTGGAAACAAAATGAAGATGGAACATTATCTATTGCAGGTCAAATTTTAACGGCTGAAGAATATGAATTACGTCTTGTTTTAAAAGAAGGTTTGCAAGGTCAAGCATTGCCAGATAATACAGCGGTGATCCAATTGGATACAGAAGTTGTTCCCGAACTTGAAAAAGAAGGCATTGCAAGAGATTTTGTTCGCATGATTCAATCATTAAGAAAAGAAAAAGGATTTGATGTTTCAGATCGCATTCAATTATCTTTTGCAACAGATTCTTCTTTGGTTAAAGAAGCAATTGCTGAACATGAAGCTTATATTAAAGATCAAGTTTTAGCAGTTGAAATTAAACAAACAACAGACTCTTTAATGAAACAAGAAGAATTAGGCGATTCAAATATTTCATTTGATGTTGTGAAAAACTAAAACACTCTACTTTGTTTTTATACTCTGCGCTTAAAAAGCGCAGAGTATTTTTTTATAAAAAAACTTTCTTTTTCAATAAACTTCTTCTTGCATAAAAAATAAAATTAACTTATTGTTAAGAAAGGTTAATAAATTCTATCTAAAAAAGGGGCGATATGCGTATTTTACTTATCGAAGATGACAAAACGGTTAGTCAAAATATCTCATTGATTTTAAAAAGAGAAAATATAGTTGTTGATTGTTCTTTTAAAGCCGAAGATGGCCTTGAAGATGCGCGTCATTATGAATATGATTTAATTATTTTAGATTTAGGGTTACCTGATATGGATGGTTGCGAAGCTGTTCGAAAACTGCGAGGCATGCAAATTGCAACACCTGTTTTGGTTTTATCTGGAATGGCTGCAATTGATAAAAAAGTTAAAGCTTTGGCTTTTGGCTGTGATGATTATTTAACAAAACCATTTGACTCTCGTGAACTTGTGGCAAGAATTAATGCACTTGTTCGTCGTTCAAAAGGTTACTCGGAAAATATTATCAGAACGGGTGGTATGGAAGTTAATTTAAATTCAAAAATTGTTACCATTACAGGAAAAACATTGCACTTAACAAGCAAAGAATATGCGCTTTTTGAGTTGTTAGCTTTAAGAAAGGGTGCAACAATTAATAAAGAACAATTTTTAAACCACCTTTATGGTGGAATGGATGAGCCTGAAGGAAAAATTATAGATGTTTTCTTATGTAAAATAAGAAGAAAAATTGAAAAACTTTCTCCACAAGAAGATTATATTCAAACTGTTTGGGGCAGGGGATATATTTTAAAAGATTTACCGGTTCTTCAATAAAAAAATAAAGTTTTTATAAAAAGTATTTTTAATCTTTTAGCCAATAACAAAAAACGCCTTCTTTTTTAGAAGGCGTTTTCGTTTGAATTAAATTCAAATTAGAATCCAAGGCGTAATCTTAAACCGATTTGGTTGCCATGAATGTCTGTTTTGTGTTCTTCACCATCAATGATGTATTCACCATAAGCACTTAAAGCAACATTTTTAGTGAAGTGATAAGCAGCTTCAATGCCATAGCTATAGATGCGTGTTTCATCATATTCGTCGTAGTTAACGCTTAATTGATGGTCAAAAGAAACTTTCATTTTTGGACAGTATGCGTATAAACCAGCTGTACCTGTGTATTTGAGTTCATTGTCATCATCTTGACTTTGGAAAACAGGAACTTCAACTGTACCAGCTAAATATGGTGTCCAGTAACCTAATTTATAACCGACTTTTGCACCAACTTTAGCGTATTTGTAAGCGCCACGTTCAGCGGAGTCTTCTTCTTGGCCATAAGCTAAGAGTGATTGAACTTTTAAAGCACCATCTGAAACAAGGTTATATTTTGATGTTACTTCAAAATCAATATTTTTGTCATCATTGTCTGTTCCTTCTAAGTCAGTGTATTTATCCCAAGAATTTAAGACTGTTACACCTAAAGACCAAGCATTTGACAAACCATATTCTAAAGTTTGTGTTGCTGTGTGTGAATAAGATTTAGCACGAACACCAACATAATCATTTTTTACAGTTCTTGTTGAATAATCATAAGATGTTGTTGAAAGAATGCCACCTTCAGCTGGAACATAGAATGGGTTTGTTGATTCAACAGCCATTGCAGATGTTGCAAGGCTCATAACACCTAATAATAAAAATGTTTTTTTAAACATAATAACTCCTTATTAAAAAGTTTATATTTATACGCAGGACCCTCCTGCTGATTATACTTTAGCCAATCATAATAAAATATGCAACAAAAATGTAACGTTTCATCGAATCGCGATTCTTTTTTTATTAAATTATTATCGAATCGATTCAAATATCGATTCTCTTTATAAATAAAGACTTTTGCTTTTTTAAGCATTTTTTGGTCTTTTTTTTAGTCTAAAAACACTCTTTTTTTGTGTAGTTCAAAAAGAGTTAAAAAGCTTGTTTTTCAATATGATATAAAAAATTAAAAAAAGCTATTGACAATCAAACTTCACTCTTTGTATGAATAAATTATAAGGTGCACCTATGAATGGGTTAAGCAAAAAAAAGTTTAAAACAAAAATGGAAAGGAACTAAAAAATGACAGATGCAGAAATCTTGAAAGCAAATGAAAATGAACGCCAATCTGTTGAATGTTGGACACGCGTAATGGGTTATTTCCGTCCATACAGTCATTTTAATAAAGGCAAAAAATCCGAATTTGAAGAAAGACAATGGTTTATTGAAGAAAAAGCTTGTTGTTCATGCGAAATAAAAGCTGCATAAACTTTCTCTCTTGATGAAAATGCCCTTTTTAAGGGCATTTTTTTATTGTGAAAAATATAACTTTTTTATATCTTAGAATAAAGGAGTTTTTATTATGTTTAGAATTATTATATTTTTATTTTTAATATTATTTACCCCTCTTTCTTCATTTGCAAATTATTCTGAAGCAGATTTAAGGGCAAAAAACGTTCCAGAACGTTATGAAAAAAGATTGGATGATTTAGTGAAATATTTGATTGAACCATACAAAAAAAATGATGAATTAAAAGCAAGAGTTATTTTCGCATGGATAGGATATCATGTTGAATATGATATGTTTAAATATGATGTGATTAGTGAAAAGAAAAAAGGTGCGCGTTATACAAAAAGAAAAATGCGCACAGGAGATGCCTTTAAAACAAGAGTTGGTGTTTGTGGTGATATTGCGGATTTATATGAACGTATGGCAAGACTTGCTGGTTTAGAAGTGGAATATATTACCGGATATGCTGGAAATAATTTAACAATGGATGATTTAGAAGATTCTGGGCATGCTTGGAACGCGGTTAAAATTAATAAAAAATGGCATTTCGTTGATGCAACATGGGGAATGAGTGGTGATTATACAGCATTTAACAATGTTGATTCATTAGCAGAACATAGAAAAGAAATTAGAAAAAGACGCAGAGGGGATGTTGATGTAAATGCAAACAGATCATTGAATAATGAATGGTTTTTAGTATCTCCTGAAAAGATGATTAAAACACATTTTCCTAAAAGAGAGAAACATCAACACTTAAACCGTGCGGTTGATATGAAAAAAGTTCTTAGAGAAAATAAAAGACGTATGGAAAAAGAAAAAAGAGGTAACAAAAGATGATTTATTCTCAATCGATTTTAACAATTGATTTAAATGCATTAAAAGAAAATTATTTATTTTTAAAAAAAACAGCCCCTAAAAGTATTTCTGCTGCGGTTGTTAAAAATAATGCATATGGGTTAGGGATTGAACGAGTTGTCCCTGCTTTGTTGGAAGTTGGATGTAATGATTTTTTTGTTGCATTGGCATGTGAAGGCGAACGCGTTCGTAAACTAGCTACAAATGCTAATATTTATGTGTTGCAGGGCATTGGAGACGATTCGTTAAATTTGTTTCAAACTCAAAAATTAATACCAGTTATTTCAACACCAAATATGTTGAAATTTTGGATGAAAAATAAAATTGAAGGAATTAAACCAATTTTAAACGTTGAAACAGGGCTTAATCGTTTGGGGTTTAGAAAAAAAGATATTCTTGATTTAACTGAGGAAGAAAAAAAAGAATTTTCATTTCTTTTATCTCATCTTTCTTGCGCAGATGAACCATATCATTTTATGAATAAACATCAAATTTCAAAATTTAATGAGATAAAGGAATTATTACCAGATTTAAAATCAACATTATCTGCTTCTGATGGTGTTTTTTTGGGAGAAAATTTTCAAAAAGATATGGTTCGTTTAGGTGCGGCTATGTATGGGTTAAACACTGCACCTGACAGGCAAAATAAAATGAAGACAGTTGTTTATTTAAAGGCTCCCGTTCTTCAAATTGTTGATGTATTTGATGGAGAATATGTTGGGTATGGTGCTTCATATAAAGCCAAAAAGAAAATGAAGGTTGGTATAGTTTCTATTGGTTATGCAGATGGTCTTCCACGTTCATTAATGGGAAGAGGGCGTGTGTTTTTTAATGGGCAAGAAATAAGACTTATTGGAAGATTATCTATGGATAATTTAATGTGTGATGTCACAGATGTGAAAGGTCTAGAAGAAGGATTATTTGTTGATGTTTTAAATGAGCATTACACTGCAGATGATATGGGTTCTGATGCCGGAACAATTGGATATGAAATTTTGAATGGTATTTGTAAATCGGGGCGAGTTCAAATAATTGAAAAAAAATAAATTAAACGGCACTTTTTAGTGCCGTTTAAAGTTTTTAATATCCAGCATTTCTTAAATAATTGTATACTGTTTTTAAACTAACACCTAAGCGTTTGGCTATTTTTGTTTTTGCTAGGCCTTGTTGATAAAGACGAAGCAATTCATTTTCTTTTCCATCAAGGATATGTTTTTTATTTTTAGATCCTTTTGTTCGCCCTAATTTTTTTCCCGTAGATTTTAGTCGGGATAAAGCTTCTTTAGTTCGTTGACTAATCAAGTTTCTTTCAATTTCTGCCGAAAGAGAAAACGCAAAAGCCAATACTTTGCTTTGAATATCGGATCCTAAACGATAATTATCTTTAATGGTCCATACTTTAATATTTCTTTGCATGCAATAGTTTAAGATAGTCATTACTTGGAAAAGATTTCTACCCAATCTTGAAATTTCGCTACAAATCAAAATATCTCCAGATTTTAATTTTTTAATGTATTTGCCAAGTTTTCTATATTCAACATCTGTCGTTCCACTTACTGTTTCGGTGATCCAAACTGAAACCAAAAGTTTTTCTTTTTTTGCAAATTCAATAATTTCAAATTCTTGATTTTCAAGAGTTTGTTTGTCTGTGCTGACACGAATGTATGCATAAATCACATCAATCTCCATTTATAAAAAAGACAAAAAAAACTCTAAACACATGTTTAGAGACAAAATAAGAGTATGCAAAATTTTTTAAATTTCACATACTCTTATTATATGCATAAATTGTTATGAAATGAAGAATGATTTTATTTAGATGCGATTAAAGCATTTCCACAGGTGATTCGGTCACTATCTTCTTCCCTACTTGGAACAAAAACAATCACATCCCAACCTTTTTTAAGAAGTGGTTGTTCAAATTCTCTATAAACATCATAATCATCATAACTTGTTGTTACATCAAATCCATTTTGAATAGCAGAGTTTGTTTCATGAATAGGGGTGATTTTCACAATAAACATTTTTGGATCAAAAAGCTCTGTTAATCTATCTGCATCTAAAATTGTTTCTTTTGTAACAGCAAAGTTAAGCGTATATTTTCGGCCAACTGGTTGAGGCAATTCCTTTGCTAATTCAGAAATTTCTTCTAAACTTAAACTATTGGAATTAAATTGGGCATCTCTTTGTGCATTATCTGTTGAGTTGATTGAAAATTGCAGGCCAGCTTCTCCATTGTAATCAATGTTTTTAATGTTGCACCAATCTAAAATAAATTGTTTTAACTTTTTGTTTTTTTTAGGAAGCATAGTTGAAACAACTGGATGAATCGTTTTAGCAGATATATATTTGTTTGTTAAATCTCTTAATTGATTTTTTGCAAATTCTAAAACGTTTTCATTGAATGTTGGCTCTCCCATTCTTGCAAAATGAACATTAAATCGATCAGTATGATTTATTGTTTCATTTTTTAAAATAGTTTCAATTTCAAATGAAAGTTCTTCAACAGTTGCGTTGCCATAAAAACCATATTTTGGACAATCGCAAAATTGACATTTCATTGGGCATCCCTTTTGAGTGCTGATGGTTGCAACCCATTTTTTTGTTAAATCAACATCTTTATGTTTAACTCCATTAATTTCGGTATGTAGACCCAAAAAGTCTGCTTTAATATTATTTTCTTTTCCATAATCGCCAACGGTTAAAAATTCCAACCGACGATCTTTGTCAACATAAATTTTCCCAGTATGTGTATGAATGATTTCCATAATTTTCCTCCTCTTGATAGTTTGGGTTTCATAAGTATAGCATAAAAAAGTAATTTATTCACTTTTTAATTTAAAAAGTCCAAAAAGTGTTTCATTATCTTTATCATCTTCAATGTTTTCATCAATTAAAAAAAGATTGTAAAATTCGCCAGCACCTCTTTTACAAATAACAGCATAGTTTTCTGGATATATACCTGTGGATAACTTTTTTGCTGAAATCGCAGTGTCTTCAGATTCAATTTCTTTAATTGAGGGAAAATTTTTTCTTCTATATTCTTTTGTTTGATTTAATGCTTGAATATGCGAAGCGATAAAATCAATTTTTGAATTTTTATTTTTTTTGAATAAGGCATGATGGATTGGAAGATAAAGTGAATCTATAAGTTCAATGTTTTCTGTGAGTGCGTCTGTTGTTTCTTTAACAACTCCAGCAATTTTATTTTGAATTGCTAAAACGCCATAATCTATTTCTTTATTGAGAAGTGATTCGACAACTCTTTTTGATGAAATAAGTGGTATAAATTTATCAATTTTTAATCCACAAATTTTTGAAAATTGAATAGCTGCTTCTTCTGAATTTGAAAATAAATCACCTTGAAACCCGATTTTCATTTTTTCTCCTTTTGTTGTTATTAATATTTTGTTATTAACATAAAGATAAAAAGCTGTCAAGTTGTTTTTTTTGTGTTTTATTAAAACAATTTGTTTAAGATCAAAACATCTTGACATTTTTAAAGAAATACAGCCATATTGAAAAAAGAATGTGATATTTTTTATCAGAAAGGATGGTTTTTATGTTTAGTATTTCTGAATTTATTAAAGTGAATAGAGTTTATTTTATTTGGGCTGTTTTTTTAAGCACTCTTTATTTATTTAGAAGTATGTTTGGTCTTGTTTTTATGACCTTTATTATGTGTTTTATTTTCGCAAGTATTGGGCATAAAATTCGTCGTAAATATCATTGGAATAGAAGAGTTATTGTTGTTTCTCTGTATTTACTCTTTTTGCTTTTTGAAATTTTATTTGTTGCAGTTGTTCCAACCAAGTTAATAAATGAAACAATTAGTTTTACTGAGCAATTACCAAAAACAATTTATTTCTTTAAAAATTGGATTGATACACAAACACAAGGTAATGAAATTCTTTCTATGATTGTTGATCAACTATCAATGAATATTTCACCAGACAAAACATTAATGAGAGCTTGGAGCATGTCTTTATCATTTTTGCATGTTGGAATTCATTATATCGGTTGGTTTTTCTTAGCAATGTTGTTTAGTTTCCTGATTCTTTTAGATTTACCAACTTTATCTTTAGGTATTAGAAAATTGCGTGATACAAAATTGGCAGAAACATATAAAGAAATTGCAGGTAGTGTTGTTTTATTTGCTAAGGTTGTTGGTGAAAATTTTAGAGCTCAATTAATTATTTCTGCAATTAATACTTTTTTAACTGCTATAGGGCTCTATTTTCTTGGAATTAAAGCTATTGCACTTTTATGCACAATTGTTTTTATTTGTGGATTAATTCCAGTTTTAGGCATGATTATTTCATCTGTTCCAATTCTTTTAATGGCGGTAAATACTGGAGGGATGGTATTGGGCTTATGGGCTTTTATGATGATTATTTTTATCCATGTTTTAGAAGCATATGTATTAAATCCAAGAATAGTTTCTTCAGTGATGCATATTAACCCTGTTATGACATTGATTATTCTTTATATTGCACACAGCTTTTTGGGTCTTTGGGGTATGCTTTTAGGTGTTCCTATTGCGGTTTATTTTTATCGCAAGATTAATGTTTTGCCAACAAAAACTGTGGAGTAAGAATTATTTTTAATTTAACCGAATAAATTGAAAATAAAAAAAAGCGCTTAAAAGCGCTTTTTTGTTTTTGGCGACCCTAACGGGACTCGAACCCGTGTACCAACCTTGAGAGGGTTGTATCCTAACCACTAGATGATAGGGTCTTGATTGAAAAATATCTAACATATTTTTGGTTAAATTGCAATTAAAAACAATAAAAAAATCGCTATTATTATTGGCTGAATTAAATTTATAGAATTCAAGAACGTATTGATTTAATGCCAAAATAAAAAAACAACCCGAAAATTTCGGGTTGTTTTAAAAGTTTTTATAAAAGATTATTGGTTAACTAATTTATTCCACCAACCTTTTTTTCTTTCACCAGTTAAATCAGTTTTTGTTTCTGATTCTGGTTCTTGAGTTGGATTTTTAGGAGCTTCAACATCTTTTTTTTCAGATTTTGGATTTGTTCTTTTTTTAGATGTTTGTGGTTTATCCTCTTTTTTTAAGACTGGAGTTTCTTTTTCTTTTTTAGGAGCTGATTTTGATTCACCATTATCTTTATTTTCTTTAGGCGTTTTTTGTTCTAGTTTATTCTCTTTTTTAGGGGTCTTTTTTTTGCCTTTAGATGTCGACTTTTGCTTTTGCTCTTTAGCATCTATATTATTTTCAGGTAAAGATGTTTTTGTTTCTGGTTTTTCTTCAGCTTTAAATTCAGAAAAGTCTTTTTGTTCAACAACAGTGAATTTTTCTTCAGTGTTGAGCTGTTGATTTTCCATTTCTTCTGCAGCTTGACGTTGTTTCATACGAGCAAGCATACGTTTTTCTTTGCGTCTTTTCCGCCATTCGCTGCGACGTTTATTTTTGTTTTTCTTCTCAGAGGTTGTTTCTGCCTGTTCAACAACTTCAGGTTCTTTTACTTCTTTTTGAATAGGTTCAACTGGTTGTTGTTTTTTGTGTTCTTTATCAAGTGGTACACGCAAGAAATCTTGTTTCTTCTTTTCTTTTTGTTCATAACGAGCAGATGCATGTAAATTTACATGTAAACGTTCACCATCTTCACGGATTCTTTCCAATTTATAATCAGAAGAGCGTAATAATGTTTCATCAGGAATGATTTGAATGTTGACATTATATTTTGTTTCCAAAGCAACTAAATGAGATCTTTTCACATTTAAAAGATATGTGGCAACATTTTGAGGTAAAGAAATTAAAAGCTTATTGCTGCTGTTTTTAAAGGCGGCTTCTTCCAAAATATGCAAGGCATGCATAGCGCAAGATTCAACAGAACGAATAACGCCTTTTCCACCACAGTGGACACATGGTTGATAGCTGCTTTCTAAAAAGCTTGAGTGTAAGCGTTGTCTAGACATTTCAACTAATCCAAAGCCAGACATTTTGCCAACTTGGATGCGAGCTCTATCTTTTTTCAATGCTTCTTTTAACCGGCGTTCAACCGCTGCATTGTTTTTAGCTTCTTCCATGTCGATAAAGTCAATAACAATAAGCCCCGCCATATCGCGCAAGCGTAATTGTCTTGCAAGTTCATCGCATGTTTCAAGATTTGTTCTTAAAGCAGTTTCTTCAATATCATGTTCTTTTGTTGCTCTGCCAGAGTTAACATCAACAGCAACCAAAGCTTCTGTTTGATCAATAACCAAGTAACCGCCTGATTTAAGTTGAACAATATTGTTATGGATGCTTTCAAGCTGTTGTTCAATTTGATGAGCAACAAAAATAGGTTCCGCACCTTTATATTGTTTAATTTTTTTAGCTTGAGCAGGCATTAACATTTTCATAAATTCTTTAGCTGATTTGAAAACAGCTTCGCCTTCTACCCAAATTTCTTCAATATCTGGAGTGAAAACATCTCTTAATGAACGTTTAACAATATCTCCTTCTTCGTGAATCAATTTTGGTGCTAAAGATTCAAGGGTTTCTTCTCTGATTTTCATCCATGTTTTAATTAAGTAATCATAATCACGTTTGATTTCAGTTTTTGTTTTTCCTTGGCCCGCTGTTCTGATAATAACACTCATGCCTTCAGGGATTGAAAATTTATCAATAATTGTTCGTAAAGCTTTTCTATCTTTTACATTGGTGATTTTTCTTGAAATACCACCACCTTTGCCGTTATTTGGCATTAAAACGCTAAAGCGTCCTGCAAGTGATAAATAAGTTGTAAGCGCGGCGCCTTTGTTTCCACGTTCTTCTTTTACAACTTGAACAAGCATCACTTGACCTTGACGGATCACTTCTTGAATTTTATATTTTTTAATAAAAGAAGGATAAACTCTTGTCCGAACGTCATTTTCTGTTTCAGAAACAACTTCAACATCAGAAGTATTTTCATTTTCCTCTGTTGGTTCAACTTCATCTTCTGCTGCTTTTTTAAGCATTGCTTTTAATGCTTCTCTATCAGCAACAGGAATTTGATAATAATCAGGGTGAATTTCACTGAAAGCTAAAAATCCATGACGATTTCCACCATAATCAACGAAAGCAGCTTGCAATGATGGTTCAACACGAACAACTTTTGCTAAATAAATATTTCCTTTAATTTGTTTTTTTGTGGAAGTATCAACATCTAATTCCTCCACTCTTGAGTTTTCTGACACAACAACACGGGTTTCTTCGGGATGTGTCGCATCGATAAGCATCTTTTTTGACATAAAATAAATTCCTTTGATAATCTAAAATAACGCGCATTCTGTTTAATAAAGAATGGCATTGTGGCAAAACATAATCCGATGTCCATCAGATAAAAAACATTCTGAAAATAATTTGACGTTGTAAAAGCACTCATTGCTAACCCATCGGATTAAAAAAATAACTCTTGAGCAATCATTTTTGATTGCATTTTTCATTATATAGGTATAAAAGAAAATAAGCAAGTTTTTTTATACAAAAAATAAGGTCATATGAAAATTAAAACGTTTTTATTCTTTGTTTTAAGTATATTATTTGTTGTGAGCAATGCATTTGCCACCACAGTTTCTGATGTGCGTCTTTCCACATTTTCTAACGGAACGGGTAGAATTGTTGTTGAATCGGCGCAAAAAATTGACCCAAAAATTTTCACGCTTGAAAATCCAAAAAGATTGGTTTTGGATATTCCAAAGGCAAACATATCCTCATCTGTTTCAAAAAAAGATTTTAAAACAGGGCCAGTTGTTTCCAAAATTAGGTTTGGAAAGCCACAAAAAGATGTTTCTCGAATCGTTGTGGATTTAGGTGAAAATATTTCAGAAAGTCATTTTACATTACCTCCAGAAAACAATAAAGGTATTTGGCGTTTTGTTTTGGATTTAAAACCAAGTAATCCAGTTAAAGGAAGTGGTTATCAAGCAACTGCATCTGCAAAGGTTTTATCAGATGCGTCAAATGTCCAAAAGCAAACAACGAAACCGTCCTTAAAAACTCAAAGCGGTTTATTGCCATTTGGTAAATCTAAAAAAGTGATTGTTTTAGATGCGGGGCATGGTGGGCAAGATCCAGGTGCTATTTCAAAAAATGGTCATTTTGAAAAAGATTTAACCCTTAAAATGGCTAAAGAAACCAAGACACTTTTGGAAAAAGCGGGGTATAAAGTTGTTTTAACAAGAGATCGAGATATTTTTATCACGCTTCGTGGAAGAGTTAAAAAAGCACATGAAGCAAAAGCAGATTTGTTTGTTTCAATTCATGCAGATAGTGCAAGAAACACCAAAGCAAGAGGTCTGTCAATCTACACAATTTCTGAAAAAGCATCTGATAAAGAAGCTGCAGCTTTAGCTGAACGCGAAAACAAATCCGATATTTTACTTGGGATGGATTTGGATGATTATCAACAAGAGGTGAGTTCTGTTTTGATTGATTTGGCAAAGCAAGATACAATGAAAGAGTCTCGTGTATATGCAGATTTAGTTGTTAAGGAAATGCAAAGAACTGTTCAGTTATTGCCAAATGCTCATCGTTTTGCAGGATTTGCTGTTTTAAAATCGCCAAATATTCCATCAGTTTTGCTTGAAATGGGTTATATGTCCAACCGCCATGAAGAACGTGAAATGCAAAAAGCGGCATATCGCAAAAAATTAGGGCAAGCATTGGTTCGCGCTGTGGATGCTTATTTCGGAAGATAACGCATAATTTTTGAAAAATAAAAACGACTGTTAAATTTTTTATCATAGAAAAACAGGAATCTCAAAATAGAAGCAAATGATAAATTAAGAAAGAATAACAGAGGAAAAAAAGAACAGCAAGAGTAATCAAATTCATCTGTTACATCTTCATTGAGCGCGTGTAATATGGAGTGATAAATTAATAAAATTTCTGTTAATAAAAAAGGCGGTTTTGAACCGCCTTTTTTGATGCATATTTTCTCTTAAGTTATCACATTTGGAGCATCTTTTCCTGTATACTCCTTAATTTGCAAAATTTCATTTGCAGCAACAATAAAATCAGTTAAAGCTTCAGTCGCTGGTTTATCAAATTGAGTTTGATCATTTGTTTCAGAGGCATAATACATGCGAAGCGTTGCGCCGCTACTTCCTGTTCCAGATAAACGTGAGAAAATGCGACCATTTTCAAATTGAATAATATATCCTTGATTATTTGCATTGTCACCCGTAACAGGATCAATATAATCAAAAATGCTGGTTGAAATGACTTTATGACCACAAAAAGTTTGCCCAACCAAACTTTCAAGTTTTTCTTTAAGTGCACTCATCATTTTTTGAGTTGGTTCTAATTCAAGGCCTTCATAACTTTGCGTTGATGTGAAAACGCGTCCATATTTATGCCATAAATCATAATTTAATTCTTCAACTGATTTTCCCGTGATAGCAATGATATTAAGCCAGAATAAAATAGCCCAGATACCATCTTTTTCGCAAAGGTGAAATGATCCAGTTCCAAAACTTTCTTCCCCGCATAAAGAGATTTTTTTTGCATTTAAAAGTGAGCTGAAAAATTTCCATCCAGTTGGCGTTGCATAAACAGGTAACCCTTTTTTATCCATCACTTTGTCAACTGATGGGGCTGTTGGCATAGATCGTGCAACACCAAAGAAATGGTTTTTATAAAAGGGAATTTGTTGCATATATTCGGCAATGATTGCCAAGCTATCAGAAGGGGCAACAAAAAACTTTTTTCCTAAAATCATATATCGATCACCGTCACCATCTGAAGCCGCCCCAAAATCAGGCGCATCGTCTTGATACATTTTATCAACAAAATGTTTTGCATATGTTAAATTTGGTTCTGGATGAAGTCCACCAAAATCAGGTAAAGGTGTTTTGTTTAACACAGTTCCTTCTTCAGCGCCTAAAAGTGTTTCAAAAATATAAGATGCGTAAGGACCTGTAACTGCATTTAAAGCGTCATAAGACATTTTAAATCCATTTTTAAAGAGATTTGATATGGCTTCAAAATCAAAAATTTCTTGCATATAAGAAGCATAATCTCTAACAGAATCAACAACCTCAATAATTGTTGAACCAATAACTTGTTCGCCAATTTCTGAAAGCTTGATATCGCCAATGTCAGCCATCCAATAATGATCAATTATTTTGGTTTGTTCTGTTATTTTATCTGAAATATTTTGTGGGGCAGGGGCACCATCAGCAGTATCAAACTTAATGCCAAAATCTCCATTTGGACCACCAGGATTATGGCTGGCTGATAAAATAATTCCACCAAAAGCTTTACGTTTAATAATCAAATGCGAAGTGGCTGGTGTTGATAAAATTCCATTTTGCCCGATGATTAATCGGCCAAATTGATTGGCAATAGCGATTTTAATAATTTTTTGAATAGCGATATTATTGAAATAACGCCCGTCACCACCGATGACAAGCGTTTTTCCTTCAAACCCTTCTAATGAATTGAAAATAGATTGAACAAAATTTTCAAGATAGTTTTCTTGCTTAACAATAGAAATCTTTTTTCTTAACCCGCTTGTGCCACATATTTGATCGGCATAAGGCGAAGTTTTGATAGATTGAATGTTCATTTAGTCTCCTTGCAAAATGAAAAAATGTTATTAAACATTTATATCATTTGCAGGGGCTGTTTGCAAGTCTCTTTGAAAAATATTTTGAAGAACGTTAATGATTTCTTGGCGTCCACTCAAAGCAGATGGAGAAGTATGCATATTCAAGCCATTTTCTTTTAAATCCATCATTGTCAATCCTTTTAAGAACAACTCTCTGTAAATCACACGATCAGAAACACCAGCAGATAATGTGTAATGAATGCGTCTTGAAAGAGCATTTAAAAGTGTTGTCATTAATTGAGAGTTTTTGCTCTTTGTGTATGTTAAACGATTGCGAACAATTAACCAATGAAGAGGTGGTTTGCGTTCAATCATGCGTTGTTGACGGGTGGACCAAACTTTTTGTGAAAAGTGACTTGGACCTTTAATGCGTAATGAACCTGTATCCACTTGAGCTAAAACATCAAGGTCAATTAAACTATCATTTAATGGTGTGATAAGCGTATCAGCTAAAACCATAGCTTCTTGAGAATAATCGTTGCTGCTTCCTGGTGTGTCAACAATAATGAAATCAGCAGTTTCTTTTGCCTTTTCAATTTGGCCACGGATCGTATAAATTTTTGCCATTTCATCTGTCCAATGTGTATGAACAGGCATTGGAATTGGAGTGCCCATGTTTTTTAAGAATTGTTCTCTATTTTCAAGGTAGTGAGTCAAAGAACCTTGTGGATAATCTAAGTCAAAAGAAACAACTTTTTTTCCAAGGCGCAATAAAGCAACAATAATATGCATGGCAAGGGTTGATTTTCCTGTGCCGCCCTTTTCATTTGCGAATACGATTACATGAGCAGTCATTTTTTCTTTCCTCAAAATAAAGTGGACGAAATAAGCAATTGTTTATTAAAGTTAAAAAAAATGTTTTCCACAATAAAGAAAACAATCGCTTACAACAATTTTTTTCAAATTTTTGTTATAAATATCATAATTTTTATTAAAAGTCAACAAGGATATTGAAAAAAGAAATAACTTGTGATATGCACGAAAAAAAGAAGAAATAAGTTTTTGATAGCTTCTTGAATTTTAAATAAAACTGCTTATATATGTATGTATCAGATGAAAGGAAAAAAAATGACAGAAGAAAAAATAGAATTTAAGGCTGAGGTTAGCAAGGTTTTAGATATTGTGATCCACTCTTTATATTCGAATAAAGAGATTTTTTTAAGAGAATTAATTTCAAATGCATCTGATGCTTCTGATAAGTTAAGATATGCCTTATTATTGCATCCAGAATTAGCTTCAAAAACTGGCGAATTTAAAATCGTTTTAACGCCTGATAAATTAAATAAAACATTAACGATTGCCGATAATGGAATCGGCATGAATAAAGAAGATTTAATCAATCATTTGGGAACAATTGCAAGATCTGGTTCTGCTGAATTTATTAAATCATTAACAGGCGATAAACAAAAAGATATGGCCCTTATTGGTCAATTTGGTGTTGGGTTTTATTCTGCATTTATGGTTGCAGATAAAGTTACTGTTAAAACAAAAAAAGCAGGGGATGACAAAGGATATATTTGGGTATCATCTGGTGCGGAATCTTTCACAATTGAAGAAGATGATTCCCTGCCAATTGGAACAAGCATTATTCTTTCATTAAAATCAGATGCTGAAGAGTTTTTAGAACCCATTCGTTTGCGCCATTTAGTGCGACAATATTCAGATCATATTTCAATTCCAATTATTTTGAAAGAAGGTGCTAAAGAAGAAACAATTAACTCTGCAAGTGCTCTTTGGACACGTTCAAAATCAGAAATTACAACAGAACAATATAAAGATTTCTATCAATCAGTTTCTCATGCCTTTGATGAGCCATGGATGACAATGCATTATAAAGCAGAAGGAACAATTGATTATACAGCATTATTATTTGTTCCAACAAAACCGCCATTTAATCTTTTTCAACCTGACAGAAAATCAAATATTCAACTTTATGTGAATAGAGTTTTTATTTCAGATGATTTGCCAGAATTAATGCCATTTTTCTTAAGATTTATGACAGGTGTGATTGATACAAATGATTTGCCATTAAATGTATCAAGAGAAATGCTTCAAAAAACACCTGTGATGCAAAAAATTAAAAAAGGCATTGTTAAACGTATTTTAAATGAGCTTAAAAAACGATCTGAAGATAAAGAAGATTATAAAAAGTTTTGGGATTCATTTGGTATTGTTTTTAAAGAAGGATTGTATGAACCAATTGATGAAAGATTAGAGGTAGCAGATCTTTGTCGTTTTAATCAAACAAAAGGGGATGAATTAACAAGTTTTGATGAATATGTTTCTTCAATGAAAGAAGGACAAGAAAATATTTATTACTTGACTGGAACAAATATTGAAGCTTTAAAAAATAATCCACAGCTAGAAGGATTTGCAGCACGTGGAATAAATGTTTTATTGCTTACAGATCCTATTGATGAATTTTGGATTCAAACTTATACGGAACATAAAGGTAAAAAAATTGTTTCCGTTATGCATGCAGGATCTGATATTGAAAAAATTAAATTAGAAAATGAACCAACAGAACAAACTTTAGATAAAAATAAAGAAAAAGAATTAATTAATCGTATTAAAGAAACGCTTAAAGAAAGCGTTAAAGATGTGCAAGCAACAGATCGATTAACTAAAAGTCCATTTGCTTTGATTACGCCTGTTGGAGTTATGAGTTTGAACCTTGAACGTTTAATGAAGGCGCATGGGCAACAAATTGCTATGAATAGTGATCGGATTTTGGAAATTAATCCGCGTCATGAAGTGATTCATAAATTGGCAGATATGTTGGATAAAAAAGAGATGGATGATAAAATAAATGATGCTATTTTGGTTTTATTTGATCAAACATTAATTGCTGAAGGAGAACCACTTAAAGATCCGGCTGCATTTTCAAGAAGATTAACTTCATTTGTTTTAAGTGGTTTGGCTTAAAAAAAAGAGGCGCTTTTTTACGCGCCTCTTTTTTTATATCTTAATTTAAATTTTCTCGTTTAAGAAAGTATCGAAGAGTTGTTCGTTCAACTTTAAACTCTTTTGCAATTTTGGTTTTTGAAACACCTTGTTCTAAAAGTTGTTTAATTTTATTTGCATGGTCTGAAAGTTTTAATTTTTTATTTTTAGATGAAAAGGGACGTCCTAGTTTTTTTCCACTGGCTTTTAAGTTTTCTAAGGAAGCCTTTGTTCGTTCCGATATAAGATTACGCTCAATTTCAGCAGAAACACCAAATGTAAAAGCAATAACTTTTGATTGTATATCGTCTCCTAATCTGTATTTTTCTTTGATTGTCCAAATTTGGCATCCTTTATTTAAACAGTTTTCTAGAATTTTAAAAATTTCTAAAATCGATCGACCAAGACGAGATATTTCGCAAGAAATTAAAATATCGCCTGGTTTCATATTAGTAAGAACTTTAAAAAGTTTTCTTTGTGTTAAATGTTTTCTAGAAGAAATGGTTTCTTCCACCCATTGCTGAATGTCAATATTATTGTTTTTTGCAAATTTTTGTATTTCATGTTTTTGGTGAGAAACTGTTTGTTTTTCTGATGAAACACGAATATATCCGATAATAGCCATAAAAAACTCCTTTGATAAATTTAAATGAACTGTGATTTATTTTAAGGAACGTTTATTCTCACCACTTATTTTTGATCTTTATTTGAGCTAATTTAAAAGAAAATCCTTTTAAAATCAAAGATTGAAAAAAAATGTCTTTAAACCATTTAATAAAAAAAGTGATTGATTTAAACGTTCCTTTATGCTATCCAGTTAAACATAGAATAATATGCATTTTTAGGGGGAACTATGAAAAAAATATATGCAACACTTTTAACAACAAGTTTTCTTTTTTCTTTAAATACTTATGCAACAACTGTTACTTCATTTCAAGGGTTAACAGATGCTTTAGGAACAGCTGATGCAAATGTTGTTTTTGATGCTTCGGGCGTTCAAAATATTGATGGTTGGATGACGATTCAAGCAGGCCAATCTGTTGCACTTCAAAATGTTGCCTCTTGGACAAACACGAATCAAACTTTTAAAATTTCTAATAATGAATATGTTGCTGGAACAATACCAAGCCTTGGAAACAGCAATACATTTGGCATTGGAAAAGAAAGATTAATTACGAACTTGGGAGAGTTAAAAATTAATAGCGTTGTTGTTCAAAATAATGACTTGTTAACTTCTTCAAGACCTAATAGTCAGTATGCTTTGTGGGGATCTGCATTTATTCAAAATAAAGGGATTATTACAGAAATATCCGATTTGATAGTAAAAAATAATGATGTTAACACCTTAAAGGGGCATGATTTATGGGGTGGGTTAGTTGGAAATCTTGATGGTGGCCAAATTAAAAGCATTAAAAATACCATTTTTGAAAACAATTCATTTTTAACACAACAAAGCTCTCCTCATGGAGCTGTTATTTATAATGGAACAAATACAGCAGGTTCTCCTTCAGTTATTGAACTTATTGAAGAAACAGAATTCAAAAATAATCATATGTTTGCAGGAGAGAATAATAGCGGTGGTGGTCACGGCGGTGTTATTGATAACAATCAAAGAGGTGTTGTTAATAAGATACATAAAACAAAATTTATCAATAACAGCTCACAAAAACCTGGCTCAGAAGCATCAGGACATGCTTCTGGTGGAGCAATAGATAATTATCATATTATTAAAGAAATTTCAGAGAGCGAATTTCACGGAAATTTTGTTTTTACTGAATCAAGGGATGCTCTTGTAATGGGAGGGGCAATTAAAAACCTGTATGTAAGCGCATCTCTAGATGCAGCTGGGCGTATTGATAATATTGTGGATGTAGATTTTATTGGAAATTATGCCAAAAATACTGCAGGCGAAGCCTATGGTGGCGCATTTGCTACTGGGGATGGGGCTCGTGGAGCAGCAATAACTGAAAAAATGATTAATGTGCTATTCAAAGATAATTATGCACAAGGAGATGGGCTTGAAGATGGTTCTGGTGGTGCATTTGGTGGTGCAATGTATAACACAGGAATAATCAAAACATTAAACGGGAAGTTTATTGAGAACTATGCTATTAGTAAATATGGCAAAGCTCAAGGTGGTGCAATTTGGAATAAAGGCACAATTGAAAGCATTAAGGATTCAGAATTTACAGGCAACTATGCAACAGGTGGATATGAATCACTTGGTGGTGCAATATATAACGAGGGCACAATTGGATTTGAAGGAACAAACATCTTTAAAGGCAATAAAACAGGCAATAAACTTAATGATATTTATAACACAGGAACAATCACTGTTTCAGGAGATTTAACGCTTGATGGCGGTATTACTGGAACAGGAGCTGTTACTTTTAAAGACGGCGCTTCTTTAAAT
>JAZLCE010000003.1:0-9959 GCA_045614025.1 Alphaproteobacteria bacterium
ATATTGATCATCAGACTTTTCGCCTTCTTCAATTTTATTCATTAACAACACAATTCCTTTAAAAATTTCAGCAGTTTGTGTTGACATATAGCTTTGCTCATAGGCTGATAAAACATCTTGTTCATAATTTTTATCAAAACAAGCTTCATCTGATAACAAAACTAAACGAGGCGTTAACCCTTCTTTATTTTTTACATAAGGATTGGGATTATATTGCAAAACTTCTTTTAAATTCAATCCATTAACAAGTGCTTTTGGATCAACCAAATGATGCAAAAGCGTGTTTCCTTCTTCATCTTGCGAATCAATTAATTCAGGATGTTGTATCAAAACCTCTTTCACACTTGAAAAATCATATTGATAATTCAAGAAAATACCTTCATCCTTCATTTTTGCTTCATTTATCGCTGTTCTAATTTCTTTTTGCAGCATAAAAAACCTCTCTATACTTTTTAAGTTTAAGAATAATATCATAATATTAACTTTTTGTCAATTGTTTTTTTTATTTAAAATAATCACTTATTTGTTATTTTATATACTTGACAAATGCAAAAAAAAGGAATATTGATTTAATATAAAAAAAAGATAAA
Source organism: Alphaproteobacteria bacterium (assembly GCA_045614025.1). Taxonomy (GTDB): domain Bacteria; phylum Pseudomonadota; class Alphaproteobacteria; order CAAHEQ01; family UBA3637; genus RGIG4140. The sequence goes on from JAZLCE010000003.1 coordinate 591, forward strand.
AGGAGCCCTATGGTTCAAATAACAATTCCCTCTGCATTGTTGCAGACCTATAGCTTAAAATGCCATCATATCTATGATGTTAATGTGAAAGCTTTAACGAAAATTTGCGGTTTAGATAACCCAAAATATTTCAAAGAATGTTTACTTACCTCTTTAAGCAAGCAATCTTTAAGAAATGATAATCAAATTAATACTTTTCTTAAACTTGTTTCTCCTCATGTAATTGGTAATAAATTTGTTTTAGATCTTTTTCAAAATATCAATAAAACAACAGATTTAATCAACAAAATAGAATTTGTTCAAAAATACCAAAATTTGATGCACACATATCAACTGGTTCAGGAAAACAAAATTAAGGGTCATGATATCTTTTCTGCTGACAGCAACTTACTTAATCCTTCTTCAAAGTTCAACCGAATAGCTTTTCAACTTCAAGAAGAATTGCAAAATCCTGAAACTCTTGAAGAAATTAACTATAATGATTTGATTGCACAAGCAATTGAAAACTTTTTAAATAATCTCAAAGAGAAAAAACTTAAAGATTTAAAAAAAGAAAAAGAAAAAATCTATGATGATCTTATCAAAAATGTAACATATGCAGATGAAGATGAATTTGAAGATGAATCTGGCGAATTTAACTGGGAAAAATTCCGAAAAGAAGTCATTTGGGCAGCCCTTGATAAACTCACACAACAAAAAACAATGGGGGAAATGGGTTTTTCATTTGGATTTGCATTTTTGAATATTCCATTTAAATTAATGCAAACTATTCAATTACAACTTGCTGATATTAAAAAACAACGAGAAAAGAAAACAAAAGAAAACAGAAATAAATTCATTGATGAAACGTTAAAGAAAAAATCTCTTAATCGAGATAAGATTGCCACCCTTATTATTGAAGATGCCCAACTTTGGATACTAGATAACCCACATCTTCAAGGATCAAAACTCTTTCCAACAAATGAAAATGGCCATTTTGATTTTAAACATTTTTCAAGAAGACAACTCAAGAAATATGAAAAACTTATAGCAAAATATTTAAAAACAAGTGAATACAAAACAAAATTAGATTGTTTTGCTGGCATTCATCTAAGAAAAGAAGAAAGAGAAAAATTTTCAAAAGTCATAATCAAAAAAGCATTTAAAGTAAATCTAGCAACAAGCAAAAAATTAACTCCTCAAGAAGTGATTGAAAAATTAAAAGAAATTCAAAATAAACCAGCAAACTATTCTTCTAAACAAATTATATTGGATAATAAATCTTTACCAACTGTTTCAAATGAAGCATCTCAACTTATTGAGAATATTGATAAAAATTTACCACTTTCAGAAAAAGAGATGAAAATTTTGGAATTTGGCCTTCTTAATTCTGGTGCAACCCAAAGTTTTATTACCACTATTTTATCATCTCTTCAAAAGCAAAAAGCTATTCCTCCTTATCTAAAAAATGATATTTTTTCAATTTTGGCGCTTAAGCAAACAAAAAATCCAAATATTGTTTCGTTTGCCCTTAAGAATCAAATGTCTATTCAACAATTAGCAAAATATACATTGCAAGAATGTCAAAAAGCAGCCGTTATTCAAAAATGGAACCAGAAAATACCATTACAAACGATGCATCCAACGCATCAACGCGCGGGTTAAACAAACATATCTCCTTGACAAGATGGTTATTTTTGTTTTAACTAACAAAGCAAGGAGGATAAGATGCAAGATACAGTTAAAATTTTATCAGAGCTTATTGAAATTAGAACAGACAACCCTTTAAAAGAAAATTCTGATATCATTCAGTATATTATTTCATATTTTGAACAAGAAAAAATATCTTGTGTACGCATCAAAAATAAAACTGGTCATTTATTTAATTTAGTTGCTGGAATTAATGTAACAAGTTTTAATGATATTTCGGACGGTATTTTATTTTCATGTCATTTAGATACCGTTCCAGCAAAAGATGAAGAATGGGCAATAAACCCTTTTAAAGCAAGCATAATTAACAATTGCATTTTTGGTAGAGGGGCTGTTGACATGAAGCAATCTGTTTCTATTTTACTCAGTTCTTTAAAAGAATTAAAAGCCTTAAATATTCCAATTTTTCTTTGTTTCACCTCTGATGAAGAAACTTCTTGTCAAGGTATCACATCTATTATTCAATTTTTCAAACAAAAGAATATCAAACCCAAATATGCTTTTGTTTTAGAACCAACAAATCTTAAAATTGGCATTAAAAGCAAAGGATTTAGCGGATTACAAACCAAAATCATTGGAAAAGCTTGTCATTCAAGTCATCCTGAAAATGGTATTAATGCTCTTTATATTGCCGCTCGTTTGGTTAATTTTATTGAACAAACTGCCCTGCTCTATCAAAACAGCGATCTTACCTTGAATGTTGGCCTATTAAATGGAGGAACTGGATGTAATCTTGTTGCCCCAGATGCAACAATTGATTTTGAAATACGCTCAAATAATCAAGAAAAATCAAATAAAGTGATTAAACAAATTCAAGCCTATCATAACGCTCTTTCCAAAGAATATAGGGGAACTCCCGTTACTTTATTTGAAACAGATTGCATGCCTTGTTTTAATGGAAATATAGAATCAAAAATTATTCCAGCCATTCAAAAAGAAAACCCCTCTTCATTTGTGACTTCTCTTGATTATGCCACTGAAGCTGGATTTTATCAAGAATATGGCATTGAAACAGTTATTTTCGGCCCTGGGGATGAATCATTAGCGCATACAAATAATGAACATATTAAAATCAACGAATTAGAAGATTTTAAAAACAAATTTTTAAATATTATCAAAAATTTAAAAGAGTCTTTTTAAAAACCTCATTAAAAAAGCGCTCAAAAAGAGCGCTTTTTTTATCCCCTAAAAACTGAGTCTTAAGCCAACAGACCATTGAATTGGATTTGTTAAATCTGTTCCTTTGCTTGTGGCAAACTCGCCATAAACGGCAGTGTTTTTATTCAGCTTATAGGTGCCACCAACAGCAAACTCTGTCCATGCTCCGCCCATATCTTCTCTTGTTTTTGTTTCTTGAGATTGATAGGTGAAAGATGTTTTTGTTTTGCCTGCAAAATCGTTAAGAATAGAAACATTTGCATAAATGGATCCTTTATCTTTAAAGGTTTTACCTGCACTTAAGCCCGCTCTTCCGATTAAAGATTCAAATGCCTCTTGCTCAACTTTAACGCCAGCAGATGTTGTGTAATCAATGCCTTGAACTCTGCCATACATGAGTTCTGCTTGCGGTTCAACAAAGAATCCGCAAGGCAATTGCATGCGTTTACCTGCTTCTAAAGAAACGCTGGTGCCCCAGGTTTTATATGATCCTCTTGAAACTTCGCCTGTGGTATATTGGGCTTTAAATTTATTTTGAAGGTGCATTTGCTTGGCTGTGGCATCCAAATACCAACCATTATTGGCCATATATCCAGCATAAACGCCCATGCCATAGGTTTTATCTTCGCCTGTGCCTCTGTTCATTTTGGAATCGCCTTTGGTTAAACTTGCCATTACGCCAAAATAAGCATTTCCTTTTTTGAAATCAGCACCGGCTTGAAGAGTGTTATATTTATTCTTAAGCCCCATATCGCCAAATTTAACATCGCCACCAAACGCTCTGACCCAAGTGCCTTTGGTATTTTCATCTAACCTTAAATCACCCATACGTTTTTGAACGTCGTTAATTTGATTTCTAAATGACAAAACTTGAAGTCCCATTACGTCTTTAACTGATTCTGTGACCCCATTACCGGAAACGTGAACGTTTTGAACAAGGCCATCTTTAACTTCAGCTGTCATTGGTCTTGCAATTTTGCCTTCTTCCGCTGTAAGAGCTAAATCTGTTTCCCCTTCTTGAATGGTTAAAACTGATGCAAGGGAAGAAGCCAATTTATTTGCATCATTCACTTGGTCATTGAATTCCCCTGTGGCAGAAACCGTTAATTTTTTGGATTTATTGTTTCCAATTGTTGTTTGCGCAACCTCTTCACTTGCCACCTTAAAAGTTGTTCCTTCACCTTCAAGTGAACCAACTTGAATTGAGGTTTCGCTTGTTGTGTTTGATAAATCAACTGTTCCACCATCAGATGATAATGTTTCAATATTTGATGTTCCCGTTAATTGCAAAGAAGAGTCTTCTTCTAAAAAAACACTTGTTTCCCCAAGATTTTGAGAGTTAACAGATCCTTTCAATGCGCCTTTTTTCTTTAACTTAATTTGATCGATAAAGGAAATATCTCCTTTAATAATGTTTGTATCCATATCAACGGAACCAACTGTTAAATGGGCATTTTCTTCAACAGTTAAAATGGATTCTCCCATTGTTAACACTTCATTTTCTTTATCGTTTGAAGCCATAATGGAACCATTTACAACCGTGTTCCCATAGACATTTACTTTGAAATCGCCTGTAGAAACATATTGATTCTTTATATCTAAATATGCACCAGTAACGTTATTTTGAATAGTTGCACCATCCAAATTAACAATTATATCTCCCGTTGTTATCGCTTTTGTATTATCTAATATTAAACCATAAATTCCACCAACATTTCCTTGAACGCCAATAGTAATATTTTTAATATCAGCAACTGATCTACCATAGTTGTTACTTTTACCAAGTAACCCTTGATAAGCTAAAACATTTCCGGCTACAACAGAATCTTTATCAATAAAGATATTTAAATTATTTTCAACAGTTACCTTTGATGCGGCGGAATGGATTGCTTTTACTTCAGGTACATTAGAATTTTTTAAATTAATATTCATTTCTTTGAAAGTATATATATCGTGTTCTTCGCTACTCATTCTATCTGGAGTTGAGTTGATAATTCTAACGGTTCCATTTCCAATATAATTATCTAGGTTAATCGAAAATTTATCTATATTAAAAATATGCCGTGAAAACCAAAGCCATGTACTCATTACATAGTTTGATGCAGTTCCTAATAAGTATCCTGTAGAGGTAACATTTTTAAAATTTATCTGAAACTCTTTTACATCAAATCGTGCATTATCTGAGGCATATACACCTGTTAAACCCTCAGTATTGATAACAGTATCTTCAAAATTAAATTCAACACGATCCTTAATTTTTGCAATTGTTCCGCTGGTTCCAAAAATAGAACTGCTATTATTAAGTTCTGAATTTTTCAAATTAATGATATAAGAATTAAGACTTGTTATATTTGTATCAGATATTTGAGCTTGATATTGTCCACCAGTAATTCCCCCACCCAATCTGCCATTCACAATGGTATTAACCATGTTAAATTGAACATTTTGTGCAGAATATTCATTAATCCCAACACCACCACCTAAATAAATTGCATTAGAGAGATTGACAGTGACATTTCCCGGCAATGTTATTCCATGTGTTACAGTTGCTTCAACAAATTCTTCTTGAGTTCCTTCATATGAAATAAAAACATTTCCATTTTCATCAGTGATTGTTTCTGCCATAGCGGGAAGACAAAAAGAAAAAGCCATTAGGTTCGCTAGGAGGCATTTTTTAAGAATGTTAAGATAACGTTTTTTAAGCTCTTTTAATGTTGTGCGTGATGAATGAAACATGGTGTGCCTCCTTTAAAATAAAATGAAAAAATGTTTACATGGCTTTTTCCTTTTGTTAACTGTTTAAGACGAAAAGTCGGAAATCTAAGGGTCGTTAAAATTACCTATTTTGAAGCATAATTTTTATGCTTTAAAATGGGCTTTTTTTGTTTCAATTTTAAGATATTTTTTTAAGATAAAAACATAAAAAAAGCATTTTTTACCAATTTTTATGCAATTTTTTAATAAAGAATAATCATTTAAAATCAATTAATTATAAGAAAAGAGATAAAAAAGATATATTTTTTTTGAAAATTTTTGGCCCCGAAAATCCAAACCCGTGGTATAATGAAAGTATAGGGGGATGAAAATAGGGAATAAAAAACGACCCTTAGATTTCCGACTTTAAAAATACAAATAAATATTTTATTCTTAATATGTTATTGTTTATTCTTAAAGCTTTACTTAAACATTGAATAAAATTTTAATCAATTAAACAACGATATAACATCTCATATCTTCAAACATAAAATACAGATAAAAAAAATCAGCCTTTTTATTCAAAAGACTGATTTTTTATACCTTGCAAGCTTTTGATTATTGCATTTGTTTTAAACATCTTCTTGCAATTTTAAGCGCATTTTGAAAATCACTAGCAATAGATAATGTTTTCCAATTAATTCGTTCTTGCAATAATGCATGGTGCAAAATACGGCGTGGTTGCTTTTTAATGTTACAAATAATTACTTTTGTTCCTTGTTTTTTCAATTTTTTAATAAATTCAACAATTAAATTTGCACCACTAGCATCAATAAGCGGAACCTGCCCCATTCGAAGAATTAAAACCTTTGGAGCTGTTTTAAATTGATTTAAGAATAAAGAAACTTCATCTACCCCACCAAAGAAAAGTGGTCCAGATACACGCAAAGCCATCACCCCTTTATCAACCAATGATTCTGCAATATTTTCACCACCAAATTTTTCTTTTGAAAGTTTATCTTCATTTTCAATCGCAATTTGGTGACTCATACGGTGCATAAAGATAATGCTTGCCATCACAAAACCAACTGAAATTGCTGTGTTTAAATCAACAAACACCGTTAAAAGAAGGGTGACAATTAATGTGTTTCTATCTCCTTTTGGGGCTGTTAAAAGTTTTTTCACTTTATCAATACTTAACATATTCCAACCGATTACAATCATCACAACAGATAAACAAGCCAATGGAATATATCCTGCAATCCCTGCTAAAACCGCCATAAACAATAAAATAAACACAGCATGCAAAATACCAGCAACAGGAGAATAAGCATTTGCCTTATAGTTCGTTGCCGTTCTTGCAATTGCCCCTGTTGCAGGTAAGCCGCCAAAAAAGGCCGTTGCAATATTTGCAGTTCCTTGCGCAATCAATTCAACATTAGGGTTATGGTTATCACCACTCATACTATCAACAACTTTTGCACTTAAAAGCGATTCAATTCCGGCCAAAAAGGCAATTGTGAAAGCACTTGGGAGCAAAAGCATCATACTGTTCAATGTGAGTGAAGGAGCTTCAGGCATTGGCAAAAAGTGAGGAACTTCCCCAAAGCGAGAACCAATTGTATCCACATTTAAACCCAAAATAACGGCAATTAAAGTTGATAAAACAACGCTTAATAAATAAAATGGTGAACGTGGATATTTCTTTTTAAGCAACATAATTGTTGCAAAAGCAAGAATGCTGACCAAAACAGTGCTGAAATTCATTGTTTTTAAATGAACAAAATATGATTCCCATTTATCAAGAAAGGCTGAAGGCACTTCTTTAATATCAAGACCAAACAAATCTTTGATTTGAGTTGAAATTAAAATTAATCCGATACCAGCTGTAAACCCTGTAACAACTGGATATGGGATATATTTAATATATGTTCCTAAACGCAAAACACCCGCGATAATTAAAATAATCCCTGCTAAAATCATCGTTACCAATAAACCAGTATACCCATGTTGGGCAACAACGCCTAAAATAATGATAATAAAAGCCCCTGTTGGTCCACCAATTTGATATCTTGATCCACCTAAAAGAGAAACAAAGAACCCAGCAACAACTGCTGTATATAACCCTTTGGCCGGATCAACCCCTGAAGCAATTGCAAAAGCCATTGCCAATGGAATTGAAACAACGGCGACAGTTAAAGCTGCAATTGCATCCTTTTTGAAATCATTCACCGTATATTTCTTTTTGATCACTTCAAACAATTTTGGAACAAAATGTTTCTTGATCGATTTTTTGATTTTATATAACCTCTTTTCAAACATAATTTGACTCCGTTTCACTCAGCAAAAAAATATATAAAAAACCTCACACACTTACTAAAAAAATGCGTTTGAAATTACCTTAAGTTTTTGAATTTTTGGTAATTTACTCCTAAAAAAATTATCTGTCAACATAAAAAAAGAGCTTGTTAAAAAAAAATAATCACTTTATACTTCAGGCCATAAAAAAAGGAATTTATAGCCAAATGAAAACTCAAATTGAATGTGAAGAAAAATTTTTTTGCACCCATTCTGATAAACTTATTTCTTTTATTTTAAATGAGTTAAACTTCAATCTTAAAGAAAAGCTTGAAGAAGAAGATATTTATTTGAAAGATAAAAATAATAAATATACTCAAAAAGATGCTTGCCTTCGATTAAGAAAAACAAACAATTCATACATGGAATTAACAAGAAAATCAGCCATCAATAACAATGAGTGTTTAAAAAAAGAAAAGAATATTCCCTTCCCTATAAAAAAAGAAAAACGCCTTCTTTTACTTTTAGAACAAATTGGCATATCCGCTTATTGTAAAGTGAATAAAAAAAGAACTGTTTACACAAAAACAAAAGAAAATTTAACATTTAATATTGCATTAGATGTTATTAATAATAAAACTGAATTTATTGAACTTGAAATTATTTCATTAAATTATCAAAACGATCTTAATATAAAACTAGATGAATTTATTTCTTTTTTTAAAGATTTTAATCTCAAAAAAGCAAATACAAACTATAGAGATTTTTGTTTAAAACAAATAAAATCATAGAGTTATAAAAAAAATATTTTTCTTTATTGACAAGAAATAAAAATAAGAGTAAATTCTTATTAGTAATTATTATTAATAAGGTAAAAAAAATGAGTAGAAATACAAAGCAAAAAATGATTGTTCTCGAAGCGTTACATACGCTGAATCATCCAACGGCTTTGGAAGTTTATGAATATGCAAAAAAGGTTTATCCACAAATAAGCCTTGGAACTGTTTATCGTATTTTGGGAAATTTTTCATCAGATGAAAAAATTTTGCATATTAAAATTGCAAATAATCCAGACCATTACGATTTTCAAACGCATGGGCATTATCATTTTTCTTGCAAAAACTGTTTAAACGTATATGATATAGATATTCCTTATATGGAGAATTTGAATATCTCTCATAAAGAATATATTATTGAGGATCACAACATTTTATTTAACGGCCTTTGCGCTAATTGTCATCAAAAGGAAGGAACACAAAATGACTGAAAATTTAAAAGGAACAAAAACAGAAGCTAATTTATGGGCTGCTTTTGCAGGCGAATCTCAAGCTCGCAATAAATATACATACTATGCTTCTAAAGCTAAAAAAGAAGGCTATGTTCAAATTGCTAAAATCTTTGAAGAAACTGCAGATAATGAAAAAGAACATGCCAAAATTTGGTTCAAACTCTTGCATGATGGCGATATTCCTTCAACAGGCGAAAATTTAGCTGATGCTGCTGCTGGCGAAAACTATGAATGGACAGATA
>JAZLCE010000004.1:0-14835 GCA_045614025.1 Alphaproteobacteria bacterium
CGGATGGCATAAAGCCTTAACTGCTTTAAAGAAAGGTGATTATGAAACGTTTTTAGATGAAATCAGCCGTAAGGGTGTTGGACATAAAAGAAATAATGCGGTTATAATTCGAGGATATGAGGCAATTGATCCTTCCATTGGGGAGGTTGATATGGAATCGTTATTTAAGGATGAATCTGTTTTTAAATTTCGAAATAACAAACTAACCAGAGAAGATATTAAAAAGAATATTCATATATTCCGACCACTCTTTTTAAAACATCAAAAGAAAAAGAGGCGATAAGCCTCTTTTTTTTTATTGAACTGGATCTAATAGACAATCGTCTTGAAGTCCAACACTCCAATATTCCTGCCCGAACTCATTTTCGTTTTTATATAATTCATTTAAATCATCATAATCTTTTTCAATGACAGTATTGTACTCGCCTATTTTTTCGTATGATAATATAATTTCTCTATTGCTATCTGTGTATTTGCATTTTAATGCTGTGAAATCCACTTTATCGATAAGAATTTCGCAATTATGAAGAGGATTATAAAATGTATCTGTATCTCTGAATGTGACATATATCTTATCTTTTCGAATAATATGATAGGTATATCCAATGCTATCGCCGCCGCCATAAAGAATATGATTCAACGCTTTTTGTTTGAACTTGAACTTTAAATCTGGATTAAATTTATCAACAAATTTCTGCCTGATTTGATCGCACTTTTTTTTAAGATCAGCTCTGCGCTCTTCAAAGGTTTTGTATCTTCTGACCCCGTTTTCAACGACGGTTAGTTCATTCTCTATTTCTTTGCGATATTCTTCACGCTCTTTTTCAATTAACTCATATTCTTTATCGTCAGTGTTAAATGACTCCTGCGCCAAAACGGGCATTGCGCTCCCAACTAAACTTGCCAACATCAAACCCAAAACAAATGCTTTTTTCATCTTAATTCTCCTTAAAAAAAAAGGATAAAACGCTTTACCTCAATTGTCAAGGCCTTCTTATCAACACTTTCACCCGAAATCTAGCATATTAACTCTAGGCCCAATTTCTGCTTTATGCCCTCTCTCTAACACTTCTTTTTTTATATAGAGATAAAAAAAGAAACCCCTGCCAAAAGCAGGGGTAACTTATCGGTTTTGTTTTAAAGTTTATCTTATCGAGCGTTCACTTTTTCAATCGCTTTTGTTAAACGAGCGATCACTTCTTCTTGACCTAAAAGATAGGCAGCTTCTGTTGCACCACCAGCTGTGAATTGTTTGCCGGTTAATGCTGTGCGAATTGGCCATAAAACTTGCCCGTTTTTAAGACCCATTTTTTCAGGCAATGTCATCAAGGCATTATGCATTGCTTCCATGCTTTCAAAAGCGTTCTTATCTTGCAATAATTCCAAAGCAACTGGTAATACTTTTGCCGTTACCTCAAGATCAGTTTTCATCTTTTTATGGCAATACATTTCAAGATCATATTCAGGCATTTCATCAAAGAAATCAACCAAATCAATAATTTCGGATAAAACATTTACGCGTGGTTGCAAAACCCCAGATAATGTTTTCAAATCCAAATCGCGTTTGATGGCTTTTTCATAATAAGGCAATGCTTTTTCATGGAAGTCTTCAAGGCTCATATTGCGGATATAAACCCCGTTAATCCATTTTAATTTTTCAATATCAAAAATGGCAGGGGCTTTATTAATGCCTTGAATATTAAAGTTTTTAATCAAATCATCCATTGAAAAGATTTCTTGCTCTGTTTTTGGATTCCACCCTAAAAGGGCGATATAGTTCACAATAGCTTCTGTTAAATATCCTTTGGCTTTTAAATCTTGGAAAGAAGCATCACCGTTGCGTTTGCTGAGCTTATTATGCGCATCTTTCATAATTGGAGGCAAGTGGATATAAGTTGGAATATTCCAGCCAAAAGCTTCATACATTAAGTTATATTTTGGTGTGGAAGAAAGATATTCATTCCCGCGGATCACATGAGTGATATTCATCAAATGGTCATCAATCACATTGGCAAAGTTATAGGTTGGATAGCCATCAGATTTAAGCAAAATGCCTTCATCAAGCGTTTTGTTTTCAACCGTGATGCGACCATAAACTTCATCAATAAACGTTGTTTTTTTGAAAGGATCAATTGTTTGACGAACGGTATATTTTTCGCCATTTTTAATGCGTTCTTTGGCTTCTTCAAGGGTTAAATGTTTGCAAGGATCATCAAATTTAAAAGCTTTCCCTTGAGCTTCAGCTGCTTGTTTTTTGGCTTCTAATTCTTCGGCAGAGCAAAAACAATAATGCGCGCCATTTAATTCAACCAATTTATCGGCATATTCTTTATAAAGAGGCAAACGATCGGATTGGATATATGGCCCAAAATCGCCCCCTTTATCTGGCCCTTCGTCATGAATTAAGCCAACATCTTTAAGTGTTTCATAAACAACATCAACTGCGCCTTCAACAAAGCGTTCTTGATCGGTATCTTCAATTCTTAAAATGAAAGATCCGCCAGCGTTTTTGGCGATAAGATATTCATAAAGAGCGGTTCTTAAGTTCCCAATATGCATATATCCAGTTGGGCTTGGTGCAAAACGACTTCTGATTGACATGAGAAAATTCCTTTCAATTAAATAATGAAAGAATATACAAAAATTTATCTCATTCGTCAAGAAAAATCTATTCTTCTTTCCTTTTTTAGGCAAGGGGATTTTTTTATTTTCATCAACAAAACAAGGAAAGGATTTTGAAAATGAATTATTCCAAACAAGCAAGCTTTTTAATGCTTTCAAAAATTCAAGAGATGGCTTTAGATCAAACGCCAAAACCTGATTTTACGGCCGCTTTAAGAGCCGAAGAACTTAAGGGAAAGTTGTTTCATCTTTATCAAGAAAAAAAAGATGATGCCAAAACAATTGCAACGGTTTTAACCCCCAAAGCTTTGGTTTCATTTGTGGAATCAGAGCAATTAAACCAATTAGATTTTTAAAAGGAGATTTTTTATGAAAGAAAAAGCTGAAAAGATGATCGAAGTGAATATCCCAGCGGTTTTTAAAGAATTGCTCACAATAAAAAAACGCGTTAAACTTTATTATGGGGGCAGAAGTGGGGGCAAAAGTTATGCCTTTGCTGATAGTTTGCTTTTAAAGGCGCGTCAAGAAAAGCTTTTTATCGTTTGTTTGCGCGAAATTCAAAGTTCGATTAAAGATTCCGTTAAAAAACTTTTGGAAGATAGGATTTTACATTATGGGTTTCAAGATTACAAAATTTTTGAAACACGAATTGAAAATCAAATCACGGGGAGTGTTTTTGTTTTTAAAGGGTTGCGTGATCAAGATCCTCAAAAAATCAAATCATTAGAAGGGGCGGATATTGCTTGGATTGAAGAAGCGCAAACCATCAGCAAAAAAAGCTTTGATATTTTGCTCCCAACGATCAGAAAACCAAACTCTGAAATTTGGATCAGTATGAACCGCGAGCTTGAAAATGATCCTGTTTGGGTGGCTTTGGGAGCGAATCCTGATGAAAACACATTTGTTAAAAAAGTGAACTTTTATGATAATCCTTTTTGCCCAAAAGAAATGATTGAACTGGCCTATAAAACCAAAAAAACAGCGCCTGAAGACTATGCGCATATTTGGTTGGGCGAACCTGTGAGCGAAGTTTCATCTAAATTGATTCCACCCGTTTTGGTTCGGAAAGCTCAGAGCGCTCAATTCTTTGAAACTTATTCGCCTTTGGTAATTGGGCTTGATATTGCAAGGTTTGGAGATGATGAATCCGTTTTTTGCTTTCGAAGAGGGCGCGTTGTGGAACGCTTTGAAATTTTTAAGAAAAAAGATACTGTTCAATTGGCTGATATCGCTTCCAGATATTTAGAAGACTTTCACCCCAAAAAGCTTTTTATGGATATTGGCGCCAATGGAGCAGGGGTTTATGATATTTTAACCGATCGTGGCTTTGCGCCTTTGATTAAGGGGGTATTTTTCGGGGGCAAAGCCATGAATGGGGATCGATATGTGAACAAACGCGCCGAAATGTGGGATCATATCCTTTCCTTTTTATCGCAAGACTTGGATGTTTTATTGCCAGCAGATGAAATGCTTTTTGCTGATTTAACATCCGTGAATAAAAAATATGATCCCATGGGCCGGTTGCAACTTGAAAGCAAAGAAGAAATTAAAAAACGTTTGGGTCGTTCGCCAGATAGAGGGGATGCTTTAGCGCTCACATTTGCCGAGCCTGTTTTTGAAACGAGGGAAGATCTTTTGAAAAAAACGCATCTGTTTGGTTCTGGGCGCGTTCAAGTGGAAGATTTGTTCCAAAAACCCAAATATCAGGGATGGTGATTTTTTTGCTTTCTTTCCTTGTTTTTTATGGTATACTAAAAGTATGAATGATATGAAAATATCGAGGGGGAATATATGGCAAATGATAACTTAAAGAGAGCAAAAGTTTTGACTCAAGAGGAGCCAGGTTCTCAAAAAACAACTGATTTAGCTAACCTTAGACGTCTTAGTTTAAGGGGGCCTCAAACGCAATCAACATATTCCCATAATGAAATAACCACTGCTGAGGCCATGAGAATGGATAGATCAGGAAGCGTTGTTCCTGGCATTTTAACAACCGGTTCTGGATTTCTTCCAGGGGGAAAGCCGGTTGTTGATGCCATTAATGTGGTAGATGATATTAAAAAAACGAACCAATTGGGCGTTTCAGGTGGTGGTTTTGGGGCCCTAGGAGATGCCGATATCTTTTTGGAAGAAGTCACATCAGAAAGGGAATCTTTTTTTGGTAAAATCGGGAAAGGATTTTCTTGGATTTTTTCAAAAATTTCTAATTTCTTTTCAAGCTTAATCCCAGGTGGTTCTTTTGTTTCCGGTGGCGTTCAAGTGGGTTTGGAAATGGGTTCACAGTCTTTTGAAAATGCAGAAAAAGGGCGTTATCGGGAATTAACAGGCCAAAAGCTTATTTTTGCTGATCGGGATGATTTAGAAGAAATATTCCATACGGATCAAGAGGAAATATTAAATGCAATCGCTTCTGTTTTAGATGTGAATTCTGATGGGAGAGTAGATGAGTTGGAATTATCAACGGCGCGGACGCTTTTAGATCAAGATCGCTCGGGCAATGTTTCAGCTGAAGAAATTCAAGCTCATGGGGGACTTCAAGGGGCGATGGCTTATTTAAATCAGCATCACAAAGATGCCATTGACCTAGTTGAATATGATGAAACATTTGGCCGATATAATTTATTGGAAACATTGGGCCGTTCTTCTGAAACACGAGAAACCATCGGTAATCGCTTTATGGAACTTGATAAGAATAAAGATGGCACTGTTTCGCGAGATGAATATCGCGAAGCGTTGGCTGGCTTGGATACAAATGGTGATAGAATTATTGATCGAAAGGAAAGAAACGCTGTTCAAGATGATCCAAATTCGGCTTTTAATTTAATGGTTCAAAGATTAAATAACTCTGGTCGTGGATAAGAGGAAATGAAGCAATCGGTTGATGACTTTTTTTTATCAACACATCTAAATTATTTTTTTATGCGCCCATTTTAACCCATTTACTTTCCTCTTACTTTATTTCTCCTCCATTAAACCAAACCTAGATGCCCACTTGGGCAGAATTTAACAGCTCCGCTTACTTTATTTCCCACATTAAACCAAACCTAAATGCCCATTTGGGCAGAATTTGACTATTCCTCTTACTTTATTCCCCCCATTAAAACTAAACCTAAATGCCCACTTGGGCAGAATTTGACCGCTCCTCTTATTTTATTTGCCCCCATTAAACCAAACCTAAATTATATATTCTTCTGGTTTAAGTGAAACTTTAAGAATCTTTAATAACCTTTTGATACTATTAGATATTAACATTTTGTCACAATTGTCATTTTTTCCCTGTTGCCTTTTTTTATTTTGGAGGGTAGAGTAAGGTAAAATAGGAATTAAAGTATTTTAAAACAAGCTTTGAAGAGAAGAGTTCTTTTCAAGGCTTTTTTTTTAACATTTAAACGAAAGGAAAAAATATGAACGTTTTTGCAAAATTTTATGACCGCATGATTAAAACTGAAGAAATCAACCCTAAAACTGGGTTACCTGTTTTTAAAGAGGTTTGCTTTGTTGAAATCAGGATTAAAAACAATTCAACGGATGTGGTTGATCAGCCTGCAACGCAAGAAAAAATTAATCGCTTCATGCCTCAATATCAACTTTATCTTCAAGCCAAAGAAAAGGAAAAAAAGGGAACAAGCCTTTCCTTATTTGCTTTTTTAACGCTAGATGAACAAGAAACGTTGAAATCTCATGGAATTTTCACGTTGGAAGAATTTGTTGCCCTGCCAAAATCAAAGGTAGAATCTTTAAATTTGCAAGAAGAGCATAAAAAGGCCAAGCTGTTTGTGAAAACTCATAAAAATCAAGCTGCTTTAAGTGAGTTGACAAAAGAAAATGCCTCATTAAAGAAGGAAATTGAAAACTTGAAACAAGCATTAAACCAAAAAGGAGGGGTGCATGAATCCATTACTGAATGAAAAATTGATGTATCGCCTGATTAAAGAAGAGGGCCTGCGTTTAAAACCATATCGCTGTTCCAAAGGAAAGCTCACCATTGGTGTTGGGCGCAATTTAGATGACAAGGGCCTTTCAAATGAAGAGGCTCTTTTTTTGCTTCAAAATGATATTCAAGAAGCAATTGCCTCTTTAAAAAAGGAATTTCCTTTTTTTCAAAGTTTAAGCATGGATCGGCAAATTGTTTTGATTGATATGTGTTTTAATTTGGGGATTAACCGGTTAAAAGGATTTAAAAAAATGATTAAAGCCATTGAAGAAAAAGATTATTCTTTGGCATCAAAAGAAATGCTTTCCTCTTTATGGGCAAAGCAAGTTGGAGCGCGTTCTAAAGATTTGGCGCACCTGATGAAAACAGGGGTTTCAAATTAAATGAAACGAATAATTTTATTTAGTTTATTTATTTTGGCTCTTTGTTTTTTATCTTATCAACTTGGCAAAAGTCATTCAAAAATCAAAATCATTGAAAAAGAAGTGGAAGTCATCAGGTATGAAACCAAGTCAAAAGAAGAAATTTATATGCGTCCAAATGCTACTCGTGATGCTTTGCTTAAGCTCATGCATGAAGGCGCCTTGTGAGTGCGCAAAATTAAGCTATCCTGTTTTTCCAATTGCGGGCAAAAAAGTTGCCCAAGAGCTTGAAAAACAAGGCGACATGCCTCACACGTTTGAATGGATTGCAAGGCTTTATAAACTAAAGCAAATTTTATCAACCAATGAAAAAGAACAAGGAGTTTTTAAATGAATCAACGATCTGCACTTGAAATGATTTTGGCTCAACCCAAAAAAGGCGGGATGAGCAAAAGTGCCATTCTTTTGCATCAAAAACAATGCGAAGATTTTGAAAAAATGCAAAAGGAAATTAATTCGATTAAAGAAGATGTGAAAGAAATGAAAGCCGAACAAGGCCATATGCATCAAAAGTTAGATGCCATTATTGAACTTTCAAAAAAGAAAACGTCTTTTAAAGAAAACATCAAAGAAATTTTAAACAACAAGGTGTTTTTATATATTTTGATCACGCTCATGTGCGCCCTGTTTGGGGTTTCGGCCGGCGAAGTGGGGTTAAAGATTTTAAAATAATCAAAAATGAAAGGAATTTTTATGTCAAACACTGATCTTACACAAAACTCAATAGATAATGAAAAAAGCTCCTTATCGCAAGGGGCTTTATTTTTTTCCACTCCAGAAGAAAAAGAAAAGGTTTCATTATGGCGCAACCGTTTAGAATCAGCCCTAAAAATATATCAACCTTATTATGACGTGATTAAACGGGCGCGCCGCTTTTATTTAGGGGCCCAAGATGAAAAGAAAATCGGCTTGCTTTCTGAACCTTTAAAATCAGGGGCCAGTTTTTTTTGGTCAAGCATTGAAACGCAAAAACCATTTTTATATTTTAAACAACCCAAACCTTATTTAGAACGCTTAAGCAAATATAACTCAGAAGCAGAACAAGTGGCCGCCAAAATTTTGGAACGCGCATTGGAATGGAACTTAAAGCAATTTGATTTTGATAGCGTGATCAAATATGCGCGCAATGATTATTTGATTTTTGGAACGGGGATTTTATGGGAATCTTATGAAGCCGAGTTTGAAACAATTGAACTTGAAGAATTGCCTGAAACCGTTGAGATTAAAACAAATGAAAAAGTTGTCACCAGATATGTTGATCCGCTTGATTTTGTTGCAGATCCAACGCAGAACGGCATTTTTGAAAATATTGGTTGGTTGGCTAGATGCATTCATTTAAGTAAAGAAAAAATCAAATCATTTTTTGGTGCTGATACCCTTGAACGATTGATTCAAAAGCAAATTGTTCCCCTTGATTCAAATGATGATTTTGTTTTAGATGTTTATGAAATTTGGGATAAAGAAGAAAAGAAAGTTTATTGGTTTATTTTTGAAGCAGATGACTTTTTCTTGTGTCAAAAAGAAGATCCGTTAGGGTTATCGGGCTTTTTCCCCATGGCAAAGCCAATTTTTTCATCTATGACAAATGATTCTTTAATTCCTGTTTCTGATTTTCAAATGATTGAAGGATTATTAGAAGAATTTTCAGGCCTAACCGAGCGCATGCGTTTATTAATGAATGCCATTAAAGTCAGCGGTGTTTATGATGCTTCATTTTCAAGGTTATCTGATATCTTTGATAAAGATGTAACCCTCATCGGCCTTCATGATTTTGAACGGTTAAAAGAAGCAGGGGGCATTAAAGGCGCCATTGATTTTATTCCCATTGATCAATATATCAAAGCCTTAGAAGTTTTGATTCAAAGAAAAGAAGCCTTAAAGCAAGAAATTTTTGCGATTACGGGCGTTTCGGATATTATGCGTGGCAGTTCAGATAAAGTTGAGACGGCAACCGCTGTTGAAAAGAAAACCAATTTTGGAACTCTTCGCAACCAAGATCGCCAAAATGATATGCATCGATTTATCATGGATTGTTATCGCATTAAAGCTGAGCTGATTTGCGAGCAATTTTCGCCCTCTTTGTTGGAACGCTTTATGTCTTTAGAAGAAGGCTATTCTTATCAAGTGATTCAAGAAGCGGTTCATCTTCTTAAAAATAATAAAATGCGGGATATGGTGTTAAATATTGAAACAGATGCCTTTTTTGATCATGAAAAGAAAGCGAAAGATACCATCTTTGCCATTGAAACCATTTCAAAAATGCTCACAAATGGGGTGAGCGTTGTATCGCAAGAACCGCTTTTATTGCCACTTTATCGTCAAATGATTTCAAAGGTAACCAGCCAAGTTCAAGGCGCGCGCCATTTTGAAAATGTGATCGATAAAGCGTTTCTTGAAATTGAACAAGCGCTTAAAAAAGAGAAGAAAACTTCTGATTTAATGGACGCATCTCTTCTTCAAAAACAACAATTAAACAAATCTGGCGAATTAGATGATTTGAAATATCAAATTGAAAAACAAGAGCTTTTTGTTAAGTTGAAAGATTTGCTCTTTAAAGAAAGAGAGCTCAATTTTAAAAATAAAAAAGCTGAACTTGATTTTCAAAAAGCTGTTTTGCGCCATAAGCAAGAAGGCTCTTATTTGCCAACATCTGTTCCAAAAGAAAGCCCGGTTTATCCGCCAAAAGAAGCCGTGATCGGCACAGAGCGTTTGCGCCGATATATGATGAAAGACAAAATGCGCCCTATGGGAATTAAAAAACCAATTAAGCGTTTAAAGCCATTAAAGTTAGTGCCTTTAACTTTGGATAAAAAGGATGAAAAATGAGCTATATTTCCGGTTCTTTTAAAACACCAGTTTTATTGCCAAATGGCAAAGAAGCGACCTCTTGCCAAGAAGTGGATGCTTATTTGAAAGAAGAAGGGCTCGCCATGGCTTCTGATTATTCTAAAAGCTATTTTGAAGCGCAACAAGCCAAAAAAGCTTTTCAACAAAAACAAGAATTGTTTGATGATTTTTTAACCAATTATAAAAGGATGATTTTCTTATGACAAATGAATTGAACACAACTGAAATTGAAACACCAACAATTGACTCAACAAATGAAAACCTTTCCACGCGTGAGATTATGGAAAAAAATTGGGACCTTTTTGTGCATGAAGAAGAGCAGGGGGATGAAACGCCTGATTCTTTTGATGAAACGCCAGCTGAAACAATGCCTCAAGAAGAGCCTTCTTTTGATGCTGTTTCTTATTTAAATGAAAGTTTTGAAGGATTAAAAGAAACGTTAAAACCAAGAGGAATTGCCTCTTTAAAAGAGTGGCTTGAATCTTTAGTTGAGCTTGAAAAGCTTTATGTTAATTCGCCAAAAGAAGTGATTCAAAAATTGGCTCTTGGTGCGGGATATGCTTTGCCAAAGCAAGAAAAAGCCGTTGATATTTTAACAGCTTATGCCTTGAAAAATAATATTCCACATGAAAAAATGATTCAAGCTATGCAAGCAAAACAGCCTTCTTTCCCTATGTTAAAAGAAGGGGTAAATCAAAAAGAAAGTCCTTTAACTAAAGCTTCATTTCAGCAACTGATTAAAGAAGAATTAAACGCTTATTTCAAAGAAAAGAATCAAGAAGCCAAAAAAGCCAAAAACAGCTCTTTTTCCCCACAAGGCGTTGGCAGTAAAACATCATCAACTTCGGGGTATACATCATCTGGCAAACCAAAAACAACCAGAGAAATTTTGGAAGAAGGGTGGCGTTTATTGGGGTTATAAAAAAAGGAGGGAAAAATGAAACCAGTTGGAGATAAAATTTTCATCAAATTAAGTGAAGATAAAAAATCTTCGCTTTTTTTAACCTCGTTTACTCTTCAAAAAAATAAAGCCAATCAAGGCGAAGTTTTGGCCGTTGGTGATTTGGTTCAATCCGTTCAAAAAGGGGATGAAGTGATGTTTCATCCCTTTGATGATCTTGAAACCCCAAGCCAAGATATTGTTGTGATCAGGGAAAAAAGCTTGTTGGCTATTTTGAATAAAAAGGAAGGCGTAAATGAATGATTTAAAAATTGAATCAAACCAAGAACCTTTTCTTTTTGAAAAGGAGGAAGAAAAAAAACTTTTATCCTCATTAAAACCAGTGTTGCTTTCAAAAGAAGGCGTTTCGCTTTATTTGGATTTAAGCTCCAGCTTGATGGAAAAAGCTTGCATGAAGTTGAAGCAAAATCCAAAAGATATGGCGCATCTTTTAAGTTTTGCCTTTGTTTTTGAAAACAAAATCATTGGTATTTTAAGTTGGACGGATTACCGAAAGCATCATGATATGTGGTGGACAATTTATTCAATTTCGCCCCATTGGTGCAATCGAAAAATTTTGGATTATCTTTTTAAAACCGCTTCAACCTTTTTTAAAGTTGAACGCATTAATGCGCTCACAAAAACAAATAACCTTAAAGCTATTTCGTTGCTGGAACGCTTGGGATTTGAAAGAGAAGGGCGGCTTAAAAAGTTTTATCCTGAAGATAAAAAAGATGCCTTTTTATGGGCAAAATTTTTGTGAACAAACTAAACTGAAAGGAATTTTTTATGTCTGGATCCATTAAAAAAATTGTTTCTCCAGTTACCGAGGCTGCTGGATTTTTAGCTGCAAAAGTTGATACTTCTCCGTATGAAGACATGATTTCATACTATGCAAATTATGATACTTCTTTATCGGATAACACGCTTAAAAATTTGGGAACTGAAGCGCAAGACCTCAGCGCGAATTTAACGGATTATATCACTTCGGTGAATGGTTCTGATGCGGCAAGAGAAGAAGCGCAAAACGCTATCTTTAATTCATATCAATCGCTTTTAGAACCAACTCATCAAACTCAAATGAATGATTTAAACTCAAAGCTTTTAAATCAAGGGTTAACCGTTGGTTCTGAAGCTTATCAACGCGCTATAAATGATTTAACGCAACAGCAAAATTTGGCAATGAATCAAGCGGCCTATAAGGCGGTAACCGAAGGGAATAATGCTTTTAATCAAACATTTAACCAAGCGCTTGAAAATGCAAAGTTGAATAATGAAGCGCGTGAAAACCAATTAACGGAATCTTATAAGTATATTGACCATGCGCCATCCTCATTGGATATCCGCGAAAAAATGTATGGATATCAAGAATCATTATCGCAAGCAAACGCTATGAATGAGCAAGCCGAAATTCAAGCTTTGTTGACTTTAATGGGGATGTTTGTTTAAAAGCCTTTTTTCATTTAAGAGCCCTTTTTTTAAGGGCTCTGCTTTCACTTTCTTTTTCTTTTTACTTTGGGCCTAGCAAGATTTTAATGGATTTCCTCTGCCTGACTTTTTTTTTAAAAGGAAAGGGGGCTTTTTTTTAACGCTTAACTGAAAGGAATTAAAAATGGATTACAAATCTCTATTCAGAATTGCTATGGAAAAGGCAATGAACGGTGAACACGCCTTTACAAGAGAAAACCTAAGAGCCATTAAGAAACAAAACATTATTTTATTTCCTAATGGGGTTAGGTGGTTCAATGTTTTGATAAGTTTATTTTTTTATTATAGATTAAAATTTTTATCTCGTTGATGCTTGACATTTTCTCATATTTTATGTACTCAATGCTATATAAATGTAAGGAGATTTTTATGAAAAAGCAAACGTTTTTTTCTTGTTTTTGTTTGGTTTCATTGTTGGCACTTGAAAGCATGGCAAGTTCATCTTTTGAATTTGAAAGTTTATTTTTTGTTCATTCAGATTGGCGAGATAAACTAACACAAGAAAATAATCGTTTGTGTCGAATGAATAATGATTGCGCAACGATTGTTTCATTAGAAGGAGATAAACTTCTTTTAAAATGGGATAAGTGGGGAGAAGAAACTTTTATTTATGATAAAGATTCCAAACAATGGGCGAATGAACCTTCTTCTATTTCTTTAAGAAAATTGATTCTAGAAAAATATGATGAAGCGGTATATACCATTGAAGAACCAATGATTTTGGTTAATCCATTTAAAAAAACGCCCCTATCGGCATTAATGAAATTTGAAACGCCAGATCCGGTTGAAATTACTTTAAAAATTAAAGGGAAAATGTCTGATCCTGATATTGTTCACACGTTTAAAGGATTTAAAAAAGATCATGAATTGGCAGTTTTGGGGCTTTATGCGAATGAGAAAAATATTGTTGAGTTAGAAGCTAAAACAAAAAACAATAAAACCACAAAAATATCGCATATTATTCAAACACCGTCACATAATTTCAACGGTCAATGGTTTAAATTGCAAAAAAATGATAAAGCTTTTCGTTATTATGGCTCTTATGAAGGATTTGTTTTTGATGAAAATGGGCGTATTCGTTATCAGTTTGATTCAGATGCGCAAATGGTTTATTTTTATAATGACCATGTGTTTTGCGAATCAAATTATTTTATTACGAAATATACGATGTTAGGCGAATATGTTAAAACATATTTTTATCCAGGAATGTTTTATGGTTATCGCCATGGAATGGGGTTTAAAGATAATGGGAATCTTCTCGTATTTGGCACTTTACGAAACAAAAAGGCGATGATTAATCAGCAAGAGCATTTAACGCATCGAGATATCATTCTTGAACTTGATGAAAAAAATGGTAAGGTTGTGGCTCAATATGATTTGGCTGAATTGTTGAATCCAGATAGAACATTGGCAATTAAATCTGATTTATATGATTTTGGCGCTGTTGATTGGGCGCATACAAACGGCATTGATTATGATCCTGAGACTAAGGCAATTATTGTTTCTGGGCGTCACTTTGGAATGGTTAAAATTGATGAAAAAAGTCAAAAACCTTTATGGTGGTTAACACCACATATTGATATTGAAAAATCGGGAAGAAACGGGAAGGGGCCTTCTGTAAAGCATCTGATGTTAACGGCTGTTGATAAAAAAAATAAACCATTTTCTAAAAATGTTCAACTCGGTTATGAAAAAGGGTCTCCTTTTAAATGGCCATTAAAATCGCATTCTGTTAAATATGCAGGTTCAGGATATTATGCTATTTTAGATAATTCTGGATTAGATATGTATGATAAAAAACAATATACAACAAAAAATTCTGTTGCGTCTGTTTTTTATATTGATGATAAAAAGAAAACCGTTCAACAAACTTTTATAAAGGAATTAGATGCTTATTCAGCCGTTGGATCTAATGTGATTTATGATCTGGATAAGAAAGAGCTTTTGGTTAGTCTTGCTCAGGTAAACACGCCAGATAATCCTTCTTTATCGAATACGCATATTTATCGTTTTGATGAAAGAGGTAAGTTGCTTTATAACGCTATAATGCATAAAGATTCTAATTCAATGAGTTATTTTTTCCAATATTTTGATTTTTATGCTGAAAATAATTGGCCGTTGCCGAAAAAGAAAAAAAAGAGCTTGTTCTAAAATATAGATAAAAATATTTATCTTACTGATCAAAGTGCGCCCAGTTGTTTATACGCATACCGCCTTGAACTCCTTGCACCATCCACACACCACCTCGCCACGCGCCCAACATTTGCGCTCCAACTCCCGCGCCCAACCTCACGTTACCCTCTCCACGCCACACCTCAACACCACCGCCTTGAACTCTCGCGCTAAATTCCTCAACGCCAACCCAAACCTACACCACACACGCCAAACAAACAACCCCAACTCCCACGCCACACACCCAACCTCGTGCGCACTCACTCCCACACGCCTTACCCCACCACGCCACACACCCAACTCACGCGCTTCGTCACTCCACCTCGCCACGCGCCCAACACTTGCGCGCGCCCAACTCCTCAACACCAACCCAAACCTACACCACACACGCCAAACAAACAACGCCAACT
>JAZLCE010000005.1:0-27695 GCA_045614025.1 Alphaproteobacteria bacterium
GCCCTATTTTTCTTCATAAATTTTATCATAGACCCTTTATTTTTAAATTGCAACCATTATTTTTTAATTGGTTATTCATTTAACCCATTAAAACTTTTAAGATATTTTTTTAAACTGTTTAATGATAAAAAAAATAATCCCACCTCATTCCTTTCTTAAAAAAAATTAAACGCCCTAAAAAGAGCGTTTAATTAAAAAGTTTTTAATATAAATATGTTAATAGTGATTATTCAAACGATTTTTATTCCATTTCTTTTGCTCTGCCTTCAGACATTCTTTTAATTGTTTTAAGAATAGATCCAGCGGTAACAAATTCTTCATTTTGCGTGTTCGCCATCCACATTCTATGCCCCGTATCGCTCACATATTCGCAAGAACAAAGCATTTGAGAAAGCGCATATAAACCCATAACATTGCGTCTATGATTAACAGCAGATTCCAATGATAACAACATGCCGTGATCTTTTGTGTTTCCATAATAAGCGGCCAAACAAGAAGGCGTAAACCCATTTTCATCCATCACAAACGGATTTAATTTTTTTTGATAACTTGCAATCATAAATGGCACATCTATCACATGCGTATAATCGCCTTCTTTTCTGCCTTCTTCTGAAAGAGCGCGCACTGCTTCATTTGAAACAACATAATGCAACAACGTGTTGCCTTTATCATCTTTTGAATTAACGTCTTGTCCTTTTGCAAGCAAATCTTTAACAGCAGGAACAAATCCTTCTCTTTTCAAATCTTCAACTGAGGTTGAAGCCCCTAATTGTTCCAAATAATATTTATAATAATCATTTCTTTCGCTTGGTAACATAAAATCCTCCTTAAAATTAAAACGATAAGGATTTTATCATATTTTCGCCCTTTTGTCAATTTATTTTTATATATCGTTAAATTAATAAAAAAAAGAGCCTCGAAAAAGAAGCCCTTTTCTTTTTTATCATTAAAAAAACACTTAATTTTTCACATGTTCTGCTTGATAATTTTGAGGCATTACCTTTGATGCTTTTTGAATTACTTTTGGTTGAAAAGCTTCTGCAAAAATATCAACTTTTGGCATTTTCACTGCAGATTCAAGTAACAACGTTGGATCCCCAACCAATGAATTGCATAGCGCATCTTGTTTTTGAAATTCAACAGCATCTTTTTTGTTTAAAACCACATTCATTTGAAATTCTGGTGTTTCTAAAAGCGCATATTTAACTTTACCTGCCATTTTATCATGCTTGGCGCCCAAAGATTTCACCAAATAAACAAACATATCAACATCTTTTTTATCATAAGCTAAATCAAGCGCTGTTTTGCCTTCTTTATCTTGATGGTTCACATCTGCATGATAAATTGAAAGCAAGGCCACTGTTTTGCGATCATTATTGTGAACGCAATACATCAAAGCTGTTTGCCCTTTATTATCTTCTTGATTCACATTGGCTTTATTTTCAAGCAATAAAAGCGTTAACTTTCTGTTTTGATTTAAAATAGAGCGCATTAATGGCGTTTGTCCCCAAACGTTTTCTTTATTCACATCAGCGCCTTCTTTTAAAAGCTTTTCTGTCAACTGGATATTATTTTTCAAAACGGCGGCCATCAATGGCGTTTTCCCATGATTATCTTGATGATTAATATTGGCGCCCTTTTCAATCAATAATTGAACAACGGCTTGATGATTATTTTCCGTTGCATTTAAAAGCGCTGTTTCGCCTGTTGCAAATGCTTTTTTATTCACATCAGCGCCTTTTTCAATTAAATATGAAGTCATGCGCGCATCCCCTCGTTCAGCCGCTCTGATTAAAGCGGTTACGCCTAATTCATCCGTTGCATCAACATCCACTTCTTTTTGGCGCACCATGGCTTCAACCGTTGTAAAATCCCCACGGCCAGCTGCTTGCAAATAATATTCATCTTGAGTCATTTTTCCCATTTTTTATCTCCTATCAAAAAATTAATCCCGCGAGCGTTCGCCTTTTTGATTGCGCCGCTTTGCGATTTGATTCAAAACATGAACAGGCTTTAAAGATTTTGCTTGCTTCATTTCCAAAACTTTTTGATACATTAAAACAAGCGGATCTTTTAAAAGCTCTTCCTCTAAATATTGTTCTACGCCTTTTTTATTTTTGCTGTCAAGATTAATTTTTGCGCCAGCCAACAAAAGAAGGTTAAAAATCTCATCATTCTTTGTTTGAAGGGCATAAAAAAGCGGTGTTTTCCCCTCTTTATCCATTAAATTCACGTTTGCACGCGTCTTTTTCACCAAATGCTCCACTATTTCTTTACTTTCGTTTATCACGGCGTAAAAAAGCGGTGTTTTCCCCTCCTTATCTTTTTTATTCGCATCAGCTTTATAGGCATCCGTTAAAAGTTTCACAATTTCTAAACTCTTTCGATTCACGGCATAATGAAGCGCTGTTTTCTCTTTTTTATCTTCTAAATTAACATCAGCACCCCCTTTTATCAGCATATCCATAAAATAACTTTTCTTTTCCTTAATGGCATGAATAAGCGGTGTATCACCTGAAACTTTATGTTGAAAATTCAAAATCACCTTATTTTGAATTAAAAGATCCAAAGCTTCTAAATTTTCTTTATCAATGCATCTAAACACAGGATTTTGCCCATATCTGTTTAAAATATTAATTTCAGCCCCTAACTCTATCAATAATTTTAACGGACGGATATTATAAGTTTGGTCAATCGCTGTTAAAATGGGCATTTCCCCTAGAAATCCCACAAAATTAACACACGCATTCTTTTTTGCAACCAAATATTTGATTTTTTTATCATCTCCACTTTTGATGGCTTTTAATAAACTTTCTTCATAATTCATCTTGTTTATTCCTTATTCTTTCACTTTATCATTCGTTGTTTGCGCATAAACAATCCTTTTGGAGCTTCCATTTATATATGGTTTTAAAGCTCTTAACTTTTGTTGTTTGTGGCGCACTTTTAAAAAAATTTTCTTGGCTAATTGAAGATTGCCTGTTTGCATTGCCAAATTATAAGAATCCACCCCAAAAGCATCTGGGCTTAATAAATTTGCCCCTGCTTCGATTAATAAATCGGCTGCCTTTAAATAATTTTTATGAATCAAATCCATTAAAAGCGGTGTGCCATTCATATTTTTATAATCAATGTTGGCCCCTTTTTCCACAAGAGCTTCAAAATATGTTTGATCATCTAGCTCTTCAAAATGCTTTAAAGCATAAAAAAGAGGTGTTTTCTCCTCTGAATCAGGCAAATCCAGTTGAATATCTTTTTCCAATAACTTAAAAAACAATTCCTTATTTTGTTTTAAAATACTGGCAATTAAGGGGGTTTTCCCTATAATATTTTTTGTTTGCAACTGAAGTTCATGCTGAATGAAAAAAGAAGCCATTTCTTTGTTTTCAACTTCAATCAGATCTGTTAAAAGCCCTTTCTTTAAAGAAAGAGTCACTTCATCTAAATATCCTCTTTTTTCCAAACATTCAAAAAACAAAGGATTTTTGCTTGTTAAACACCAATCAGATATCCCTTCTTGATTTTCATCTAATACCCCAAAGTCTATCCCCATATCAATTGCATTGTTAATATCCCTTAACTTTCCTTGGTAAAAAAGATTTTTTAAAAAAAGTTCGCCTTTTTCATCCTTCTCATTCAATGATAAAAAGGGATCTTTTTTAAGATAAGTTAAAAGGCTGTTTTCTGTTTGATAATGCCCAACATCAAAAAACATACTTGAAACATCTTTTTGCTTTTTTTGAGTTTCATATTCCAAAAAAGCTTCGCCATCTTTTAAAATTAATTCGGCTTTTTTATCAATTTGAATTTCATCTAATCGTTTAAATTCTTTTTTTAAATTTTGATCAAAAAAATGATGCGAAACATTTGATAAAAGCAAATAAACAACCACTTTTACTTGCCCATTTTTGGCCGCATGCATCATTGGTGCTTGCATTTTATCCGAAAAAATAAAAGGCTTTAAGGAAGCGCCCTTTTCTTTTAATTTATCTAAAAAATCAACATTTCCGATTTGACAAGCCTTTTGAACAAGAATTTTAAATTTTTCTCTTTTAAAAAAGGAATCAAACCCCCAATTTAACCAAGCCCTTGCACTTGCTTCATCATTTTTTTCAAGCGCTCTTAAAGCTTTTTTCATCTTATAAATATCCAAAACTTTTTGAACGCCATGAAAATCCCCCTTTTCAATGCGTTTTCTTAAAATAAATCCCCATGGCCCTAATAAAACCCGATCAATTTTAATCGAATTATTTTCAAAAAAATCACTAATTTGAAACAAGCCATTATATTCTTGAATGCTATAAAGGTGATCAGATTGGTGCCCCTGAGTCACCCATTGGTTCACCGCCTTTTTATAATCACCGGTTTTAAATTCCCTTTCTAAACAAGAATATAAATCCATTTCTTAATCCTTTACTTTAAATCTTTGTGTTTTGAGCATTAAAAGCCCAATTGGTCACCCTTTTTTTCGGCAAAAGCACTTTTTTAGGGGCAGATACAATCCCCAACTTTTTTTTCATTTCCCGCTTTATTAAATTGGCCATTTTGATGTTTCCTTCGCTCATAGCTAAATTAAAAACATCTTTTCCTTCCTCATTTTGAATTAAAATATCAGCGCCTTCAGCTATTAATTTTTGAACAATTTCTTGATGATCCATCAAAACGCCTTTCATCAGCGCTGTTTTGCCAAAATGATCTTGGTGATCAATATCAATCTCACCGCTCCTCAATTCAAACATCTGAACCAAAGAAGCATAACGAGCGCTCCGAACAGCATAAAAAAGCGCCGTTTTCCCATATAAATCAGCTTGATTAATATCCTTTGTTTCCTTTAAAAGAGAACGGAACGTATAATAATCTATACCTCTAATTGCATAACGATAAATATTCATAAGAGGCGTTCTTCCTTTTTCATCTTGCTCATCTAATAAGATATTTTCTTTAATTAAATATTGGCTTATTTCTAAAGACCTATTTTTAAGAGCCTCATTTAATATCCCGTTTTTAAAAACTTTTTTAGCTTCATTTATCAACGCATCTTTTTCAAACAACTTTAAAAACCAAACTCTATCTTTTTGAACCGCTTTTTCTAAAAGCGCTTGGCCTTCTTTTGTTTTGCCATTTAATGAAACACCAAAAGATAAAGCTCTGCTCGCTAAATTCTGATCATTGTTATCAATAGCCTCTTCTAAAATCCCTTTTCCTTCTTCGTTTTGAGCCTCCATTGAAAGCAACGGATATTGATTTAAAAATTTAAAAATTTTTTTCTCGCCAATTGATCCAATAACCAACTGGTGCATAAGCGCCCATTCTTTTTTTTCTTTTTTCTTTTTCAATAAAGAGCCATATGATAAAACAAGCTCTGTCATTTTTTGATACTCATTTGCTCGTTTATAAGATTTAAAAAGCTCTTCTTTTTGGCTCCCACGCAAATAAACTTTTGCCCCTAGCTGTAACAGGTTATAAACAATCTCTTTTTGTTGATATTGCGCGGCTTTCATCAACAAACTTTCTTCTTTATTTTCAAAAAACAAAGGGTTTAATCTCGCGCCTTTTTCAAGCAATTCTTCCAATATCTCCCAATTGCCGAGCTGAGCCGCTTCAAAAGATAAAAGCTTTAATTTTTGATTCCGTTTAAAAGAATTTTTTGTTTCCAAATAGTCAAAAACCATTTGTTTATCGTTTTCTTTGATTGCTTTTAAGGCCATTTTCAAGTGATAAATTTCCAAGCATTTTGTTGCCAGTGTTATTTTATCAACATGAAAAGAAGCGCGAAACAAATAAACCCAAGGGCCAAAAAGCGCTTCATCAATTTTTAGTTTTGTTGACATATAACTGTCAATTAAAGAAAGCTCTTGCGTAAAAGAAAATTCGCCGATACGAATTGGCATATTTTTATTCAACCAATCCTCTTTGGCTTTTTTATAATCGCCCGTTTGAAACCCTTGTTTTAAGCATTCGTATAACGTCATGAAAAACCTTTACCCTACTCTTCTCTGGTTCTTTCTTGCTCAAGCGCGCCTAAAATTTTTGAACTCATAATTTTTTTTGGTTCATTTAAAATGATATCTTTCTCTGGCAAAGACTCTTCTGACCCTTCATTTTTAAAACCAACTGTAAATTCATGGGATTGAGTCTTTTCTTTTTGAATAGCATCTAATAAACGAAAACATTCCACATGCGAATAAGCATTCGCCCAATCTTTAGCCGTTTTACCAGTAATATCTTTTTTATCTAAATCTGCGCCTGCTTCAATTAAAAATGAAACAACATCCATAAACCCAACATGAACAGAATGCATCAACGCCGTTAACCCATAACAATCTTGGCTATCTAAATCAACCCCATGACGCACCAAGCCACTAATCATATCCATATCACCTTTATGAACCGCTCTAATAAGAGCTGTTAATCCTTTATTTGTTTGAATATTTAAATCAGCCCCTGCCTCAATTAATAATTGCGCCGTTCGGTTATATCCATTCCGAATGGCCTTGATTAAAGCTGTTTCACCCAAAGCATCTTGCAAATTTAAATCTGCCTGATTTGCAATTAATTCTTCTGTTAAACGAACTCTTCCATTTAAAGCTGCCACCATAAGAGGCGAAATCCCTTCATCATCTTGCATGTTCACGCTGATTTCTTCTTCCATCAAAAACTCTTGAACATAACGCAAATCCCCTTTATCTACCAAAGAATTTAATTGTTTGATTTTAAAAGCAATTTCAGATTGTTTTAAAGTTTTCGCTGAAGAATCATTTTCTATACTTACATCAACATCTTTTTTAAGAATCCCCTCTACAACTTCTTTTTTCAAAAAGCCTTCTTTCACAATCTCTTTATTGCTTTTATTTACGTCACCTTCCATCTTTTGCCCTCCCCAAACAAATGGTTGCTTTTAAAAAATTCTTTTTCTGACACTCTTTTTGCTTTTGATTTAAAATTTCTTGATTCAAGCGCTCTGCAATAAAACGATATCCTCTTTTAAAAGCTTTATCCGAGGCTGTTTCTTTCTTTTTATCCAGCAAAGAAGGATTAGCGCCCTTTTCAATCATCAAATAAGCCAACGCCCCATCCCCCTTAAAAGCCGCCGCCATTAAAGGCGTTTCGCCTTGAATGTTTTGCTTATTTAAATCAGCCCCAGCTTTCACAAGCATAGTAGCAATCGTTTGATAATTATATAAAATGGCCCACATCAACGGCCCATCTCCATTTAAATTGGCTTTATCTAAATCAGCGCCTTTATTAATAAGCGCTTCAACCATTTCTTTTTCGCCCCGCGCTGCGGCATAAATTAAGGGCGTAAACCCATCTTTATCAGCTTGGTTTACGTCAACTCCCTCTTGTTCAAGCAACAAAGAAAATAATCTAAAATCTTTGCGTTTCACAGCTGTTTGCAAGGCATGAACTGAAGCCATTTTATTCTCTTTCCCTTCCTTGCATTGAATTATAAGAAGCATAAATTGGATTTTGAAGAATGCGCACCAAACTTTCTTTTTTTAAAAACTCAAAAACTTCTAAATGGTTTTGTTCATAAGCAAGCATAGAAGGCGTTTTATTTTCATTATTCATCAAGGCAATCTGGGCCCCTTCTTCAAGCAAAAGCTTGCTCATTTCTAAATAGCCATTTTTGGCTGCATAATGAAGCGCCGTCATTTGATGCTTATCTTGATAATCAAGCACAGCACCCGACTTAATCAAACAATAAGCTGATTTTAATTGATTAAAGGCAGCCGCCCATTGTAAAGGCGTAAGCCCTGCCCCATCTGTTTCATTCACATCAACTTCAGGATCTTCCATCATCAAGGAAACAACGCCATCTAAGTTACTCACAATTGCAACCATAAGCGCGCGTTGTTTTTCAAGGTGAACAAAATCTGGAACAAACTCTGTCATCATTTCTTGATAAGAAGGCTTGTTTTCTTTCGTTGCCATTTGATAGCATCTATAAATTAAATCAGAAACTTTATCCCCGCGTTCATCTTGAAGCGATGGATTAGCACCCGCTTCTAATAATTTTTTAAAAACATCTGCTTGCGCCTTAAAAACCGTATACATCAGCGCCGTGTTTTTAAAACAATCTTGTTTATCTAAATCAGCGCCCTTATCAATCAAAAAGAAGCTCACTTTTTTATGTTGATGAACAATCGCTTTCATCAAAGCCGTTTGC
The DNA here is from genome assembly GCA_045614025.1 of Alphaproteobacteria bacterium. Taxonomy (GTDB): domain Bacteria; phylum Pseudomonadota; class Alphaproteobacteria; order CAAHEQ01; family UBA3637; genus RGIG4140. The sequence goes on from JAZLCE010000005.1 coordinate 8,171, forward strand.
CCATATTGATCAACCGCATCAATCTCTGCTCCCTCTTCAAGCAAAAGCTTAATACCCGGCAAATTCCCCCTTTGAGCTTCGTTTAACAGCTCTTCATTTAATTTTTTTGTGATCAACATGTTAATCCCTCTCATTTTGCCAAATCATTTTTTTATATTTCAAAAAGAAATTGCCTTGGATCTGTCTTAAATAATTCAATCTTCTTTTTGATTCTTCAAGCGCTGATAACCCAGGCATTGACCGATTTATTTTATCAGCCATTTGAATATATTTCAAGAATGAACGCACCTCTTTTTTATTTAAAAAAGCTCTTCTTTTAAAATAATCAGAGGCCTTTTCGCCCCACCGATTTTCAAGAGAAGGATTCGCACCTAGATGAAGCAAATTTTCAACAGTTTTAAGATCAGAAGCTGAAAAAAGCGCCGTATCTCCCCAAACGTTTTTTTGATTTATATTGGCTCCAGCGCCAACCAACAAACTTAAATCATCAAAATCTAACCCTAAAAAAGAAGCCGTATGTAACGCCGTGAACCCATATTTATCCGTTTGATTCACATCAATTTTTTCTTCGCATAATAACCGCCGCATCATTTTTAAGCGATTTAAGCGAATAACATGATGCAAACAAGGAACGCCAAAATCATCTTTTTGGTTCACATCAGCGCCAAGGCATAAAAGCGTTTCAAATAAATTTCTGGCCCCTTTAAAAATAGTCATTTGCAATAAAGATTGCCCATATTGATTTTTAAGGTTCACATCAGCCCCTTTACCAACCAATGCGCCAACGCCTTTCACATCATCTTTTTGAACGGCTATAATCAATTTTTCATTCAGTTTATTCATCCGCCCTCTCTTTTCTTATTCTTTTATTTGTTGCTTGAGCGATATATTTCGATACCATTTACTTGGATGCGTTGCTAAAATATCTTTCCGCCCTGTTTTGGCTTCTATTTGAAGCTTTTTCATCACGTCTCTTACTGGTTTTGCATGATAAATGCAAGCATAACCCCAAGCATCTTGGCCATTTTTATCTCTTAAAAAAGTATCTGCATGATGACGCAACAAAATTTCCGTTAAATAAGGCAAATTTTCTTGCGCTGCCACCATCAATGCCGTGCGCCCTTTTTTATCTTGTTGATTCACGTTCACGCCATTTGCCAATAATAATTTAACGGTTTTCACCTTATTGCTTTTAATGGCTTTCATCATCACTGTTTCGCCAAGCGCATCTGTTTGGTTCACATCAGCGCCATTGGCAATCAAGCAAAAAACATGAGAAAAAATCCCCGTTTCAACGGCATGAAGCAATGCGGTTTTAAAAGAATAATCCCGTTCATCCACATGCGCACCATTTTTAATCAATAACTCGCCAATTTCTAAACCACCATATAAAACATTTTGAATCAACGGTGTTTTCCCACTGGCATCTTTTAAATTCACATCAGCACCCCTTTTAATTAAGGCTTGAACAACTTGCTTTTGCTCATAATAAATGGCTTGATGCAATGGCGCGAACCCATAGATATCTTTTTTATTTAAATCAGCCTTTGCTTCAATTAATTTCAAGGCTGTATTAACTTGCTTTGTTTCAATTGCCATCATCAACGGCGTTTTTTGCTTTTGATAATCCGTTGTGTTTAAATTTTTCATCCGTGGAATTAAATAAAGCGAAAACGGCTCATATCCTTTTTGAACCACTTGATTTAAAATGGTTTCGCCATTCATGTTTTGCAAATTAAGATCGCATCCCTTTAAAAGAATTTGAGTCACAATAGGCCAAAATTCTTGTTGAGTGGCCTTCATTAAAAAAGTTTCCCCTTTTTCGTTTTGAACATTTAAATTAACGCCTTGTTCAATTAAAAAAGAAGCTTCTTCTTCGTTTTTATTTTCAATTGCCTCAAATAATTTTATTTCGTTTTCGTTCATTTAATTTATCTCTTTTTCTTAATGTTTTAACCTTCCAAGTTAAAATTCATCCTTTAAAATATCTTTTTATTCTTTATTTTTTAATTTGTTATTTTTTCCTTTTAAAGCATCACTTAAACTTTTATATTTTTAAAAATCAAATTAAAAAACATTGCTTTTTGTTTTATCTTTCGTTTTGATAAGCCTTTTTTTCCAATAACTTCTTTGCTTTTTCTGGTTGCGTGTTTAAATTGATTTTTTTTGCCTCTTTTGGCTCTTCCCCAAAAATCAAATCATTAAAAACGGCATTTAAAACCATTGCCCCATTTAATAAGCCATTTGAAACTTCAGATTCATTCTTATGGTTAGCTTTTGGCGTTACCGCACCTTCATTCTTATTCGTCATTTAAACTGGATCCTTTTTTAAACACATCAAACGAAGGCTCATTATATCATAGGCAAGCTTATTCGTCAATATTTTTTTATATTATAAAAGTTATTTAAAAAAGAATCATTAAACCAAATAATAAATTGATTAAAAAAGAAAACAAAAACCAAGCTTTTACTGATCAAAGAGCAAAGATCTTGTTATTCAACCAACTGGTTTTATAAAACCCATTGGCTCAGATTTTCATTTATAAAGGCTTAAAGTAAAACACCATAAAAAAGCTTTATTTAAACATTTAATGCAATAAAAAAAACGCCAGAGAGGTTTCTCTGGCGCTTTTTCTTTTAAAGACAATTACTGAGTATTCCCATATCTCTCGTTCAATTTAGCACTTGCAATATTTGCCTCTTTTTGGTTTCTTGCATTCGACATTTCATTATTTTTCTTGCGAATGTAAGCCAAGTATCTTTTATTTTGTTCAAGTTCTTGTCTTCTGTTTTTTTCAGCTTCGATCTTTTGTCTTAAGGCTCTTGCTGTTGCAACAATTTGAATTTGCCGTTTTATCCATTCTTTTTCGCTCATTTTATCTGGTTTTTCATCTGGTGTTTCAGCTTTACCAGACAAAACAAAATCAGCTAATGAACCAGAAATATAAAGATCAACAATCGATTGGCGAATTTCATCAGAAACAACTTGTTCAACCTTGCCATCCGCTCCGGCTCTTTCTTTAGCAAAATCCACTTCAAGACGGCCAATGGCGCCAGCATGAGCTTTAGATCCTTTATCAATATCCCCTTGAACACCAAGCTCATGCATGATATTGCCAAGTTTTCCAAGTTGATCTTTTGTTAATGGTTTACCATCTAAAACATCTGTCATCAACTTAATTTCGCCAAAAGTAGTTCTTTTTAATTGATTAATAACAACTTTGCCATCTTCAGTGAATTTAAATTCTTCATCTTCAGTTTTTTTAGCTTTTGCGCCTGCAGTTGCTGTGGCTGTAGCTGCAGCCTCGGCACTTGCTGTTGCTGTAGCTGAAGCCCCTGCATTTGCTAAAGAACCATGACCCTCAGATCCTGTTCTTGTTCCTGCCTCTACTGAAGCCTCGGCACTTGCTGTTGCTGTGGCTGAAGCTTCTGCAGTTACATTTGCTCCTGCCTCTGCTGAAGCACCATCAGTTCCTTGACCTGTATCGCCTTTTGAAGCTGGCTCTTTTGGTGTTGGGGCTTGTTCTAATTCCTCACCAAAAACTGGAACACCACTTGGATCCAAAGCAACTGGCTTTCCTGTTTGAGGATCAATCATAATCATATCTTGATCCGCATAGTGAGTTCCTGGTGCTTTTTCATCATCAGCTTTTGGTTGACCTTCTTTAGCTTTTTCACCATCAACTTTTGGTTGCCCATCTTTAGCTTTTTCGCCTTCAGCTGTTGGTTGACCTTCTTTAGCTTTTTCGCCCTCAGCGGTTGGTTGCCCATCTTTAGCTTTTTCGCCTTCAGCTGTTGGTTGACCTTCTTTAGCTTTTTCGCCCTCAGCGGTTGGTTGACCGTCTTTAGCTTTTTCATCATCAGCTTTTGGTTGCCCAGGCGTAACTTCAGGTGCTGGAGCTGGCGCAACTTCAGGTGCTGGAGCTGGCGTAACTTCAGGTGCTGGAGCTGGCGCAACTTCAGGTGCTGGTCTAGCTTCTGGCTGTTTACCACCCGTTTGAATGTTATTGTTCAAAGAAGAACCTTTTGTCTGATCTTTACCTTTATCTTGACCATTACCCTTATTCTTGTATTGATCCAACATATTTTTAATTTGTTGTTTAATACCTTCATCTTTAATCTGAACAATAAGGTTTTCAGCCGTATTACCCTTATTACTTTTAATATTCAAGTCAGGATTATGTTTCAACAATTCTTCAACGATAGAAAGTTGACCTCTCATTATAGCAATCATCACAGGGGTTTGCCCTAAATTATTTTGAGCATTCACGTCAGCACCATTAGCCAACAATTTTTTAACTTCACCCAACTTACCATCTCTTGATGCCATTCTTAATCCTATATTAAGTCCTTGTTGAAGTCTTTGTTGAAATTCTTGTTGATTTTGTGCTTGTTGATTTTGTGGCTGTGCTGGAGTTGGCGCACCTGGTCTTGTTGGAGCTGGTGGCGGCGTTGGACCAGTTGTTTGGCGTTGTGGCGCTGAGTTCACTGGAGCTGGCGCACCTGGTCTTGCTGGAGTTGGTGGTGGCGTTGGACCAGCTGGTGTTTGTCTTGTTGGTGTCGGCGTTGGACCACTTGTTTGGCGTTGTGGCAGAGGTTGTGGTTTCCCACCATTGCTACCATTTTGAGCGCCTTTTTGTTTCAAAAGAGCAATAATATCAGCCATTTCTGGCTTGCTTGCTTGAGCCTGAGCTAAATCAAGAGCTGTTTTACCCTCTTGATTTTCAATATTCAAGTCAGCACCTGCATTCACAAGCATTTCAATCATTTCTTTATCTAATGGCTGTGTATTACCCACTTTATCATCTAAAGAAAGTTTAAGTGCGCTGAATAAAAGCGTTTCCCCACCTGGCAGTTGATGATTGATATCCATTCCTGGCAACATGGCTTTTAAGCCATCTTTATCATTTGCTTTAATCAAAGTTAAAGCTTGGTTCAACTGTTTGTTTTTTTCAAGTTCTTCTTGTTGGAATCCATCCACAAAAATATAACTTGAAACGCTCATAGCAACTTTCACAAGATCATCTTTTGTGACTGGACGAGTCAAAAGCTGTTCTAATTGTTGTTTCATTGCAGGTGTTGTTAAATATCCAGCAATGCGCGCTTCATAAAAAGCTTTTTGTTCATCCGAAAAATTATTGTAATTTAATTGACCATTTGCTTTTCTTGGGAAAGAAGCCAATGCTGCTTGATTATTTTTTTCAATAAAATCAGCTGTTTGATGAGCAATTTTCTTCACCAAATCTCTTGGCATCATAGATTCCAAAGTTTTTGTATCTTTAGAATCTGTTTTATCTTCTTTGGTTAATTCAGGGCTCATCCCAGCGGCTTTATCAAGCAATTCGTTTAATTCATCTTTATTTGGATGCAAACGATATCTATTGGCAATATAGTTATAGCATTCTTCTTGCGTGATAAATTTAGCCATATATTTTTGATATTGCGTAAAAAGTTTTTTATCACCACGCAATTTATTCCAATCCACTTGACCATCAGCCGTTTTTGGAACTTTTTGCCAAAATTTATATCGGGCATAAGCTTCTTTTTGCTTAGGTGTGTTTAATTTTTTTTCAATGTTTGGATCATTTAAATCAAAGCCTTGCAAGCAAATATCAGGCGTTGAAATATGGCGCAAGCATTTTTTTGCCACTTCTGCAGCAATTGCTGATTTAGAAATATTTTGATCTTTAAGCTCGCTGGTAATATAATCCATGCGATCGCGTTTTTGAATTTCTTTATTTTTCTTTTCAATCTCTTTCTTTTGCTTATAATACTTACTAAGCATTTCAGATGGAATGCCAAGGCAAAGCGTTAACACCATATTTAACGCCAAGTCTGCGCATGTTTCGCCGTTAATGCTGTTTAATTTATTCCAAAAACCTTCTTCCCAAACTTTATCCCAATCTAATTTATCAAAATTATCTTTGAAAGACTCTGGGCCAGCGAATGTCACATCTGCATTTAATTTTTCAACAACATCTTTTGCTTTATTCACTTGATCTGCAATTTTTTCAGCTGTTGTTGGATCTTTTTTAACATAGCGATTATAAGCTTGGGTAATATTTGGTTGACCTTTCAAGAATTCATCACGTTCTTCAGCCAATTCTTTTTGTTTTTCTGGTTTTAAAACGGCTTCTTCTTCAAGCGTTAATTTTTCTTTTTTCTTTTGCTTATTAAGAGCTTGTTCTGTTAACAACAAGTCTTTTCCAGCATTTAAGGTCTTTTGCACTTCGTTCACGCTTTTTAAATTGCCTTCTGCCGCTCTGAATTCTGGGCTTAAAGGGCTTAATTCTGAAAATTTGCTTGATAAGAAGTTTGAAATTTTTTCTTCTGTGGCAAAATCCCCATTTTGAACAGCGGCAAGAATATCATCTTTTGATAAAGATTTAAATTCATCTCTCGCAATCAAAGAACCAATTAAAGCCAATTGAATGGCTGATAAACGATCCATCCCAAATTGAATTTTTTCAACAGGGTTGCTTTTCCCATCCAAAATGCGATCTTCTTTTGTTTTCACGCCCGAAGCAAGCAAGTGACCAAATATATCAGCGCTCTTATTTTGAGCCGCCAACGCATCACCTGATGCTTCAAGACCTTGATAATAATAATCAAGAACAGAGAAACCATTTTTATCAACAGTTGAAACTTTAGCCCCTTCATCTTTAATTAAATGTCTAGCAGCTTCCCAGTTACCATTTTGAAGCGCAAGCATCACAGGGGTTTGCCCTAAATTATTTTGCGCATTTATTGGCAATGAGGCATAACTCATGGCTTTTAAAACATCTATATTCCCATTCATGGCAGCATAGTGAGCAACCGTGAACCCTTCTTTATTTTTGATGTTTAAATCCACCCTGGAATTCACATGTTTTTTAACGTTTTCAACATCCCCTGCCCCAACATCAATAAATAATTGACGCATGTTGCCATCCGTGATCCCATCAGTGTTCACCGTTGCTGAAGCCATAATCGGTTGATTTTGCGGATTATCCATTGGAGCCGGCGCTGCTTGTGGTGCTGGAGGCACTGGAGCTGGCCCTGTTTGTGGCGCTGGTTGTGGCGCTGGAGCTGGCCCTGTTTGTGGCGTTGGTTGTGGCGCTGGTTGTGGCGCTGGAGCCCCTGGCGTCGGCGTTGGAATACTATTATCTAATGAATTCCTCGTTTCTCCTTGTTTTGATAAAATCTCTTTTAATTTTGTTCCAATTTCATCAGATATTTCTTTTTTAGAAATTTTCTCATCTAAAATAGAAAGAGCTGTTTTTTTACCATACTTGGATTCAATTGTTAAATCAGTCCCAGCATCAACAAGCATTGACACAGTCTTAACTACATCTTCATAATATTTATTACTGAATCCAGAACGGATAGTATCCATAGCAATCATCAATGCTGTTCGGCCAGAGTCATCTGTCAAATTCACATCAGCCCCATTCTCAATCAAAAATTTTAATGGTTCTGTTTTCTTTAATAATGCACAGTACATTAAACAGGTTCTATTATCAATTGGGTCTTTTACATCAATATTGGCCCCCTGTTCCAATGCTTTTTTAATATTCTCTACATTCACAATTCCTGAAACTGATTCGATCAACATATAATCAGCAAGCGTTTGTTTAACATCTTGATATACTGGATTTTTTGGATCATTATTTGCGCCTTTCGCTAAGGCTTCTTTTATTCCTTTATGATCATTGGATTTAGCCGCTTGAATTAACATGTGATCAACAATCAATTGCTTAATTTCTTGATATTCTGGCGTTTGATCATATGTTTTTGCTAGTTCACTGGCATATTCAAAAACTGTTTGCCCGTCATTATTTTTAATATCTAATCGCGCATTATTATCTAAAAGAGCTTTCACATAGGCGCTGTTTTTTAAATTGACCCCATGCATTAAAGCCGTTTTCCCCTCATTATCTTGAGCATTTACATCTGCCCCTGCCTTAGTTAAAGCTGAAACAACCCCTTCATTTTTATTCATTGCGGCTCTCATCAAAGCTGTTTCCCCATCTTCGCGTTGATGGTTCACATCTAACCCTTTTTCAATTAAGAAATTAATCATTTCAACAGGTTGGCAACAAGAAGCTATTGTTAATGCCGTGTCTTTTTTTTCATCTTGATAATGAATATCAGCACCCGCCTCAATCAATAACTTCACCTTTCTCAAAGCCCTTGGGCTCACTGTTGCCGCTGCAACTAATAAAGGCATTTGATTAAATCCATCTGCTTTATTCACATCAGCTCCACGTTTGATTAATAAATCAACCATTTCATCAGAATTGTTGGTTTTAGATAAGCAAGCCACCGTTAAAGCCGTTTGTGTAGGTTTTTTGTCAGATTCATTTTTCCAGTTAATATCAGCTTTTTTGGATAACAAATCTTTAACGGCATTTAAATTCCCATTAAAAGCTGCTGTAATCAAATTTTCATGTAATTGAATATATTTAGCCATTTCTTGATCATCAGTTGGCGTTTCTTCATCCAATCTGACTGTTGGGGGAACTGTTGAATCATCATCTTTAACTTGTTCTTCTGGAACCATCACTGTTGGCGGTGTTTCAGATTCAACTGTTGAACCTGATGCTGAATCTAAGCTGTTTCCTGTTTTAATTTGATCTTCAACCATTTTCAAATCCCCCTTTTCTTCGGCATTTTTTTGATTTAATAATTCTTTTTCAACCAACTCTTTTTTAAGAGCAAGCTCTTTTAAATTCATCCCTTCTCTTTCTTGCATTTCTTCAAAAAAGCTATTGATATTTTCATCAACAGTCACACGTTTTGCAAGAACTTTTTCAACATCTTTTGAAGAACCATATTTAATCATATGTTTTAATGGCGTCATCCCCTCAACTTCAACAGATGGATTCAACCCCAAATCCAACAAGTGATTAAGGCGCTCAACACTAAATCCATTTTTTTCATGACGTTGAGATAAAAGCAATTGAAAAACTGATTGAGCCGTTTTTTCATCTTTTAAAGAAACGCCCCCTTCGTTCACAAGAAGATCAACCACATCATATCTTTTCACTTCAACTGCCAATGTAATTGGCGATTGGCCATATCGATCAATAAAAGCCGCATGAGGAAGCGCACTTAAGCGAGAAGTAACTTCTTTTAAATCGCCTTTTGAAATGGCAATCATCAATTCAGTTTGAGCTTCTTCAATCTTATATCCTTCGCGCCCTGCTAAAGCCCCTTCTATTTTATTATGAATGTCATTCATTTTCTTTAAATCATTTTTATCATATTTGGCATAAAAATCATCCAAATAATTCGAAATTCCATTTATTAAAGCAGCGCGTTTTTCTGAAGGCAATTCTTCTAATTTAATAGATAAAGCGCCTTGTTCTTCTAACGTATATTTTGTTGTTTCTTTAATTTTTTCAGCCAATTTCCTGCGAATATCTTTATTAAATTCTTTGTAATTTTCTTGAACGAAATCGCTGATTTTTTTATCCGTTGAAAACTCACCTTGTTGTAACATTTGAAAAAATTTAGGGAAATCAAAGTTTTTTTCATCTGATCCAGATAAACAAACAACATCATAAAGGTAAAGATTTCTTGAAAACTTTACTTTTTCAATATAAGCATTTAATAATTTGTTTTCTTCCTCAATCGTCATCATCTTCTTTCCCCTTATTCTTTTGTTTCTTCTAAAATATCTGTTAAAGGAATAAATTTAGCTTTATTACCTTCTTTACCTTCCATTTTCAAATAAACATCTTCAATCAGTTTTTGAATTTTATTATCCATAACCGCTAAAAGCAACTTTTCATCTTCGCTTGCCAAAGCAGGATGCGCCAAAACTTCATGCAAGTGATCTATTTTCTTTTCAACATGAGCATAAATTGTTTTGTTTTCTTCATATTTTGTTTCAATTTCCTTTTTTTGATCAATTGAAAGATCTGAATCATTATATCGTTCCACCTCATAATTAAATTTTAGCATGGAAACCGCATGGCAAACGTTTTCGCTGGATCGGCTCATCAAATTCAAAATGGTGGCCGCCTGCTCTTTTAATTTAGCAGACTTAATTTCCGGATGATGTTTATTTAAATATCCATGAATGTTATCACTTTTTGAAAGCAATGATTTTCCAAGAGCAAAAGATAAGTCTTGATAAACTTTCCCTTCATCTTGAGCTTGAACTAACACAGCAAACTCTTTCATTCGATAATTCAAAAGGTTTGTTTCTAAAACAAGCAATTGCGTTATTCTATCTTGTGTTGAAAATTTTTTCATTACTCTTATCTTTCGTTTTTCCTTAAGGCCTCTATAAAATATTTTTAAGATGGGATTGAACCTTTTGTGAAGTAAAAAGAATTCGCCCTTCTCCGCATGTTAAAAACATTCTTTCAACAGCTCTCATTTTCTTTTGAACCAAATAACTTTCCAAATCTGAATAAATAACATTCATGGATTTAAATTTTTCTTCTTCTTTTTTTTGAAGCTTTTCACCTGCATTCATTTTTAAACGCAAGTCATAATATGTTTCCAAAGCTCTTGATTTTAAATAAACATCATAAAAAAAGCCAATTTGTTGCAACATTTGATCGGGCGAAACAGAAAAATCAACTTCATCTAAATCAAAAAGCTTTGTTTGAGCTTTATAAGCTTGATAAGCCTTGTTTGCCGACCCAAAAGCGCCTTTTAAAATTTGATAACGCTTTAAATCACTCAATAATTCCTCTTTTGAAATAATTTCAAAAAATGCTTTATAATCAAAGGAATCTTCGCCACCAGCTTTCATCATTTTTTCAAAACAATGAGCATTAAAAAACAAAATATCGCGCACTTTTAATGAAAGATCTTTAAAAGTCTTTTTTTTCAGCTTCATCAAATTTTTTGCGCCAGCGTTCATAACATGCTCCAAAAAAATAAACAAGTTGGTCTATTATACCATGTTTTTTATTTTTTGTCAAAACTTTTAAAGTGTTAGCCTTTTTAAAAACTTTGCAAGACGCGCATTTTCTTCTCTTGCTTGATCGGGCGTTAAACGAACAGTGCCTTTTGCATCTTTAACAATAATGGGGGAAAACATAGCTGGATTTGAAGTTAAAACAGACCAAGCCTCCTCTTTATTTTGACGCATCATTTTTAAATAATTCGAAATCAACTGCTCTGCATTCACTTTAAAACCAGCTTCTTTAATTTTGGATGCAAAAGTTTGGATAATCTTTTTTTCTTGCGCTTCCATTAAAAACACTTCTTTTAATGTTGATTTCACCTCTTTTAAAAGCGCCTTTTCTTCTTCAATAATAGCCTTTTCTTCTTTTAAAAGCCAATATTCAATATAATCAAATAACAGATCTCGCCAATAAGGTTGATCTTTATATCCTTCATTCACCTGATCAATAATTTTTTTGCATTCATCTGTTTTAAAATTCATTCCGCCAGATAATCTTGAAAACAAATTCAAAAGATTTTCATCAGCTAAAGAAGTTTGAGCCCCCCAGCCTTCTTCTTGCCAAATCCAGTCAGGCTCAATATTCAATAACGTCCCAGCCTCACCCAACAACTCTTTATTTTTAAAAAACTCTTGATAAATAGTCAAAAATTTTTCTTTAATTTCACGCATCCTTGTCTCCTTTTTTTAATCATCTTTTTTCATTTTATCGTAGCAAAAATAAAAAATCCACTAAAATTTTTATATTTTTATATTGTTTTTATAAAAAATGTGGTATAATAATGTATATGAATATTTTTAAGTCGAGTTTTAAGTCAAGGAGAAAAGCCATGAATTTTTTGCGTATCATAAAACTCAAATATCTTTTACCTCTTATCATCGGCGCTTTTGTGCTGTTTTTTGCAATTGATGGGGAAGCAAACTTTATTTCAAACCTTGGATCTGGCATTTCAAAACATGCTGGGCAATTAGGTATCGGCGCTGCTTTATTGACCATGTTTGTCGCATCAGATAGAGGCTGTTGGTTCTGTGGCTTATATGAAGAATTGTTTAAAACAATGAATTCTCTTTCTGGCATGGTTGCCAATGAAATGAGTGATGACTTTTTAATTTTATTAGGTGTTGGCGTTTTATTTTACCTTGTTTTTAAAATTGGATCCACGGTTGTTAAATTGCAAGAAGTTGATTTAATGCAATTTTTGGGCGACCTTTTCAAACATTTAGGCCGTGCCATTATTGCTGCAGCCTTTTTAATGGGTTCAGTTGAAATGTATCAATATCTTATTTCTCCTTTCTTGGCTTATTCCTTGGCATTAACCAATATGATTGTTGTTAAAGGCAACACAATGGTTGGAAATTCTGGTGGCTTTATGGGAAACATTCAAAGCTATATAACTTCTGGCCTTGAAAGCATGTTTGATGCTTCTGTTCCAGAAATGACTGGAGCTGCATTAGAAGCCCAATCTTCAAATCTTCCTTTCTCAAATCAATTATGTCAACAATTGGTTGCCATGATCCGCTTATGCTCTATTTCAGCTATTTCCGGCATGGTTTTGGGGGCCGTTATTGCTGTAACCGGTTTGGTTGACACGATTTTAATTCCAAACTTCCAACTTTTAATTGTGGGCATAATTATTTTGGGTTCATATTTTTCAATCTTCCTTGCTGTGCCATTTAAATTAATTGACGTGATGGTTCGCTTATGTTTTGTGGCTGCTTTAACGCCAATTTGGATTATCCTTTGGGTTTTCCCTGCAACAGCAAGTTACACCAAAAGTGCATGGGAAATGTTGTTAAACTGTTGCGCTTGCTTTGTTTGTTTGGGCGTAATCATGGTAATGGTTTTCCAAATCATGGCAGCAATGAACCCATTAAGTTCTTTATCAGGTGCCTTAGAATTAGGCTCTGGCATAGTCAGCAGCTGGGCTGGATTTAACTTGTTTAAAAACTTTAACATTTTATCTCCAACTGTTTTAAAAACATTGGCACTTGGTATGCTTGCAACAAGTATGATCAAAGGCTCTTCTCAAATCGCAACGCAAATTGTTAAATCCTATGGCTCAGGTATTGGGGATAACATGGATAAACAAATGGCTGAATCTATGAAAGGCTTAGGCGGTGTTGGTGCCATTATGGGTGGCGTTGGTTTAAGCGCACTCGGTGGTGGAACTGAAGGCCTTGTAAACACAATGAAAGACATGGCTGGCTGGGCGAACTCTAAAGTTAAAAAAGCTGTTGATGAAGAAAGATCTAGCGGTAAAGGACGCGCTCAAAATAGATATGAGAATAATGAAAACAAACCAGCTGATAATTCAGATAACCAACAACAACAGCAACTGCAGCAACAACAGCAACAGCAACAACCTGAAACACCACCTTCAGGCCAATAACAATCAACAAAGGGGGCAACGATGAAAACGGTCATTAACCGCATCTTGAACAAAAAGGTTTTCGCATATTGCCTGATTTTCCTTCCGTTACTTTTTTTAACGGGATGTAGCAATATGGTTACCCCAGAAACCATTGAAAAAATTGTTAAATATGGCCCAAAAGCTGGGGGTGCAGCAGCTGGCCTTGGTGTGATTTCAGGGATGGCTGAATCTGCTACCCAATGCTGGTCTTGTTCTGTTTTCATTGTAACATGGAACGCCATTGGCGAAGCGTTTAGCAAAACGATCGGTCCTGTAACTTCTGCCGCGCGTTTAATGTTAGGCGTTGGGCTTTTATTTTGGCTTTCTTTCACCATTGGCAAAATGGTCTCTCAACTCAAAGAACCAAACTTAAAAGATTATATCCCTAAAATTGCCGGAACGCTTTTTAAAGCCATTTGCGTGGGTATTATCTTATCTTCTCCAAGCTTTGTGATCACTATCATTGATTTTTTCATGTATCCTATTTTAACGGCCACCATTTATGTTTCAAAATTAGTGTTACCAAATGATTTAAGCTTGGAAAGCACGCTTTTATCCGTTTTAAACTTTATTGCTAATCCAATTACTTCTTTAACTGGAACTGTTTCTGACGCCTTTTTAAGCGAAAACATTGAAAACTATCCCGTGTTTTCAAGCGCAATTGGAGAAACTTTGCGCAATGTGTTGTATGAATTATATAACACTTTTAAAGGAGGCTTCATTTTGGGTGGAAAAATGATGTTCCAACTCAATCCAATGGGTGTTGCCGCTGGGGGGCTGATTTTGGCCACCTTCTTCTACTTTATGTTTTACTTTCCAATTTTGCTATTGGAAGGGTTCATCTCATTAGGCGTTGTTTTAATTTTATTCCCTGTTTTCCTTGCTGGATGGGTTTTCCCTTCAACAAAAGGCTATATGAATGAAATTATTAAAATGATTTTCCAAAGCGTTGTTCAACTTTTAGTTACATGCATTTATATTGGCGTTATCGTTAATATTATTGATGCAAATGAAAATATGTTTTCCATAACCAAAATGTTAACGGATCCTATTTTAATTACGGGGATTAGCAACATGAATAACAATGGTTTGGCGTTCTTGGGCATGATTTTCTGTTTATTAAAATTAACAAACGATATTCCAAATATCACCAGTTACTTCGTTGGCGAAATGAATAAATCCATTGTGGCAAGAACCGTTTCTAAAATGCACAATCTCATGATAAGTGGCTCTAAAATGGCTGTCGGCTATGCTTTGGCTGGAACGGGCGTTTTAAGCTCAGTTGGAAAAACAATGGCTGCTCAAGGTGCGCGGGATGCTATATCAGAAGCAACGGATGTCAGAACAAATGATTCTCAAAAAACAAATGCTGAAATTAAATCTGAAACAGGGCAGAAGTAAAAGGTAAGGAGATAAAATGAAAAGAGTATTAAAATTTTTATTATTTATTATACTTATTTTCGCTCTTTCAAACTTTGAAGGGGATGTCTCTTCATGGGTTAATATCTTAACTTATATTTCCTTCTTCTTATCTTTCCTTGTGCTTGTTGGCGGCTTTTATTATTTAATTAAAGTGAAAAAAGCCAAACTTTTTGTGTTCCTTCTTGGCTTTTTGCTGATACAACCAGCTATGGCGCAAATTGATTTATCAGACATAAAAGCTGCAGATGCTTCTGGTTATCGGATCACGGATTTAGGAGATGATGTTTGCCGTGCTGCAAAAGGCGGACATTTGGATTTAAAAGCCCTTAAAAAAGCGCAAGCCATCATTGATTATTGGAATAAACAAGGTTTAACCCCCTCCATTATTGGTGGTGGCAATAAAAGCTTTGAATGCGCCAGAGGATATATTAAATATGCCGCTGCTTTGGGCATTGCCGCAAAAGCAACCTGCTCTCCATCTCGCATGATTTTAAAAACAGCGCTTGAAAAAGATAAATGTTGGCCTTGTGATGTTACCGCAACCATTTTAGCCGGCATTCAAAAAATGTCTGTTAAATCTTATCATGCCATTAATAATGCTGCAAAAATCACCTTAGGGATTGGCTATTTATTCTGGCTTACGATCACGATTTTAGTTTCTTTTTCAAAATTTGGGTTTGAAAAGTTTGGGGAATTTTTCTCAAAACTTTTAAATCAAACAATTATTGTGATGATTATTGCCCTTATCTTGCAAGCGCCTCTTTCTCAATTTTATCGCGCAACCATTTCTCCATTTATTTCCTTTTCATCCGCATTTAGCATGCGTATCGCTGAAGAAACATTAGAGATAAAAGGAAAAAATGGGTCTTTGTTCGATAAAATCATTTCAAAAATCGGCCTTGCAACCACGCAAAAATGTTCTTATTGCGATAAGATGAAAGAAAATGAAGGGGGCACAGGTAATTTTATTGGAAGCAGTGCCATTAACTCTATTTTATGTTTAACGTGCACAACTTATAAACAAACAGCGCCAATGATTGCCATTGGGCAAAACCTTGTTTGCATTGGCCGGTCAACGCCAATCCCCGTGATTGATGATATCCCTGTTTTAAATATCGCCTCCTCATTTATTGGACCAAACTATCAAGTGGCTATCTTTGGATTAATTTTGGTTCTTATCTTTAGTATATACACCTTCTTAATTGGATATTTTATTTCCACAAGCGTTTTAAAACTGGGCATTGTTTTGATTTTAATGCCATTTTTCCTGGTTGCCTTTGCCTTTAAGAGCACCAGAACTTATGCTAATCAAGCTTGGAAGTTAATTGTTCATGCAATGGTGAATATTTTAATTGTTTCTTTATCTGTTAGCTTAATCACCATTGGCTTTTCCTCTTTAATGCCAGCTCCTTCTGCGCTAAACTTCGTGAATTTCTTCTTGAATTCAACGGGAGGCGACTTTGCCAATTTGATGGGAGGTAGCAACTTTGCGGCAGACTTTACTTCAGCCTCTGAAGGATTAAAGAGTATTGCATCAACGGCTTCTGGTTCAGATGCAACGTTAAGATTATTAACCATCGCGGCATTTGCCTATGTGGGCATCAGCATCATCTCTGGTTCTGCTTCAATCACAGAACAATTAGTCAACACATGGCAATTAAATGCTTCTGAAGGTAAGATTTTAACTGAATCTCTTATTTCTAGTGCTAAAAATGGCGTTGCAGGAGCCAAAGGAGCCTGGTATGGAACGAAACTGGCTGCTGGATATGCCAGCAAAAAAATAAACGCCTTGAGAAACGGCAAAAACGTTCAAGTTTCTGAGCAAGATATTATTGATGAAGCTTCTAGATCATTGGATAAAGCAGAAGGAAATAATAGAACGTATGCAACTAATAGATATACCTATGATGAGCAAGAACAAGGAACAAATTCCCCTCCTCCACCGCCAACAAGCAAGGCATAATTTAAAAGGGGCTTCTCGCCCCTTTTTTTTATTTATACTTAAAATATAACGCTCAATGCCTTAAAAAGAACTAAAAAAAATTAGTTCTTATTTAAATTCCCCCTCTTCTTTTTCATTTTAAACCTTAAAAGAAAAGAGCGTTAAATTTCATAGCTCCCCTTTTAAAAAGACCCACCCCAACTTTTTTCTTGACAAGCCCTCTTTTTTTTGCTATAAATAGCCTAATCTTTCAAAAAGCTGAATATATTTTCAGTCTCCAAGGAGATACATCAATCCGCGAAGGTTCGTGCATTGGTGCGATTTTTGTATGTTTGGTTTTTTAAAGGTTTAACGAGAAAATAGAAAGGAAAGTATATAAATGTCAGTTCGTATTCGTTTAGCCCGTGGCGGTTCAAAAAAACGTCCGGTTCATAAAATTGTTGTTGCCGATAAACGCGCTCCACGTGATGGTCGCTTTATTGAATCTTTAGGTTTTTATAATCCACTTTTGCCAAAAGGTCATCAAGATGCTTTGCGTATCAATGAAGAAGCTGCAAAAAAATGGATGAGCCAAGGTGCAGAACTCACAGAACGTGTTCAAAAATTATTTGCTCTTGTTGGATTAACAGAAAAACCAGCTATTCGTGAAACACCAAAGAAATCAGCTCCAAAAGCAAAAGCTCAAGAACGTATGAGAGAAGCAGCTGAAAGAGCTCAAGCTTTAAAAGAAGCTGAAGAAGCCGCAGCTCAAGCTGAAACACCTGCTGAATAAGGATAAAAAATGTCAAAACTTGTCTGTGTCGGTCAAATTGTGAATGTTCATGGGATTAAAGGTGGTGTTAAAATCAAACCGTTTTTAACCAATCCGATGGATATTGCTTTATTTGACGGTTTAACGGATAAAAACGGCAAAAAAGTCTTCAAACTCAAGGTTCAATCTCAAAATAAAGGCCTTGTTCTTTGTTATATTGATGGCATTAAAGACCGCACCATGGCTGAAGCTTTAAAAGGGCTTGAGCTTTATGTAGATCGCAGTCAAATGCCTCAAGAAGATCAAGATGAATTTTATTATATTGACCTGGTTGGCTTAACTGTTTTAAAAGAAGGCGAAGAATTTGGTATCGTTGAAAGCGTTGAAAACTTTGGCGCTGGAGATATCATTAATGTTCGTCTTAAAAATGGAAAAGTCTTCCCCTTTGATTTTTCAGATGCAACTTTCCCAATTGTTGATATTGAAAACAAAGTGATGCATATTGAGTTACCCCTTGGCATTAAAGAGGTTATTGACCATGAAGATTAACGTTCTCACTCTTTTTCCTGAAATGTTCCCTGGTTTTTTGGGCTATTCATTAGCTGGAAAAGCCTTGGCTGAAGGAAAGTGTGAATTAAACGTTGTTAACATCCGCGATTTTGCAACAGATAAATATAAATCTGTTGATGACACGCCATTTGGCGGAGGCGCGGGAATGGTGATGAAACCAAGCGTTTTGGATGCGGCCCTTAAAGCCACATATCAAAAAGGAGATATCTATTATCTTTCACCAAGAGGCAAGGTTTTCAACCAAGAAATGGCTCACTCATTTGCAAATGAAGAAGAAATAACATTTCTTTGTGGAAGATTTGAAGGCATTGATGAACGCATTATTGAAAAATGGAATATTAAAGAGCTGAGCATTGGAGATTTCATCTTATCCGGTGGCGAACCAGCGCTTTTAACAATGCTTGATGCCGTTATCAGATTATTGCCAAATGTGATGGGGAATAATTTGTCTGAAATCGAAGAAAGTTTTGAAAATGGATTACTTGAATATCCGCATTACACAAAACCTCAAGATTTTGAAGGCATGAAAGTTCCTGAAATTTTGCTTTCTGGGCATCATCAAAAAATCAATGAATGGCGCTTAGAGCAATCTAAACAAATCACAAAAGAAAGAAGACCAGACTTGTGGGCAAAATACCTGAATCAGAATAAAAATTAAGAAAGGAATCTAAAATGAACTTAATTAAAGAATTAGAAAATGAACAGATTGCCAAATTAGGAAAAAACATTCCAGCATTCAAAGCAGGTGATACTGTTAAAGTTATGTATAAAATCGTTGAAGATAAAGGTCGTGAACGTTTACAAGCTTACGAAGGCATTTGTATCGCTCGTCATAACGATGGTTTAAATTCAACAATCGTTGTTCGCAAAATTTCATTCGGCGAAGGCGTTGAAAGAATTTTCCCAATTTATTCACCAAACGTTGCTTCAATCGAAGTTGTCCGCCGTGGTAAAGTTCGTCGTTCAAAACTTTATTACTTACGCAAACTCTTCGGTAAAGCTGCTCGTATTGCTGAAGATAAAGAAACTCAAGAATAATTTTCTTGTTCTCTTAACAAAAATCCCTTTACCTTGGTAAGGGGATTTTTTATTTTTTAATCATCTCCATCCCACTCGCATCAATTATTATTCGCAAAATTTCATTCGGCGAAGGCGTTGAAAGAATTTTCTAAAATTTATTCTCCAAACGTTGCTTCAATCGAAGTTGTCCGCCAAAGGTAAAGTTCGTCGTTCAAAACTTTATGGCTTTAAGCAAACTCTTTAAGTAAAGCTGCTCTATTAAAAGAAGATAAAGAAACTTTAAGATATTTTCTTGTTCTCTTAACAAAAATCCCTTTACCTTGGTAAGGGGATTTTTTATTTTTTTAATATCCAACTCTCTTCTAAAATCCAAAACGCCACACCTCCCCCCAACTTCCCATCCAATTCCACACGCCTTACCCTTACCCCCACCACCCCACGCGCCCAACTTTCACGTCCAACCTCAACACCCTTAAACTCCCGCGACACGACACAACCCCAAC
>JAZLCE010000006.1:0-33400 GCA_045614025.1 Alphaproteobacteria bacterium
AAAATAATTTATATCTCTTTTATATTATGATTTCCAATTCTATACCTATGCATCATTCTGGTTTACATATGATATGAACTTCTATCTTTTTTTCACCAATCATGGTCTTGATTTTTCTTAAAAATAAAATTATTTCTTCCATGGCTAATTCCTTTCTGCGATCTCCTAGAATAAAATTTGGATCTTCCGAATTAGAGTTATCAAGAATAATTTCTTCAATCAAAGGACCTTTATCAGCCTTTATGCTATATTTCTCATTTAAATTCATTTTAGACTCCATTATCTATTATTATAAATACAACTTCAAGTTGTATTTATAATAACTTTTAACTAATAAACTTATCCTTGTCAAGAAATTATTTATGCCTAATCAGATTTTTCAATCTTTTTAGCATCATCATTTAAACTTAACAATATAAAAAATCCTCACAAAAAGTGAGGATTTTTATTATTAATTAAGAGTTTTTATTTCTTTTCACGTTGATGATATTTACCATCTTTTTCATTCTTTTCAAACTCTTCAATTCCATATTTATCCCATTTCAAGATAAGCTCTTTATCGTCAAAGTTAACAATACTTGCATAGTCAGTGAATTTCCCATCAACATCGCGATAAACTCTATATTTTGAAATTTGAACAACTGTATCTTCCCAATAGCGGTGCTTAACAGGGATTTTAACTTCAACAAAAGTTTCTCTTTCTTTCATCAACTCTTCTGAATATTCCAAAATATTAAATCCATCAATATTCTTAATCATCCCTTTTAAAATAGCTACATCAGGATTATTTTTAGAAGCATCTTCAATCGTTTTCATAAACGGATCATCAATCAAATAAAAATAAGATTTATCTGAAACATAACCTGATAAAATTTGTTCCTTTGTTTCTTCAACCAATTTCATTGTTTTTTTACTTGGTCTATTCAAGAAACCATAGTTAACATTCTTTTTATGCTTAATAGCCCAACGCCACATATTACGATAATTTTCATTGTGCGCAAAAATAAAAATATTATCATATTCTTTATCTAATCTATCCCACTCTTCTGAAACCATTGGCAATGGTTCTTTTGGAGAAATATAAAGGAAATCAGATTTTGATTTATATGTTGGATACAAATCCCAAATTTGAACAATTAATAAAAGTGGTAGAAAAACAAAAGCTCCTTTTGGGAAACGAACCACAAATCTTTTAATAATAAAGAAAGCAAGCAAATACCAAACTGGCCAGAAAAAACGTCCAGAATAACGGAATACATTCCCTAACCAATCAATCAATGCTCCTGGTTTATAATCCAAAACAACGGCTGTTCCCAATTTAACTTGTGAAGACAAAGCAAAAAGGGTTAATCCAAGCAATAAAAGAGCCAATGGATAATTTCTTTTTAAATTTTCACTTGAAAATAACTGTTTAACAGATGGGAATGAAATCAATAATAAGATTAATAATCCAAATCCAAAATAGTTATCAGCATCAAAATCTGCTGCAGGTGTCAACGTGTTGAAAACTTGTGACTGACTCCAAATTGGATTAAACAAAGCTGTTAAATTCAAACCTAAAGTTCTCCAGCCACCGCTTGCCAAATTTTGTTCAGTTGAAACCATTCCCAATAAATAAAACCAAATACCAAATACTGCAGCTAAAAATAAAAGTCCTTTTATTAAGTTTTGAAGAGATAATGTTTTTTCAATCCAAAACTTTTGATACATCAAAATAAAAAAGAACCCTGAAATAATTGGCAAAAAGTATGGGCATGTTAAAATACCAAAAGAATATAAAACACCCATCCAAATCCATTCTTTCTTTGTTAAACGATTATTCAAATAAATCAATAATGTGAATAAAACAATAAAATGACACATCAAATTAATATGAACAAAAACACGTGTCATCATAATTGGCGCAGAAACAAAGAAAAGCGATCCAACAACAATATAAAATTTATTTTTAAATGCATGTCTGAAAATCAACACTGACGCAATTGCTTGCAATATATAGCAAAAGAACATCCAAACGCCAACAAATTGAACTTCTGGAGACATGCCAAAGGCTTTATGAAAAAACTTAAAAATCAAAGATAACAATGGCGAACCATCCGTTCCATGAACAGAAATTCCATAAGGGTAAGCTAAATTTACATGCGTAAAAATTGGCCAGCGCCATTCATCCATTCGATAAAAAACACTGCCCAAATAAGAAACAGTAAAATCACCGCCCTTTGTCACAAAATCTAAGTTATATATATTTAAAGACAGCAACCCAAACAAATATAAATACGCACAAATAGTGATACCAACAGTGATCAAAATATCCGTATTACATCTGATAAAACCATCTTTAGCAAAAAGTTTTTTCAGCATCTTCACCTCTATTTTATTCTTTTGTTATTGTTGTTTTTTGCACAATATATTTGGGTCGATTTTTTGTTTCCATAAAAATCATTCCAATATATTCGCCGATAATTCCCATCATAAACAATTGGACGCCACCTAAAATAAGAACAACACTCATCAAAGAGGACCAACCAGTTATCACAGAACCACCAAAAAGTTTTTGATATAAAACATATGCGGTAAATAATCCACCAAATGCTGCAATCAAAAGACCTAAATAAATTGCAAAACGCAAAGGTTTCACACTAAAAGACGTTGCTCCTAATACAGCAAAAGCAAACATTTTTCTTAATGTATATGAACTTTTGCCAGCAAAACGCTTTTCAGCCGTATAAGGAATTGCTTTTTGTTTAAATCCCATCCAAAAAACCATCCCTCTTAAAAATAAATTATTTTCTTTTAACGAAGAAAATACATCACAAACCTTTTTATCCATTAAACGGAAATCTGCCGTTCCTTGTGGCAATTTGAGGCCTGAAAAAAATGAAAAAACTTTATAAAAAAGATTTGATGTTACTTTCTTAAAAGTTGAAACATTTTCAGTATCTTTCCGAACGGTATAAACAATATCAAAACCAGATTTCCACCCTTCGATCATTTCATCAATTAATTCTGGGGGATGTTGCAAATCACCATCCATTGATATCACACAATCCCCTGTTGCATAATCGATCCCTGCTCTCAAGGCATATTGATGCCCAAAATTACGAGAAAAAGAAACGTAATTAATTTTTTCATTCTTTAAATGAAACTCTTCTAATTTCTTTAACGTATCATCTTTACTACCATCATCAACAAAGATCACTTCATATGCATGATACTTTTCTAAAACTGGCAATAATCTATTCAACAGAGCCTCAATATTTTCGGCCTCATTATATGCTGGAATAACAACGGATATCTTAAATTTACTCATTTTGCCCTACCCTTTTATGCCACCTTAACTGATTTTATTTTAAATGTAAATAAAAAACGACGCTTTTTTCAAAAAAAAGCGCCGTTTATATGGCATAAACATTATGCCTTTGGACACTCAGCCGATTTTTCTGCATTAAATTTAATCCATTTTTCATCAGCTTCATCAGAGGATGAAATGGCGCCTTGTGGACATTCTGAAATGCAAACGCCACAATCAATGCACTCATCTGGATTAACAACAACTTGAGTACCTGCATCATGAAAAGCACCAACTGGACAAACTTCAACGCATGTTTTACATAAAACGCATGAATCATTTACAACTGAAGGCATATTTTTCTCCTTAATTTAGTTAATAAACACACGACATAATACTCATGAAAAAACTTTAAAGCAAGTATTTTTTTTCACAAAAATAATCTTGACGAAACAATAAAATCAAAATAAACTATTTTTCAAACACAAGGAGATTAAAATGACTATTCATTACAAAAGCGGAGAAAAAGATATACGTCCATGGGGAGAATGGGAAATCATTGATATTGGAAATAAATATATCGCTAAACGCATTACCGTTTTACCTAATGGGAAATTATCTTTACAAAAACACACCTATCGAAACGAACATTGGATTATCACTGAAGGTGAAGCTTTTGTAACCTTAAATGAATCATCTAAAACATATCAAGAAAACGATCATATTTTTATTCCAGCTCGAACAATACATCGAGTTGAGAACAAAACAAATAAAAATCTTGTTTTTATTGAAATCCAAACTGGTGATATTTTAGATGAAAACGACATCATAAGAGTTGAAGATATTTATAATCGCATTTAAATTATAAATCGGGTTTTAAATCATTTGGCACTTTCCAAAACACTTCATTTTCTTTAATTGGAACGTATAATACATTGTATGACTTAATTAAAAAACCCAATGGATTTAATAACTGATATGATTTAGAAGCATTTTCAGATTTCGTGAACATGGCTCTGATATAAACTCTAAAACGAAGACGTCTAGAAGTATGGTTTACCTTGCAAGAAATACATTTCTTTGAGTTATCCATACAGTTGCAAATGGGCTCATAAGCATCTGGAATTGGCATATCAAATGTATCAAATACCGCTTCCCACAATGTTGGTTTTATTTTTTTCAATTCATAAAGATGAACATCTCGCACAAAACCCTTTGTTCTTGATTCGCTAATTAAATTATCCGCCCACATTTGAAATGGTGCATAAACATTTCTTCTATCAGAATAAATTGCAACGGGACCTGCTGTTCCCCAACGATGTTGCATAGTGGCATTTTCCCAAACAACACTATGCCTATTAATGATATAATCTCTTAAAAGAGATTCTGCAAACAAATCCATAGCGGAAACACGTTTTGTTGTATATTCAGTTGGCACAAGAACTTGTCTTGAAGAATCAATGGAATATAAATTAACAGACCGGCGATTTGCAATATTAACATCTATTCTATCAGCATAATAAACAAAACCACCAGCAATTGCTATCATTAATGCTAAATTCAAAAAAATAAGCAAGGCAAGCAATCTTGATGTTTTTAAATATCTTCTTTCCGGCAATGCATGAACTTGCATATGTTCGGGATATTTTCCCAATACATCTGGTGAATCATCTTTATCACGATTAAAAAAGAAATTTAAAATCCCCATTGTCCCCTCTATTTTAAAAATCTATTTAAGAATAAAGTAATAAAAAAAATAAATCAAGTCTTAAAAAAATACTTTTATGATTTTAATTGATTTAAAACTTCAACCGCATCATAATCATCCAAAATAACTGGTGCAGACTTTAAAATTGATTGATATTCTTGAACCAAATCATCCTTCACACACAAAACTGAATTGAATTCTTTTAAAACATCCTTCATTTTTTTGAATCTTTCTAAACTGTTATCATCCAGATAACTTACTGCTTTTAAAACTTCTTCCAACCCCTCTTTATCCCCCATACAATAACAAATTGCATCACATCCAGCCTCAAGACTAGAACTCGTTTTTTCAGCCAAACTCCCTTTGAGTGCTTTCATATCAATCGCATCTGAAATTAAAAAACCATCAAACCCTATTTCCTTACGGATCAAAGTGTTAATTGCTTTTTTTGATTGAGTAACTGGTTTTGAATCAATTTCAGGCAAAAGAATATGCGCAGTCATCATTGAAACAGCCTTATTTGAAAGAATTTTAAACGAATAAAAATCTTTTTGAAGTTCTTGCAAACTTTTATGAATAATTGGCAAAGAAAGATGCGGATCTACACAAGCAAATCCATGACCAGGCGCATGTTTTGGGCATGCAATAATGCCATTTTCTTGATAAGTTTGAATCATCTGTTTTCCTAATAAAGAAACTTTTTTTTCATTATCCGAAAAGCATCTGGATTTTAAAACAGAACCTGTTTCTTCATGCAACAAATCCAAACAAGGAGCATAATTTAAGTTAATTCCCATTTGCTTTAAGTCTTGCGAAATTAACAAGGCCTGTAAAAAAGCTGCACGCTCTGCCAACTCATCACTTAATAAGCCCATTGCTCTTTGAGAGAGATATGTTCTAAAGAAAGGATCTTTCAATCTTGCAACTCGTCCCCCTTCTTGATCAATACAGATTAAAACATCTTCTCTAGCAATTGTTTCTTTGATCTCCTTAATAAGGTTTTTAAGTTGATCAGGTGTTTTTATATTCCTTGCAAAAAGTGTTACCCCCAAAGGATTATGTTTACTTAACAAATACTTTTCTTGATCAGTTAGTGTTAATCCTGCAACAGAAACAATGGCTCTTTTTATCAACTTTGCCTCCCTTTATCTTTTTTGCAATATAGACATGAAAAATCCATCTGTTCCTGTTCTATATGGCGAATATCTAAAAGATTTTACTTCATGAAATGAAGGATATTTTGAAATAAAATCTTCTACTTGATTTTCATTTTCATCAAATGTTAATGAACAAGTAATATATACTAAAAAGTGACCATTTTTAACATATTCTTGTGCAACAGATAAAATTTCCGCTTGCTTTATCGTAATATTTTTAAGTTGCTTTTCACTTAAACTCCATCTTAAATCTGGGCTTCTTCTCCAAGTTCCTGTTCCAGAGCAAGGTGCATCCACAACAACATAATCAAATTTCTTATGAGCTTCGGGCAATTTAAATACGGGCTTAATAATACTAACATTCGCACGCCAAGCCCGCTTTGAAAGCTCACTTAATCTCTTATAAGAAGCATCATAAGCTTGAATAAATCCTTTATTTTTCATCATTTGGGCAAAAATCAAAGATTTTCCCCCTGCTCCTGCACAAAAATCAAAAACATCATCTTTTGGCTTAATTCCCGTTTCCAAGGAAAGTAATTGAGCACCCTCATCTTGAATTTCAATAAAACCTTTTTTAAAAACCTTGGAATCTTTTAGGCTAGCATATTCATCCAAAATAATCCCAAGAGGAGAACGCGCGCATAAACTGACTTTAAATCCTTCTTCTTGAAGCATTTTAAAAATTTTATCACGATCGCCATTTGCTCTTAAAACAATTGGAGCTGTTCCAAGCATAGCTTGCAATTCATTTCCAGCATCTGGGATATGGTCTAAAAACCATTCTTGAACTTCTAAACGAACAGCTAAAGGCATTTCCTTGGACTCTGGAATTCCTTTCTCTTTTAAGGCATTTAATTTATATAACCAATCTGTTTTTGGGTAAGCATAATTTAATCTTGCTTTAGCTCTAATAGCACTCCAAATTAAATCAAGCAAAAGTTTTCTATCTTCAGATTCAATATACTTATGAGACTTCGTATATCCATTTACAATTTCATTTGCTGAAACCGAGGAAGAATCAATTTTATCCAATAATTCCGCTGCAATACTATATATATCTTCTTCTTTCATAAACTCCACCTTTTGCTTTCATGCCATCTTAAAACCTTACAAATAAAATGTAAAGATAAAATTATTAAACCCTTTGAATTTGATAAAGAAAAAGCGGCCCAGCATTCACTGAAACCGCTTAAAAAATTTTATTAATTTTAGGCTTTTAACAAATCCAAAAAGGTTTGTTTTAATGTCATATTGCACGTAATCATTTCTTGAGAATTTACAATATCCATTAATGCTGTATTTCCTTTAAAATCTGAAATAAAGCCACCAGCTTCTTTAATTAACAAATAACCCGTTGCAATATCCCAAAGTTTAAATCTTGTTGCAATATATGCATCATACTGACCAGCAGCAACACTTGCTAATGCCATTGTTGTGCTTCCATTATAACGAACAGATGCAACTTTTGTGATCACTTTTTCAATAGCTTGTCTATTTCTTGTTGAATTATATCCATTACTACCAATTAAAGAACAATCTAAACTGTTACGCCCCGAAACACGCAATCTAACATTGCCTGTTGGAGTCATCAAAAAGCTACCTTTTCCTTTTTCTGTGTAATAAAGTTCATTCGTAACTGGATTGAAAGAAACACCTGCAATAACCTCTTCATTTTCCAATAATGCAACTGAAATTGAAAAACAAGGTACAGCGTGTAAAAAATTCGTTGTTCCATCAATTGGATCAATCACCCAGTAATATGGACAGCCTTCTTTTGGTTCAACGCGTTCGCTTTCTTCTGTAATAAACCCATATTCTGGCTTATCTAAACTTAATTGTTCGATCAAAGTTTTTTCAGCCATCATATCTGCATTTGAAACGAAATCACCTGGGCCTTTTCTTGAAACTTGCAAACTTGAAACTTCACCAAAATCGCGAAGCATTTTTTTACCAGCTTTTCGAACAGCGCGAACCATAATCGTCATAATTGGCGACAATGAATCAAACATAATTTCTTCACGCGTTTTAGGTCTTTCACGTCGTTGCGCTTGAGATCTTGGCGTGATACGTCTTTTTTCCGTTATCAATGCCGCCATTATTTTGCCCTTTCAACATATGAGCAATCTGCTGTTGCAACAACAATCTTTTCACCTGCTGTAACAAAAGGAGGAATAGATGTTCTTAAACCATTATCCAAAATTGCTGGTTTATAAGATGTTGTAACTGTTTGACCTTTTAAGTAAGGTTCTGTTTCAGCAACTGTGCAAATCACATGTAATGGCAATTCAACACCAACAATTTTGCCTTCGATTGTGTTGGCAACAACTTCCATATTATCTTGTAAAAAAGCAACCCCATCACCCATTAAATCAACTGAAATTTCAATTTGATCATATGTTTCTTTATTCATGAAATAGAGCGTGTCACCTTCTCTATATAAGTATTGGCAATCAATATTTTCAGATGTTAATTTTTCAATTGTATCTTCTGTTCTGAAACGTTCATTTGTTTTATTGCCACTGGCTAAATCACGCATTTCAACTTGCATGAAAGCACCACCCTTACCAGGTTTTGTTACCTGTGTTTTCATAACTGTCCATTGTTTGCCATTGTGTTCAATAATCCAACCTGGTCTAATATTATTTGCTTGTGTTTTCATGCGTTTTCCTTTTCACTAAATTAATAAAATCTTTTATCACAAAATGTGAATCTTATGTATTTTACTAAAAAAAAGTTTATTTTTCAAGCAAAAAGTTAATTTTAACAAAATATTTTAAAGAGACTGAAAAACAAGAATACGCTCAATCTTTCCCAAATCTTTATATGATTTTAAAAAATGAAAACCTTGTTCTTTCATAATTAAAATAACATCATCTTCCTGACCTTGCCCAATTTCAAAAAAAACAAGACCTTCTTTTTTTAACAATGGCTTTAAAACTTTAGCTAATCTTCGGTAAGCATCTAAACCATCTTTTCCGCCATCTAATGCTTTCAATGGATCATAAAGACGAACAGATTCATCTAGCTGTTCAACATCATTTGTTTTAATATACGGCGGATTTGAAACAATCACATCATATGTTTGAAGACCAGTTTGAAAATCAGGCGCATAAAAATCTTTTTCAAAAAATTGCGCGTTATATGAAGAGGCATTTTTCCTTGCAACTTCTAATGCATTAGGCGATATATCCACCCCTGTTCCAATAGCATTTTTATATTCATATAACAAAGAAACAAGCAAACAACCACTACCTGTTCCAATATCCAAAATATTAAGTGGTTGATCTTTATCTGGAAAAAATTCCAATACAGCTTCAATTAAAGTTTCGCTATCAGGTCTTGGATCCAACACATCTTGTGTCACATAAAAATCAAGCGCCCAAAAACCTTTTGATCGAATAATTTTAGAAACAGGTTCTTGCTTTTTTCTTCTTTCAACAAAATCTTGAATCAACTCATCAGAAATCAAAAGCCCTTGTTTTTCACAACCTTCAACAAAAAACTTTGCATCCAAATAAGCCGTTTCAGATACACTTAACAGTTTTTTTTCAATCTCTTGTATAAGAAGATGTTTATTCAATTTCAGCCAACCGTTCCATTTGATCTTCAAGGATCAATGCTTCAACAAATTCTTCCAATCCAGATCCTTCCATAACCTCTGTTAATTGATAAGATGTTTTATTAATACGATGATCTGTTACACGTCCTTGTGGATAGTTATAAGTTCTAATACGTTCAGATCTATCCCCACTTCCAACTTGAGATTTTCTATTTTGAGATCTTTCTTTATCAAGTGCTTGTCGTTGCATATCATATAAAACTGTTCTTAACCTAGTCATTGCTTTATCTTTATTTTTAAATTGAGAACGCTCTTCTTGACATTCAACTGCAATACCTGTTGGTTTATGAACAATACGAATAGCACTATCAGTTTTATTAACGTGTTGTCCACCAGCTCCAGAAGCACGGCATGTTGTAATTTCTAAATCAGCTTCATTGATTTCAACGTCAACTTCTTGTGCTTCAGGCAAAACCGCCACTGTTGCTGCAGATGTATGAACACGACCGCCTGATTCTGTTTCTGGCACACGTTGAACACGATGAGCACCCGATTCAAACTTAAGGCGTGCAAAAACGCTGTTACCGGAAATTTGAGCTACCGCTTCTTTATATCCACCTAATCCTGTTTCGTTTAAAGATAAAACTTCAAAACGCCAACCTTTTAATGCTGCATATCGTTCATACATTCTGAATAATTCAGCTCCAAACAATGCCGCCTCTTCTCCACCTGTACCTGCTCTAACTTCTAAAATAACGTTTCTATCATCCGCTTCATCTTTTGGCAAAAGCAAAATTTGAATTTGCTTTTCAACCGATTCAATCTCAGACTTTAAAGTATAAAATTCTTCATGAGCCATTTCTTTCATTTCAGCATCTAATGAGTCATCATCTTTCATCAATTCTGCATCTTGAAGATCAGATAACATTTTTTTATAGCTCAACCCAGTTTTATAAATTTCTTCCAATGAACTTAATTCTTTTGAAAGTTTCACAAAATCATCACTTGAAAGTTCTTGGGACAACAAGCTTGTAACTTCTTCATATCTTGCAATAATCGGATCTAATTTCTGCTCAAAATTCATTTTATACTCCATAAAAAAGCGCCACCCGAAAGATTTTGTTTCAGGAGCGCTTCAAAAAAAATCAACTTAGTCAATAAATGTTTCAGGAACTAATTTAATATCCTTTAAAACATGACCTTCACGGCCTAATACCTTTTTAAATTTCCCATCCAAATAAATTGAAATAGCACCAGCATTTCCTGTTTTTAAAACAGCTATATCTTCTAAAACTGGTGCATTATAGCTTTCTCCTTTTTTTAAAACACGTGTAAAAATAACCTTATCAGCTGATTTAACCTCAACCCACACCATATTTGTTGCTAAAAGACTCACTCTTGAACCTTCTTTTGCCCCATAGATTTCCCCTGTAAATGGGTTTTCAGGCTCTGTGTTTTCTGTTACCAAAGCTGTTTTTTCTTCTTTAACTGCTTCTTCTGAATTTGTTAAAGTTTCAGAAACAGAGTCTTCTACAGGCGCATTAGCAACGGTGTTCACATTTTCAATATTGGCATCTGTTTTTTGAGTTTCTTCAACTTCTACAACAGGATTTTCCATAACCTCTATAACAGCATTTGGATTTTCAACAATCGTTTCTTCCTCTTTTTTACTATTTAACAACTGAATGACACCATATCCAACACCAATCAAAATTAAAAGAGAAAACAAAAGTTTCTTAGAAGGAATAACATTTTTAGTAGGCGCAACAGGAACTTCAGCAGATTTTTCAATCATATATTCTGTTTCTTTATGAAATTGTTGCATCACTTCTTTTTCATCCACGCCCAAATAAACAGCATAACTTCTCATAAAGCCGCCAGCATAAACAAGCGCTGGGAAAACTTCATATTCTCCTTCTTCAAGAGCCGTTAAAAAGCTTTCCCTGATACAAAGTGCTTTCGAAATTTGAGAAAGTTTAATCTTTTTTTCTTCTCTTACTTTTCTCAATCTTGTTCCCACCGTTTCAATCACAGGTGTAAACATCAATACTTCGTTAATTTCATTTTTCTCTTGAACTTCTTTTTTTTCCGTTTTTTTAGACTTCGTCACTTTTTTTTCAGTCATCATCATTTCCTTTTTTCAAAATTCTTTTTTCCCTTATATATTTTTTTTATAAAAAAGTCCAGTATTATTTAAAACACATTTAGAAAGAAGATAATTAAAGAGGCAGCCCCAAGTGCTGGACCAAAAGGTCCTGCTCTATTTTTATTCAAAACAGAGGAAACAAAAAAGAATACAAACGAAAGAACCAAAACATAGCTTAAATTTAATAATCCAAACCAAGCGCCTAAAGCCGTTAACATCTTAGCATCACCCGCTCCAAACTCTGCATTCCCTAAAAAACTCATCATTACAACCGCAAGAACCGAAACAAAATAACCATACCAAGCGCCTAAAAAAGCATCTGACATCGAAATAAATGACGATCCAAAATAAACAAAAGTAAACCCTAAAACCAATAAAGGAATTGTGAAAAAATCAGGTAACAAACAAAACATTTTATCAACACTCATAAGGGCTGAAACCATATAAACAAAGGCGCAAGTTGCAAAAAGAGAAAACCCTTCAAAGAATAATGAGTTAACTCCAAAAAGAATCGATAACACAATACCCCAACTCAATGAAGCAACAAAAAATTTTCTTTGTTTCTTCT
This sequence comes from Alphaproteobacteria bacterium, assembly GCA_045614025.1. GTDB lineage: Bacteria > Pseudomonadota > Alphaproteobacteria > CAAHEQ01 > UBA3637 > RGIG4140. The sequence goes on from JAZLCE010000006.1 coordinate 12,428, forward strand.
TAAATTCATCCATCCACTTTGATGTACCTTTTCTAAACAAGATTGGCTTATGAAACAATTCAACCAAAACAAGCCCTGGATCTGCAGGAAGTATTTTTCCAAATCTTCCAGCAACAGCAGGCAATAAAACCCCTAGAAAAAAACCGATTAAACAAGTTAACAGCATTTTTATTATCTCCTTATTTTCAAATTCATTCCAAAATATGCTTTAAAAGAAAAAAATAATCAATCTTTTTTATTGATAATTTCTTTTTTTCAGATTAAAATAGATGTCAAATTACACAACAAAGGAGTTTAAATATGATTAGAGATGATTTAAAAAAAGCATTAATTGAAGCTTTAAAAGCCAAAGATGAAGTAAAAGTTGCAACCATTCGTTTAATTAACGCAGCTATCAAAGATAAAGATATTGAAGCACGTCCAAAAGGAAATGTCGATGGCATTGATGATACAGCAGTTTTAAACTTGTTGATGAGCATGGTTAAACAACGCAACGAAAGCATCAATATGTATCAACAAGGTGGCCGTGAAGACTTAGCTCAAAAAGAAAAAGCAGAAATCGAAGTCATTCAACAATTTTTACCACAACAAATGAGCGAAGATGAAATTTCAGCAGCCATCGAAGAAATCATCACTCAAACAGGTGCTTCCTCCATTAAAGACATGGGAAAAGTGATGGGTGCATTAAAAGGAAAATATGCTGGAAAAATGGATTTTGCCATTGCTTCAGGTTTAATCAAAGGCAAATTAAGCTAACATGGCCCTATCCCCTGCTTTTCTTGGTGAAATAAAAGAACGCGTCAGTGTTTCTTCAATTGTAGGGCGCAAAGTAAAACTCACTCCGAAAGGTCGTGAGTTTCTTGGCTTATGTCCGTTTCATAATGAAAAAACCCCCTCATTCACCGTGAATGACGAAAAGGGATTTTATCATTGTTTTGGATGCGGTGCCCATGGCAATGTAATCAATTTTTTAACTGATTGTGAAAAAATGCCTTTTATAGAAGCTGTTGAACACTTAGCTTCTTTAGCTGGCCTTAAAATGCCTGAAAGTAATTATCAAAATCCAGCAACAGATAGTCGATATAAAATGCTATCTGAAATTATGGAAAAAGCTTGTTTATTTTTCCAAAAACATCTTTTTTCAGAAGCGGGATCTCAGGCACGTGAATATTTAAAAAGCAGAGGAATTACAGGAACTATTGCTAAACAATTTCGTCTTGGTTATGCTCCTTCTGGGTCAAAATTAGTTGAGTTTTTCAAAGAACAAAACGTTAATTTTGCCCTTTTAAAGGAACTTGGACTTATTGCTCCTAATAATGGCAGAGAAGGATTTCACGATTATTTTTACGATCGTGTTATGTTTCCAATTTTAGATAAACGTCGTCGAGTAATTGGTTTTGGTGGCCGTCTCATGCACAAAGGTGAACCAAAATACCTAAACTCTCCAGACACAGCCCTATTCCACAAAGGCGAACAACTTTACGCTCTTCCAAATGCACTTGAAACAATCAGAAAATCAAATAGCGCGTTAATTGTGGAAGGATATATGGATGTTATAGCCTTGCATAGTGCGGGTTTCACATCTGCTGTCGCCCCGCTTGGAACTGCTTTTACCGAAAACCAACTTCAACTTCTTTGGAAAGAATGCGATGAGCCCATCATCTGTTTTGATGGCGACAGAGCTGGAAGAAAAGCCTCTTCAAGAGCATTAATGCGAGCACTTCCTCTTTTATCTGCTGGAAAATCATTACAATTTATCTTTTTGCCCGATCCTTTTGATCCTGATGATATGATCAGAAAAAAATCTCCTGAAGCTTTTCAAGAGGCCATTAATAATGCCAAAAGTCTTTTTTATGCTTTTTGGAATATGCTTCTTGAAAACAGGTCTGTTGATACGCCTGAAAGAAAAGCAAAATTAGAACAAGAAGCAACCGAACTGATCGAAAAAATAAAAGATGAACGTATCAGGTCATATTATTTAAAAGCAATTAAAAAAGAACTTTGGCAATTAGAAAAAGAAAAGAAAAAAAAGCCCTTATCATTTAATGATGCTCAAAGTATTTTAAAACCTCAAAAAAACAGCATTGAAGGCAGAATGCTTCTTTCATATTTATTATGTTATCCAAGCATTGCTCAAAATTTCATCGAAGAAATTGCCTCTGTTAATCTTCATGAACCAATGCTTCAAAATATTAAAGAAAAACTTCTTGAGAAACTTTTTGAAAACCCTGACATCAAACAAGAAGAATTAGAGCAAGGTGTTTTTGATGACTTTGATGGTTTAAAATTACCTGAAATTGAAATGCTTAAAAAAGCAGATAAAACACAAGAAGAAATCACTCAAGATATTCTTAATTGGTTACATATTTATCAAATTCGTTCACTTGAAGAAGAATGTCAAAACAAGGTGGAAGAATATAATCAAACTGGTGATGAAACTTTATGGAAAGAAATTCAACAAATCAAGCAAGAACTTCTTGCCCTTTCCACTACTGAATAATATATTATTTTCTTTATAAAAATTCAAAAAAAATAAAAACATAAAATACCAAATAAAAATGATTGACATTCATAAAAAAAAATCGTATATTAGGCCCAAATTTATTTTCAAAACTTCAATTCAGGGTGCTGCTTTATGACTTCTCTTTCCGATAATCAAACATTATCCAAAAGCCGTTCGAGTGCAACTTCAGACTCAAAAATCTCAATGAAAAAATTAATTGAAAAAGGTAAAGAACGCGGGTTCATTTCCATGAACGAGCTTAAAAAATATTTACCAAGTGATGCTCTTAATGAAGAATCTTTAGAATTAGTTGTTTCTTCATTTTCTGATTTGGGCATTAACATCATTGATGGCTCAGACGATATCACTGATTTAACTGAAAGTTTAAGTGATAAAAAATCTTTAACAATCACGCCTTCTGAAGAAGAAGCCCCTCTTGAAGCAGACACAGGCAATCGTGTTAATGACCCTGTTCGTTTATATTTAAGAGAAATGGGGGCAGTTGAACTTCTTTCAAGAGAAGGTGAAATCGCCATTGCAAAACGTATCGCTGCTGGTTTTGATGTGATGATGAGCGGTTTGGCTGAAAGTTCTTTAACAATGAAAGCCTTAACCGAATGGAACAAAAAATTAAATCAAGGGACAATGTTCCTTCGTGAAATTATTGATTTGGAATCAGCTATCGAAGCCTTAAAAGAAGGTTCCGATCGTGAAGATTTTGCACTTCAATTATCCAAAATTGAAAAATCAGAAGCTTTATTAAAAGTTACAGAACCTGTTAAAAAAACAGAAAAGAAAGAAAAGAAAGTCATCTTATCTCAAGAAGATGAAGATAAAGATGATGAGTTCATTGATGATGATGAAGATGATAAATTAGAGGATGAAGATATCATTGATTCTGATGAAGAAGATGATGATATTGATGAACCTGTTGAAGAAAAAAATTCTTCTGAAGATGAAGATGAGGATGAAGATTATAACGAAAATGCCATGAGCATTGGCCAAATGGAAGAATCTCTTCTTCCTCAAACAATGGAAACTTTGAGAGAAATTGAAGAATTAAATCAAAAATTCATTTCTCTAAAAAAGGATAAATTAGCAACATTCATTGCAAACAAACCTTTACCAAAAACAATTGAAAAAAATTATAAAGAAATCAAAAGAGAAATCACTCAACGCTTAAAAAGCATTCATTTAAATCCTCTTAAAATTGAAGAATTGATTAACAAACTTAATGAAGTTAATCAAAAATTGATGATGCTTGAAGGACGCCTTTTAAGATTAGCAACTTCAGTAAAAATTGATAGAGAAGAATTTTTAGAATTCTATCAAAACAGTGAATTAGATGAAAAATGGATACAAAAAGCTGAGAAAAAATCAAAAAATTGGCAACTTTTTGTTGAAAGGTATAAACCAGAAATCACGGATATTCGTTCAGCTATTTTAGAAGTTGTTGAAGAAACACAAATGCCAATCATGGAATATCGCCGTATTGTTGCAACAGTTAAAAAAGGACGTCAAGAAACCAATAAAGCAAAGCAAGAAATGATTGAAGCAAACTTGCGTTTGGTTATTTCTATTTCTAAAAAATACACAAACCGCGGTCTTCAATTCCTTGATTTAATTCAAGAAGGAAATATTGGCTTAATGAAAGCTGTTGATAAATTTGAATATCAACGTGGATATAAATTTTCAACATATGCAACATGGTGGATTCGCCAATCGATTACAAGGGCTATTGCTGATCAAGCTCGCACTATTCGTATCCCAGTTCATATGATTGAAACGATTAATAAAATGCTTAAAACTGGACGCCAAATGATGCTTGAAACAGGTCATGAACCAACTCCAGAAGAATTGGCCCCGCGCATTAACTTATCCGTTGAAAAGATTAAAAAAGTTCTTAAAATTGCAAAAGAACCTATTTCTCTTGAAACACCTGTTGGTGATGAAGAAGATTCACATTTAGGTGATTTCATTGAAGATAAAAACACAATTCAACCATTAGAAGCCGCCATTCAAACGAATTTGCGTCAATCTTGCACTGCAGTGTTATCAACACTCTCTCCAAGAGAAGAACGTGTTCTTCGTATGCGCTTTGGTATTGGGATGAATTCTGACCATACATTGGAAGAAGTTGGTCTTCAATTTGCTGTGACACGTGAACGTATTCGTCAAATTGAAGCAAAGGCTTTACGCAAATTAAAACATCCTAGCCGTTCAAGAAAATTACGTAGCTTCTTAGAAGATAGCTGATAGAGTTACAGGTTAAAAGCTAAAATTGAAAAAAGACGATCTTTAAATCGTCTTTTTTTTATCCCCTATTCTACTCTGATTAAATTTTCTTGCAAAATTTAAGGTAATTAAGTTCATTCAATCAAATACAAAAAGATTATTTGAAATGCCCAACATTAGCTCAAGTGTTGATTTAATTTCTTTTTTTATTTTATTGATTCCAAAATATTTTTTAAATTCGATTCAAAAAGATAAATGAACTAAATGTGGAAGATAAACAGATAGCTAGGAGGCGCTTCACAACACGTAGTGTACAAAGAGAACGGGTACATGAGTGTTGGGAAACATATCCAGATGTTTAGACTCACATTTCTAAATTTCATAAAAATAAATAATAAGATAGTGGCGAAAAAAAATGGTCAAAAGGGAAAGACTTGCACCCTATCTAAAGGTGCAGTGTATATTGGCTGGCATACATAAACCTTTATTTCATTTTTAGCGTTTTTTTGCTGGAACTAAATGTGGAAGATAAACAGATAGCTAGGAGGCGCTTCACAACACGTAGTGTACAAAGAGAACGGGTACATGAGTGTTGGGAAGTGCCCCTAGATGCTGTTTAGAACCGCATTTCAAGCTTCAACATACCTGAGTGATCCTTATATTCCTTTCTGAACGATCCATTATATTCAAGTTTCAATGTTGTTCGATCATTAAGTTTGGCTTCAACACCTGTTGTAACACCAACACTCAAGCGATCAAGTGTTTCAGCGTTCACTGTATAGCTCGCTCCATTGGCAAGCGTGTTCAATGTGGCAACATCATCTGAGATTACATCATATCCCACATTGACCCCAACTGTTGGGCGAATAGCGCCTAAATCCCAAGCAGTTTTCACGCCAGCAATCGCCGTTAAGTAATCGCTTGAGGTGGCTTCCACCGTTGTTCCAAGTGTATCGGTATATCCTTCTTGTTTAACCGATAAATAATGCATACCAACTTCTGGCGTAATGATGGCATTTTGAAGTTTCATGTCATACCCCGTCATCACTTGAACGCCCCAAGAATCCACATCATAGTTTGCCGTGCCCACACTTGAAAGCACTTGCTTTTGTTCATCATATTGACCTCTGGAATAAGTTGCCAAGCCGCTTAACCACCAAGCGTTTGGTTGATAGTGCGCTGAGATAAAGCCGGTGTTCGTATCCACTTCCGTTCGGCGCAACTCTTCTTTCGCCGTTGTTTGGCTTGTGGCATATCCAACACCAAGCGTTAATGAGTCGGTTACTTCAGATTGAATGCCCAAGACTGCGCCTTGGCTTCTTGCCTTAAAGCCCTCGCCCATCGTGGACTTTGTTTTATCATAAAGCCCTTTGATATAAACTTTTGCTCTGGCTTCTTTATCCACAACACAACCCAATTCAGCTTCTTTTTCCATTACCAACTGAGAAATCACTCTTGTTAACTCATTAAAATGTCCAACCACCATTGCTTGCGAAGATGGTTGCTCGCTTGTTCCAACAGCTTTTAATGCTTTTTTGGCTTCTTCAACACTCATTTTATCATCCGATTGAAGCCCTGTAAGTATTTCTTCTTGCATTTTTGAAAATGCTTCATTAGAACTATTCCCATCAATTAATGCACTTGTTATCTCTCCTTGCGTTTTTGTTAGAGAAAATTTACTCATCAATTCACTGGTTTCTTTTTTAGAAATTTCATAAGCGCCATTTTCAAGATCTTTAATATCAAACAAATTATTTTCAATTAATCCTAAGTCATTATCTTTATTAAAGACTTGGTATACACCTGTTTCTTGATCAAGTCCTTTGGTAAGGGTCAATGAGAGTAATCCTTTTTCTGCTTCTTTGACTTCATCAATATTCATTTTACCATGATCTACCAAAGTATTTAAATCAACATTTAAAACAGAATTTTCACCTATGGTTAATGTTTCTGTTTCAATGGTTCTATTTTGAATATCAAGAACTGTATTATCAGAAATAACAATATTAGAGAATGAAACAGGCACTATCCCTTTTGAAATAGCCATATCTTTGGCTACAACTGTTCCAGAAACTTTTACACCTTCTGCAACATCTAGTTCAGCATTATCAAATACCAAACGGTTTCCATTCAAATTCACAATATCTTCATTGATTTGATAAACTGCTTGTTCTGAAGTACTGCTCTTAAAGGTCATTAAAAGATCGGTTCCTTCTTCTTTAAAGGAAAGTCCCTTAATTTCAATTGATTTATTTCCAAGTCCTAAATGTGTTAATGTACCCGTTTCACCCACTATTGCAGTATATGCAATTTCTGATCCATGTGTTTCAAGTTCACCGCCATCAATATTATTCGTCCCTCTAAAAAATGTTTCTGAGTTTGCTATTGTTTTACCAGCTGTTTGATTAAAAATACCGGTATATCCAGTATTATCCGAACTCTCAGCTAATAAAAATGTTCCAACACTTGATTTATCTATTGTTCCAACCCCTTTACCTCCTCGAATACCGCCACCGATATACTCTTCAGAATTAGGATTATCACCTTTTAAATAAATAACACCACCACCAATATAAATATCATTTAAATGCTCTATTTCAGCAATGCTTCCATCTTCTTTAGTTACTACTTCAATCTCTCTATTTCCATCAAAATAAAATCCGTTAGTAAAAGTTGTAAATGAGTTATTGTTTTCATTAAAATAAGCACCCCCTTGCACTGATCCTGTTGGTCCTTTAACAGTGTTATTTAAAAAAGTTGCATTATCTTTAAAGGTAATGCTTCCACCTTGCCATCCAATAGATACGGCACCTGCTCTCGCCGACTGAACACCTTCTGAAACATTATTGATAAAATAAGATTTTCCACCAAAAGTAATAGATCCTTTAACCTCCATAGCAACTGCGCCACCCGAACTCATAATCACACCCTTAGCATAATTATTTTCAAACCAAGCATCTCTTTCAAAAATAATTTTCCCTTGATTGTTATTAAAAATTGCACCACCATAACCAGTCCATGTTTGGGTTATAGCCTTATTATCTTTGAAAGAAGTATCACCTTTAAACGTTAATGTTCCAGTATTATAAACAGCGCCACCAATGCTAAAACCTTTATTTGCCGACCCCGTATTATTTGAAAAATTTGAGGATCCATTAAAAGTAAGGTTTTTTGAATTAGAAATAGCTCCACCATAGGAGTTTAAACCTGCTGAAGAACTATTGCCCGTAAAATCAACATCTGCTATGATGATTGTTCCTGAATTTGATAAAACAGCCCCATATGCCTCATTTTCACCAGCAACAATTAATTTATTATTTTGAAAAGTTGTTTTATCTTGAAGTTCTATCCGCCCTGCATTACTAATGATACCATTTCCACCAGAAACCTTCCAAACCTCATTATCTTTAAAATTTGTCAATCCTGTAAAAATTATTGTACCTTTACTTGTATTTTCTATTGCACTTGATGATCCTGCATAGTTTAAAACATCTTCAGTACCAGATTTATTCCCAATAAAATCAGCAGAAGTAAAATTCATTTTATTTGTATTATAAATTGCGGCCCCTTCCCCAACAAAATAGCTTCCATCTGAATAATTATTTTCAAAAACAACATGTTGATTAAAATTCATTGTTCCAGTATTATAAACTGTGCCCATCGCTCGTGTATTCCAAGAGCCAGTGATAGAGGTGTTATCTAAAAAGGATACCTGATTATCAAATGTGATAGTTCCTGAATTATAAATTGCAGCTCCCTGAGCATTTGAATATGATGTTTTAGAGTAAACAGTTCCATTTTCAAAAACCAACAAACCACCTTCAAATTCCAATGTCCCCGTATTTTTAAGAATGCCACCTAATCTTTCATAAGTATATGTTTTATTTCCATTTGCATCTAAAACTGGATTGCCATTACTATCTACGGTTGGAACACCAATATATGTTACCATTTCTCCATCTGCATCCACAATAATCTTATTAAAAACACCATCTGTAACCACATGATATGTTTCATCTTTTAAATATGATAAAAGCTCAGAACCATTATTCTGAGAATCCGTAATAACAATACTACCTGTTCCATCATTTTTTGTTGCAGTTGATTCTGCAAAAGCGGAAACAGAAAAAATTATAATTCCTAAGTTTACAAGGAGGCATTTTTTAAGAATATTGAGATAACGTTTTTTAAGTTCTCTGAAAGTGGTGTATGAAAAATGGAACATAACAGCCTCCTTTAAAATATAAAAAAATGTTTACATGGCGTAATCCTTTTGTTAACTGTTTAAGATGAAAAATAGAGCTATCTTCTATTCCCTATTTTCATCCCCCTATACTTTTATTATACCACAGGTTTTAAATTTCATGCTTAAAAAATTTTCAAAAAAAATAAATCTTTTTCATCCATTTTCTTGTAATTAATTGATTTTTAACAATTATTTTTATTAAAAAATTGCATAAAATCAGAAAAAAAACAAAAAAAATATGCAAATTCAAGCTGTTTTTTCGGCAAAAAATAGCCTTTTTTGAGGCGTCATTTTTTTCCGATGGGACAATAAATCTAATGACCATTAAATTTCCAACCTAAAAAACAAAAAACTCCATTAAATAAAATGGTCTTTTATTTTACTATATTTATTAAATATTAATATATTATTAAAAATTCTTAAAGTTTTAGTTAAACAGAGTAATATATTATCATAGGATAGATAATATAAATGGATAAATTATATAAAGGGTCTTTAAAATAGATACGTTCAAGAGATTCCTAATCGCTAATATTGCTAAAAAAAACAAGTTATAACAAGGAAAATTAATCAAACTATCTTCAAGTTGGATTTTAGATTAACTTCTGTCAGTCAAAAATATTTATACTAAAAAAGGGCACTTAAGTGCCCTTCCCTTAATTCAAAATTGATACTTAAATCAATCTTTCCACAGTTTCTCTTGAAACACCTGAAAGTGATTCTTCTTTTGCAACTGTTGACAAGACAGTTTTGGCAGCTTCTTTTGTTGCCTCATCAAACTTCAAATATTTTGAAAATGAAGTAAACAATCTGGCTGCTAAATGCGGATTGATTTTATCAATTTTCAAGCATTCAGTCGCAAAAAATTCATATCCTTCTTTTGTATGGAAAGATCCTAAATTACCGGAAAATGCGCCCAAAACGCCACGCACTTTATTCGGATTTTTATAATCAAATTTCGGATGTGATAAAAGTTTTTTTGTCACTTCTAATGTATTTTGAGATGGATTTCTTGTTTGAACGGCAAACCACTTGTTCAACACAAGGTCATCATTTTCATACATAGCATAAAATTCTGCCAACGCTTTTTCTGCTTCAGGCAAATTGTTGCAAACAAGAATATTTAATGCCCCTAACCTATCTGTTAAATTATTAGCTGTTTGGAATTGCTTATAAACCAAATCTTTATGATCAGTTAAAGCTAAATAACCAAGCGCAACATTTTTAATAGATCTGGCTGCAAATGAAGCATTATCAGGCGTATAAGGACCTTTTAATACATTATCTTTATAAACTTTTAAAAGTTCTTTTTCATATAAATGAGCAAAGGCTTGACGCATTAAATTGCGAACTGATTTGATTTTTTCAATTGAAACAACATCTAATTTATCATATAAATCTTCTTCTGTTGGCAAAACAAGTGCTCTTGCAACAAATGCTTTATCCAAATCTTTTTGAGTTAAATATGATCCCAAGGCTTTTAACACATTTAAGTTTGGCTTTTTAGAATCTTTTTTAACCATATCAGCCATTACATCTAAAGCATATTGGTGCCCTGTTTCATATCTGTTAAACAAATCTGAATCATATTTCATTAAATGAAGACGTTCATCTTTTGAATATTTGATATCCAATGTGATCGGTGAAGTGAAAAATCTGTTAATTGATAAAACAGGTTTTTCTTTCAAGTCTTTAAATATGAAAGATTGTTCTTTTTTGCTTAAAATAAATGTGCCTGTTTTAATATCTTTTCCATTTTTACCAACTAACCCATATTGAAGAGGAATCACAAACGGTTTTTTCGCTGTTTTATGGGATTGCTTAAGTGTAACCGTATAAATGCCATTTTCAAATGAAGTTTTCACTTTAACCGTTGGACGACCTGGCGTTGAATACCAACGTTTAAAATCGGTTAAATCTTGACCAGAGGCATCTTCAATACATTTCACAAAATCATCAATTGTGACTGCTTGACCATCATGACGTTTAAAATATAAATTACAACCTTCCATAAATGCTGAAGAACCAACGATTGAACGTTGCATTCTGATTACTTCAGCGCCTTTTTCATAAATGGTGCTCGTGTAAAAATTATCAATTTCATGATAAGAATCTGGACGAACAGCGTGCGCTAATGGACCATCATCTTCTGGAAATTGAACGGCTCTTAATGCGGTTACATCATCAATTCTGGCCACTGATCTTGAAAAAGTATCATATCCATATTCAGAATCCCTAAACACTGTGAACCCTTCTTTTAATGAAAGTTCAAACCAACTGCGCAATGTAACCCTATCCCCAGAATAATTATGAAAATATTCATGCGCAATCACATGGTCAATATATTCATAAGAAGCATCGGTTGCCGTGTCAGGAGAAGCCAAAAGAGCAGCGTCATTAAAAATATTCAATGATTTATTTTCCATCGCGCCAGCATTAAAATGAGGAACAGCCACGATGCTAAAGCGATTTAAATCATATTCTAAACCAAACACTTTTTCATCCCATGCCATCGCGCGTTTTAAAGCATCAAGCGCAAAAACCAAACGATCTTGTTTGCCTTTTTCGGAATATAAATTTAAAGAAACTTCTTTTCCCGAACCTGTTGTATATGTATCAGACAAAGAATCTAAATCCCCTGCGACGAGCGCAAACAAATAACATGGTTTATTAAATGGATCTTCAAAAACAACAGTATCCCCCTCATCCTTAATCATATTACCATTCGAAAGCAACACAGGATATTTTTTCCGATCTGCATGAATTGTAACAATAAATTTGCTTGGAACATCTGAGTGATCTGGATAATAAGTAATTGAACGGAACCCTTCTGGTTCACATTGAGTGCAAAAAATATCATTTGAAACATAAAGGCCCATTAATCTTGTGTTACTTTCAGGGTTGATTTCAACTTCTGTTTCAAGAACAAAATTTTCACTTTTAGGATGCAAAATCAAACTTGTTTCATCTAATTCATACTCAGATTTTTGAAGTTTTTGCCCATCAATAGAAATATTTAATAACTTCATATACTGACCATTTAAAAGCAAATCTTTTGAACAACTTACATCAGAAAAATGAAGTTTTGCTTTAACAATTGTTTTTGTTTTATGCAAACTAAAATCAAGTTCTGTTAAAGGTAATTTATAATGAGGAGCTTGATAATCTTTTCTATACTTTAATACCATATCTTTTCCTTTCATTTTTTAATTCTGTTTTAAAATTCGTTCATACCAATATTGAGCTTTTTGGGGATCTTGTTTAATATCAGAACTGCCAAATTGATAAATTAGGGCTAAACCTTTAATAGCTGGCATATATCCTTGATGAGCCGCCTTTTCATAATAACTTAAAGATTCTTGAGCACTCACCTTTCCCATATATCCTCTTTCAATCCACACGGCCCAAACATATTCAGCTGGCGCATACTGTTGTTCAACAGACAATTGCATATATGACAGTGCTTTTCCCATATTTTCTGGAATCTTATCTCCCGCGTGATATAAAAGAGCTAATTCATATTGAGCTTGTTTTAAACCCAAATCAGCAGACTTTTTTAAATATGTTTCTGACTTTTGATAATTTTTTAAAACACCTGAATCTTTTTTCTTATAAAGCATTCCAAGATAATAAAACGAAAGCCGTTTCAATTCTCCTGTTTCTGATTTAGATGCCAAAAGATAATATTTTTCAGCCTTTTGATACATTTTATCAGCATCCGCCTTCAATGCAAGCTCAAATTGCGCTGAGGGTTCGATAAAAAAATCCTTAAATGATGCATAAAAAACACCAATAAAAGAGAGGGCTAACAATAAAAAAATAAATCTATTTAGCTGATTTCTTTTTTTCAATTTTAATCTTCTTTCCACTTTACAAACTATTTTTATATATGATATAAAACCATTATCGTTTAATCTATGTTAAACGGCTTTGGTTTGTTTGATCGTTCTTTACTGGCATTTTAAAAGGAAAAAAAATTTTGTGCAAGGCTTTTTGTTATAAAAAATTTAATTTCAACTTTGAAACTGGCGAACTTTCTTTATATTATGAATTTAAAGAAAACGTTTTCATGGAACGCATTATCTTTCCAAATGCTCCAATTGTGATATCAGAAGAAAGAAAAGAAGCTTTAAATAGGATTTTCTTTTTAGCTCATATTGCATTTGGAATCAGTTACTTCAAAGCCTTTTGTCCTGAAAAAATTGAAATTCAAAGTGGCAAACTTACAAAAAATGAAGCTTTGTTTTTTAACAAATTTTATTTAGAAGGTCTGGGAGAGTTTGCTGTTCGAAATAATCTCAATTTACAAGGAAAAATAAATTTTCCTTTTTCTGAAAGCACTTTTGAGCGCCAATTTAACATTCAATTAAGCAAAAGATTTTTAGTTCCAATTGGGGGTGGAAAAGATTCTTGCGTTTCTCTTGAACTTCTTTCAAAAATAAATCATGAAGTCGCTGCTATTTCTGTTGGTTTACCCCGCCCGATTAACGAATGCATTCAAATAGCAAATATTCCTTCTTTTACCATTAAAAGAGAGATTTCTAATACTTTAATCGAACTGAATAAACAAGGTGTTGTTTATAATGGTCATGTTCCGATCACTGGTATGTTAGCTTTTATTCTTTGGGCAAGTGCCCTGCTCTATAACTATCAATTTATTACCATGAGCTGTGAAAGCTCAGCAAACAGTGAAAACCTTTTGCAAGGTGATCTTAAAATCAATCATCAATATAGCAAAGGCTTTGATTTTGAAATTGACTTTAAAAAAATAACTCAATCTATTACACCTTCATTTTTATATTTTTCACTTCTAAGGCCTTTTTCTGAACTTAAAATTGCAGAACTCTTTTCTAAACATTGCCATAAATATTTTGAGGTATTTACCAGTTGCAATAAAGCATTTAAATTAGATGAATCTAAAAGATTAGATAGATGGTGCGGCAACTGTGATAAATGTCGATTTGTTTATTTGATTCTTGCTCCTTTTATGAATAAAGAAAGCCTTATTCAGGCAGTTGGATGTAATCCTCTTAATGATATTAATAATTTAGAAGGATACAAAGAATTGCTTGGTATAAGTGGTCATAAGCCATTTGAATGTGTTGGTGAAATTGAGGAGTGTCGACAAGCCTTTTTTATACTAACAAAATTAAAAGAATATAAAGAGGATATCATTATTAAAGAATTAAAAAACAGTGTTCCTCAAAACAAAAAAGATTTTCTATCATTTCTGAGCAATCACAATATCCCACAGGAGCTGTTTAATGAAATTTCAAAGCTTATCTAATAAAAAAATTGCCATTTGGGGAAAAGGCAAAGAAGGATTATCAACATTTAATTGCTTAACAAACAAAGCAAATCCTAAAGAAATTATTTTTATTGAAGAAAATAATATTCAAGATTTATATTCTTGTGATATTTTAATCAAATCACCAGGGGTTTCCTTATATAGAGATGAAATTAAAAAAGCTCAAGAAAAAGGCATTTATTGCACCAGCCCATCTAATCTTTTTTTCAAAAATAAAAATGAAAAAACAAAAATAATAGCAGTTACAGGCACAAAAGGCAAAAGCACAACATCTAGCTTACTTTATCACACTCTTTCTTCTTTGGGATTAAATGTTAAATTAGGCGGAAATATTGGTACTCCACTTTTAGATTTAATTGATGAAGATGCTGATTATATTATTGCCGAATTATCAAGTTATCAAGCGGCTGATTTACGAGGTGAAATTGAAATTGCTGTTCTAACAAATCTTTATCATGAACACATTCAATGGCATCAAACACATGAGAAATATTATATGGATAAAATCAATTTGCTTAATCAAAGCAAAATATCTGTTATAAATGGCAAACAAAATGCCAGTATTCAATATACAACTCATTTAAACAAATTATTTTTCAATAAAAAATCAAATATTTACTTTGAAAACAATTTTTTTTATGATCAAGGTAAAAAACTTTTTTCAACAACAATTCTTCCTTTAAAAGGTGAACACAACCTTGAAAATGCCACTGCAGTTTTAACCGTATTAAAACTTTTAAATATAGATCCTATAAAAGCACAAGAAGCATTTAAAACATTTAAAGCGTTGCCTCACAGATTGCAAATTCTTGGTGAAAAGGATGGAATTTTATATGTTGATGACAGTATCTCAACCACCCCAGAAACAAGTTTGGCTGCCGTAAAAGCTTTTGATAACAATCAATTTATCACTTTATTTATTGGAGGTTTTGATCGCGAACAAAATTACACTGTTTTAATTGAATTTTTAAAACTAATTAAACAACGCGTCATGTTGATTTGCTTACCAGATACAGGTAGTTCAGCTTTTTTATTGGCTCAAAAAGAAGAAATTAATGCTATAAAAGTCAATACTATTCAAGAAGGCGTTCAAATCGCAAAAGAAAAAACACCCCAAAATGGTATTGTTATACTCTCACCTGGAGCTCCTAGCTATAATCAATATAAAAATTTTGAAGAACGAGGATTAGATTTCAAAAAAAATATTTTTGACGCATAATTTTCTTGTAAGAATTGATTCTCTATGGTAAAAAATTTTCTAGTTTCGTATAAAAATAAGGATATTTACATGGCTAAATTTAAAACAAAAAAATCATCTCTCTCTTTATTATTAACAGGATCTATTTTTTTTGCAGCCGGGTGTTTAACAACTCTTTATGGCCCTCAAGTTTACTCATTTGCAAAAAATATTATTTCGCAACCAAAAATTTCTGTTGTGATGTCTACTTACAACAGAGAACACGCCATTGCTGGCGCTGTTGAATCCATTCTTAACCAAACAATGAAAGATTTTGAACTAATCGTTGTGAATGACGGATCAACAGATAAAACTCAAGAAATATTAGAAGAATATGCAAAAAAAGATGATCGTCTTATTGTGATTAAAAACGAAAAAAATATGGGTCTTGTTGCAGGATTAAATAAAGGTTTAGACGCTGCAAGAGGAAAATATATCGCCCGAATGGATGATGATGACAAATCATTACCATATCGATTGGAAAGACAATTTTTGGCAATGGAAACTTATCCTCATATCACGGTATTAGGTGCTGGATTTGCATCAGGAAAAGAAAAGATGCCAACAGGTGAACCAAAAATTAAAAATCCAGATGAAATAGAATTAAACACATATTTTAGCAGTGGTCTAGCTCATCCAACCATCATCATTCGCAAAGAGTTTTTAGATAAAAATAACATTAGATATGACGAAAAATATTTATATGCCGAAGATTGTGGTTTATATAAAAAAATACTTGAAAAAGGCGGAAAAATTTCTATTTTACAAGAGCCTGTTTTAGTTTTTGGCTTTGTTAAAAAAGTTACAAAACCAAATAAATATGCATATACACAAGCTGAATCTTTTAAACGCCTTCAACAAGAAAAATTAGCTCCATTTTTTAAAGCTCCATATGAAATTTTAGGTGCATTTAATGGTGATATAAATCGTTGTATTATGCTTAAAGAAATGGTCAAGGTGAATAAAGAGAAAAAAATCTTAAATCAAGCTATTGTTGAAAAAAGATACAACTCAATCTGTCCTCAAGAAGGTGAAGAAGCCCTTTTCTTTTCACATCCAGATTGGGGAGCATTTGTTATCTTTGATGAATCAAAAGAAAATATCAAACGTAAAGATGTTTCAACTGAAATAGCAAAAATTCTTGATAAATCTGATGATCATATAACGGTTAAATGGCAGAATTATAATCTTCCAGAAACATTTATTAAAATTCAAGGAAGTGAATATAAATTTACTAATGAAACCTTTCTTCCAAATATAAAAAAGGGGACATCAATATATGATATTCAACATCCGCATTGGACAGACAAACTTATTGTTTTAAAAGATAAAACTTTTTATCGGTTTTCAATACCAACCGAAAAAGGGAAAATTATAAAAGAAACAAATAACTTTATGACAATTAAGTGGGACAACTGGCCAACAGTTGAAATATTCAAAAAAAATAATAACTCTCTTATTTTTGAAAAAGAGTTGAAAAAATAAATTAGGTTAAAAAGAGATTTTCTTGATTAGAAAATCTCTTTTTTTGATTAAAAACTAGACTCTATTAATTGTTTTGTATATGAAGATTGAGGGTTTGAAAACACCTCTTTTAAAGTTCCATATTCTTGCATTTTACCATTTTTCATAACCAAAACGTAATCACTTATTGCTTCTACAAGACGCATATCATGCGTAATAAAAAGATACACAAAACCATATTCTTGCTGCAATTTATTTAAAAGCATTTTTAACTTCCCTTGCATCATTTTATCTAAAGAAGCCATCACCTCATCCAAAATCAAAATTTTTGGTTTTAAAATCAAAACACGCGCTAAAGCAATTCTTGTTCGTTGTCCACCTGAAATTTCATGAGGATATCTATCCATTAACAATTCTGGATTAAGTCCAACAGAAATCAAAACTTCTTCAACTTTTTGAATTCGATCTTGTTTATTTAATTTTGGATAATGAATTTTAAGACCTTCTTGAACAATATCAAAAATAGTTAATCGCGGATTTAACGACCCAGCAGCATCTTGCATCACAATTTGAATTGTTGAACGCATTTGAAAAAGATCTTTCCCTTTTAATGAGAAAAAATCTTTCCCATCAATAAAAACTTTTCCTTCTTGAGCAGGAATAATTCGCATAAGCGCATGAATTAATGATGATTTTCCACTACCACTTTCGCCCACAATTCCAAGTGTTTGCCCTTTTTTTAATGAAAATGAAATATTTTGAACGGCTTTAAAAGATCCATATAAAACTGAAATATCTTGCACATCCAATAAATTTTCACCAGTTCCCTCCACAAAAATTCGTTTTCTATACCGTCCTAAAACAGGCATTTTCGTTGAAATAATTGCCCCTGCTCTCATAATATAAACGCGATCAGCCATCTTGCGCACAATCGATTGATCGTGAGTAATAAATAAAATGGCAAGTCTGAGCTTTTTCTGTAATTTTTTTAGTAATGCTAAAATTTCTGCTTGAACTGTTACATCTAAAGCTGTTGTAGGTTCATCTGCAATCAATAAATAAGGTTTTGCAGCCAAAGCCATTGCAATCATCACTCGTTGACGTTGCCCACCAGATAACATATGAGGATATGAATGATAAATACGTTCACACTCTGTTAAATCCACAAGTTTTAATAATTTATAAACTTCTTCTTTAGATGATGGAAGATGATGCAGTTTTAAGACTTCTTCAATTTGAGCGCCTGCTAAATGCAAAGGATTTAAACTTGTCATCGGTTCTTGAAAAATCATACTGATCTTTCTTCCCCTGACCTGCTCCATTTCTTTTGCATTCAAAGTCATTAAATTTGTTTTCTTTAAATAAATTTCCCCTTGATAGGTTGCATTTTGGTGCAATCTTAAAATACTTTGAGCAACAGTTGATTTACCAGAGCCACTATTACCAAGTAAGGCCACAAATTCCCCTGGTTTAACGGCTAAATTAACATCCTTTACCGCATCAAAATTTTTAAAAGAAACATTTAAGTTTTTAATTTCTAACAAATTATGCATTTTTATTCTCCTGATGCGGGTCAAATGCATCTCGCACTCCTTCTCCAATGAAAACAAGAAGTGTTAACAAAAAACTCATTACAAAAAAGGCTGTTAAACCCAACCAAGGAGCTGATAAATTTTCCTTTCCTTGTCGAATAAGTTCACCTAATCCTGGCGTTCCAACAGGCAAACCAAATCCTAAAAAATCTAATGCGGAAAGAGAAACAATCGCAGAAGAAAGCATAAAAGGAATATAAGTTATTGTTGCAACCAAAGCATTTGGTAAAATATGCCGCCACATAATCATAAAATCACCAACACCTAATGTTTTTGCACTTTTAATATAATCCAATCCTCTTGTTTTTAAAAATTCAGCCCGAACAACGCCTGTTAACTGAGTCCAACTAAACAATAATAGAATCAACAACAAGCTTAAAAAAGATGGCGCAATTAAACTTGAAATAATAATTAAAATAAATAATTGCGGTAATGAAGACCAAATCTCTAAAAAACGACCGATAATTAAATCTGTTTTCCCACCAAAATAACCTTGAATTGCTCCAACTAAAACACCAATAAGTGCAGATAAAAATGTTAATGACAAACCAAACAATATACTGATTCTTAAAGCATATAATAATCTCGCAAACACATCTCTTCCTTGATCATCGGTGCCTAATAAATGCGTTCCTCCAGGTTTTGATGGAAAAGGAACTAATGAAAAATAATCAACCGTATCGTACGAATATTTTATCAAAGGATTTAAAACAAAAAAATCATTTTCTTTTAAATAAGTTATGGTAAATGAATCAGAAAAATCCGCAGCTGTTGGTAATTCTCCACCCAACATTTTATCGGAAACAAATTCAACTTGAGGAAAATAAATTTTTTTCTTATCCCATAATAAAATTGGTTTATCATTTGCTATGAATGGCGCAAACAAAGATATTAAAAAAATCAATAAAAATAAATACAATGAAATCAATGCTTTTTTATTTTTACAAAAGGCGGATCCACGCTTTGACTTTAATGAAAACATTACATCATCCTCTTTTCAAAATGAATTCTAGGATCAATCAATGTATAGATAAAATCGCTGATTAAATTTAACACAAGCCCCAACAATGCAAAGAGATAAAGGCTTCCAAAAATAACAGGATAATCTCGATTTTGAACAGCTTCAAACCCTAATAAACCAAGTCCATCTAAAGAAAAAATTACCTCTATTAAAACAGATCCTGTAAATAACATACCAACCAATAAAGATGGAAAACCAGCAATAACAATCAACATTGCATTTCGAAAAACATGCTTATATAACACTTGAGTTTCGCTTAAGCCTTTTGCGCGAGCCGTTGTTACATATGCTTTTCCAAGCTCATCTAAAAAAGCATTTCTTGTTAAAAAACAAAGACTTGCTAAACCTCCAATTGTTAAAGAAAGAACTGGCAATGTGATATGTCTTAAATAATCAAGTATTTTTCCTAAAAAAGAAAGTTCACTAAAATTATCACTTACTAACCCTTTTAAATAAAACCAATTTAAATATTCGCCACCAGCAAAAATAACAATTAAAAAAATAGCCAATAAAAAAGAGGGAATTGAATATCCAATTGTTAAAAAGAAACCACTCAACCAGTCAAATGCCTGATTTTTCTTCATTGCCCGTTTAATTCCCAATGGAATGGCTATTAAATAAATTAACAAACTTGAAAAAACACCCAAGGAAATTGAAACAGGCATTTTTTCCAAAATTAAAGAAATAACTGTTTTATCTTGATAAAAACTCTTCCCAAAATCAAAAATACAATAATTTTTCATCATTAAGAAAAATCTTTCCCACAAAGGTTTATCAAAACCAAACCTTTTTTCCAATTCTTCACGTAATTCTTGCTTTAACCCTTGTGTTCCACGATATGATGTATTTTGGTCAGTTGCTTGACTTGCACTAGCTGCAACCATTGTTCCTGTTCCAGAAATTCTGGCTGTTGCATCAGGACTCATCCCCGTTTCAAGTTTTAACATCATCTGTTCAACTGGCCCTCCTGGAGCTAATTGCACAAACATAAAATTAAGAACCATAATGCCAAAAAGCGTTACAGGGATAAGTAATAGACGTTTTAAAAAATATAATTTATTCATATTAAGCATCATACAAAAAAAAATATAAAAAGCAAGCGTTTATTTTCATAATTAATTCAAAGAAAAAATAACATTATTTTATTTTGATATTAATAATTATATAGTTATTAAATATAATTAAAGTATTAATTGAAGTTAAGCATCAATATCTAAATAAAAAAAGTCCCACCTTATTATTTAATGTTCCCGATATTATTATTTAAAATAATCCATTTAATAGAAGAATTTAAAAATAAAAAAAATCCATCAAAACCCATTTCAAAATAAACAAAAAACAGCCGTCAACTAATTGATTTTTATAAA
>JAZLCE010000007.1:0-4606 GCA_045614025.1 Alphaproteobacteria bacterium
CTTTAAGAATGTTTAATAATATATTGATATTTAAAAATAAAGGCAAGGAAATAAATAAAAATTAAAAAAGAAAAGGGGTAGGGGAAGGGTTAAAGAAAACTCCCCTAAAAAATGAGAGGAGTTTTCTTTTTGTTTGCATTAGAAATGATATTTCAGGCGCAACATACCACCTTGAGAGGTGTAATCTTGACGGAAAGCGCCGTTATATTCAAGCGTTAAGTCAACGTTTTTAATTGTTGCCGTTACGCCAACATCAGCTTCAGCGCCCAAACGGTGCAATCTGTTGCCTTCAATGGAATAACTTGATCCACCTAAAACAGAAACGTTGGCATTTGAATTATCGCTGATCAAATCATAGGTGAGGGCAACTCTGGCATGTGGTTTTAAATCAATGCATTTTGCTTTCACTGTTGTTTGATATTTAACGCCCATCACTGCTGTTAACACATCATCACTATCAGATGAAATGCGTTGCATACCATCAAAATATGAATCTGCATCCACAATTAAATAACGAAGGCCAGCTTCTGGAGTGAATCCATTTTTGAATTCATATCCTGTCATCATTTGTGCGCCATAAGAGCTCACATCATAATCGCTTCTTAAAGAAACGCCCATTGGAGATTTCTTTTCGCTATATTTTGAATAGTTATAGCTTAAAACAGAGCTGACATACCATTGAGAAGGTTGATATTTGCCATAAACAAAGAAGTTATGTCCATCAACATCCATTTCTCTGCCATAAGAATCAACATCTGTTTTCATATAGCCATATCCAACGCCTAATGTCATAGTGCTTGAAATTTCTTTATCAACACCAAGAGCAATCCCTGTTGAATCGGCTTTAAATCCATCTGATGAAGAGGTGGAATCTTGCTTTGTGTGATTATAAATGCCTTGAACCCAAAGACCGGCACCTTCATAAATATCACCACCAGAGCGACCTTTAACGGCATCCATTCTGGCGCCTGATAAACGAGCCACAGTGCCAGCTGCTTCTTTGGCAACGCCTTGAATAACTTGAGCCGTTGTTGGTGCCGCTTGTTTAACGGCTTCAACAGCTGTTTGAGCATTGCCTTCTTGAATGGCGCTTGAAATCAAGCTTGCTAATTCATTTCCTTTTTCACTTGAAGAACCATTTGTTTGAATCATGGCAGAAATGGCGTTGGCTTCTTGCGTTGAAACTGCTTCACCTAAAGATTCTTTAATTTCTGAACCAGATTTTGTGCTGACATTAATTTTTCCATCTTCTTTAAGGGATAAATTATAAAGCGCATTTTCAGTGATTGTAACGGTTTCTTCCCCTGTTAATGTTGAAGCGGTGATGAAGGTATAATCATCATCTGATAAACCATTTTGAATTTTTAAATTAATGGTGTTTTCGCCTTCAAAAGTAACTGAGTTGGCTAAAATCGTTGTTTTTTGAAGTTCGGCCGTTAAGGAAGCGCCTTTTTTAAAGGTGATATCGCCACTTCCTGAAATCCCACCATCAAGGGTTGCATCACCGTTAAAGGTAAGAGAGCCTTCATTATGAATATCGTTGGCATTTCCATTTGCCATGTTGCCAGAAAAGGTTACATTACCTAAAAAGCTGAGTGTGCCAGCATTATAAATTGCCCCACCGCTTGTTTTAGCTGTGTTATTTGTAAAAGAGGCATTATTTGCAATTTGAATTGCAGCTGTGTGACCATTAAAATCGGCAAGATAAATGGCGCCCCCACTGCCATTTGTTGCCGTGTTGTTAGAAAAAGAAGCATTTTCGCCAATTGAAATGCCTTTTACGCCTGATTTTGTTGTGCCACTAGCACCATAAATGGCGATAGCGCCCCCGTTAAGTGCAGCTTTGTTTTCTTGAAATTTAGCATCATTGCCAAGGCTTAAAGAAAGTTCACCATAGCTTTCATACATATAAAGAGCGCCAGCACTTTTGCTGGATTCGTTTTTTGAAAATGTTGCATTGTTTCCAATTGAAATAAAACTTGGTGTATCGTTCCCACCATTGGAATCAATGGCTAAAGCCCCACCGGAATGCTGTTCTCCTGATTGACCATTTTTATTTTGATTAAATGTAACATTGTTGCCAATGGTTAAATTTGCATTTTGGCTTAAAATGGCGCCAGCATAGGTGTCAGAAGTATTGTTATTAAATTGAACATTATCTCCAATTGTAATGGAAGCTTTATGCCCAGTAGTTGAAACATTGCTGATTGCTCCAGCAATAGTGGCGCTATTTTCCTCAAAAATAACACCATTTTCAATTATAACTGTTCCATCATAATTTGAGAGCGCGCCCCCTTGAATATAATTATTTTTTGAAAGCGTTGTATTTTCATTAATTGTATATGTTTCGCCTGAATATACTTCAATTGTTGCAGCTTTTGTTGGTAATGAAAAACCAATAAAGGCAGCCATGTTTATCAGGGCGCATTTAATTAATATGTCTTTATATCTTTTTTTAAGTTCTTTAATCGCAGTGTTTGAGAGTCTCATGATTTTCTCCTTTTTGTTATAACGGCCATATAAAAAACATACCTCTTTTTATATGCTTTTGTCAAGTAAATGACCTTATTTTCTGTTTTTATATAACTATTTAAAAAATAAAGATATTTTATATATATTTGAATTATATTAAAAAAATTTTTAACTCTATGATTTTTTTTATAAATTTTGCTTGTTTAATGAAAAAAGATATGTTAGTGTCATAAAAAGCAAAAATCAAATTTGGGAGAGATTGATGTTAGAAGCCTTATATGAAGCCATTAGACTTAATGATGCAAAAACAGTTGAAGAATTAATTCAAAAAGGGTTGGATGTTTCTCATCCGAAAGAAGGGGAATTTACTCCTTTAATCAGTGCAGTTATTTATGGGGCAGGGGATGTTTTTCAAACATTGGTTAAACAGGGCGCTCCTATCAATACAATGGGCCCTGATGGCAAAACAGCTCTTGATTTTTGGGGCGAATTTAAAGATCGAAATGATTCCTTTGAAATGCGCAAAATGATTGATGTTTTGCGCGCTCATGATGCGCAAACGGGGCGCACAATCATTGAATGGAATAATTCTTTAAAAACAGCGCTTTTAAAAGCTGATAAAGAAAAATATAATGAATTAATTGCAAAAGGTGCTCGCTTTAATTTTAAAGAAGATGAAAACGAAAACTCTTTAATTCAAGCGTTTAAATCTGGTAACTCAAGATTTTTTAAAACGGTTTTAAAAGATATCACCAATAAAGATGTGAACAACCCTGTTGTGCGTCCTTTTTTAAATTATGTGGTTGAGCATAACCAAATTAAAGGGATTCAAGAATTTTTAAAAGCAGGGGGCGATATTCATTTTCAAGATGAAGCAGGCGAAACTTTGTTGACAAAAGCCGTGCGCGCTGGCCTTCCAGAAATGACGGGCGCGTTGGCCTCATTGGGCGTTGATTTGGATTTAAGAGATAATCAAGGTATGAGACCACTTGATTGGGCTTTAAAGCAAGATTTGGGGGAAGTTTTCGTTGTTCTTTTAAATGCAGAATATGCTAAAAAAGGGCATTTAAATATTTCATCACCTGTCACAAAGGCCATTAATGAGGGGTATAATAATATTATTGAGGAGCTTTTAAAGGCGGAAGCTCCTTTGGTTGAAAATAATGATGCCTCTTTGTTGTTGATGACATTAGCGCCCGTGAAAGATGATCCTACTTATATTTATTCGAAAGAAAAAGTGCCATTGCATCGTCCTGTTGAAATTATTAAAGCGGGTCGCAAAAATATTGCTGAAAGTTTAATCGAAGCAGGGTCAGATTTAAATCAAACAGATGAAAATGGGAATACCGCTTTGCTTTTGGCAGCAAAAAATGGATATCCTTCATTAATTCCACTCATGATTCAAAAAGGCGCAGATATTCAAGCTAAAAATAATCAAGGGTTAACGGCTCTTCAAGTGGCGCTTTCAGAAGGGAAAATAGAAGCAGCCAATGTTTTGGTGGATGCGGGGGCAGATATTCATGATGGTGGGGAAAATAATTTCACGCCGTTGATGAGAGCTGCCATTGCCAAAGATGTAAACTTTATGAAAGGGTTAATTGAAAAAGGCGTTGATTTAAACGTTCAAAACTCTGAAGGGAGCACGGCTGTTATGATGGCGGCGGAATATTTTGATTGGCCAACAATTAAATGTTTGCTTGATGCGGGGGCTGATACGTCAATTAAAAACAATAAAGGCGAAACTTTTGCCGATATGATAAAACAAGTTTATAGCGTTATTCCTGAAGAGCATTTGCCTGAAGTTCATGCCTTTTTTGATGGAGAGAAAGCTAAAAAACCAAAAGTTCCAATGCTAAAACAATTGGCCAATGTTTTTAGAAGAGGGCATTAATCAGTTAAGGTAAAAAAATGAAAGAAGGTGTTTATTCTAAATACCTTCTTTTTTTTGTTTTTTATTGATATTTCTTCTTTATCGCGTTAAAATTTACCTTAAGATATTTTCTTACTCTTTTTCTCTTTGTTTTATCCAATCTTTCTCTTATGGTAAGTTTTTATTCTTTTTCAGTTTTGTCTTTTTAATGGTTTCTTTAACTATATATTCTTTTTTTTCTTTATTGCGTTAAAGTAAAGCTTT
>JAZLCE010000008.1:0-19715 GCA_045614025.1 Alphaproteobacteria bacterium
GTCCAAGTTTGGCTTCACTTTGAGCAATTTCATTTTCATGATGGACAGGAATATGATCAATCCCACCACAATGGATATCAATGCGTTCACCTAAATGTTTCATGGACATGGCAGAGCATTCAATATGCCAACCAGGGTAACCTTTACCCCAAGGGCTGTCCCATTGTAAAATTTGATTTTCAAATTTAGAAGAGGTAAACCATAACACGAAGTCAGAATCATTTCGTTTATTTAAATCTTGCTCTGTTCTTGCGCCATGCTTTAAATCTTCGCGATTTTGCCCTGAAAGAGCGCCATATTTTTCAAATTTAGCTGTGTCAAAATAAACATTGCCATTTGAAAAATAAGCAAATCCTTTATCTTCTAAAGATTTAACGAATTTAATCATATCTTCAATATGTTCAGTGGCACGGCAAACAATGGTTGGGCGTTTTAAGCCAAGTTCTTGTGTGTGTCTGAAAAAAGTATCTTCATAATGTCTGGCAATTTCCATAACGCTTTTTTTCTCGCGTTCAGCAGCGATCAGCATTTTATCTTCGCCTTCATCATTATCATTTGTTAAGTGGCCAACATCTGTTACATTCATAACGTGTTTCACTTTATAACCGGCTAAACGTAAAGTATTGGCAATTAAATCTTCGAAAATATATGTGCGAAGATTGCCGATATGTGCATAAGAATAGACTGTTGGCCCACAGCAATACATTGTGACCATTTTTTCATTTAACGGTTTAAATTCTTCTTTTGAACGGGTCTTTGTATTATATAAATAGACAGTCATTTTATGTTTCCTTTATGGTTTTTTAAGTTAAAAAAAGCAGCTTGAAAAAAGCTGCCTTTTGGAATAAATGTATAGCTGAAAATCAGCCCCGGCAGCATGGCTTAGGAGGTTTGACAACAGCAACAACAGTTAAAGTTTATATACATTTTATTATCCTTTTTAAATATGTTTTTTTATTTTCTTATGATTTAACCTTTTTGTCAAGCAATAAATTTTATTTAATGAAAAATATTTATATAGGTTAAAAAATCCTTATATGTTATTTCAAATATATGCAACTATTTTTTTTAATTCTTGAACATGGAGTTAAAGAGAAATGTGTTATATCCTGTTGACTCTTTATATAAAATAATATAGGTTGTTATACGCTTTCAAATATAAAGAGGAGGAGTTTCTTTTGATTATGAAATATTTTTTTACTTGTTTGATTTTATGCTTTAGTGTTTCAGCTTCCTCTTTTGGGCAAGAAGGAAAATCGGTTGATAATATTCTTGTATTAAAAAGCTCTAGAGTTCTTTTATTGAAACATCAAGATGAGATTGTTAAAAAATATAAAATTGCTTTGGGAGATAGTCCTGTTGGGCCAAAGGAATGTGAAGGGGATGAAAAAACACCTGAAGGAAAATATGTTATAGAATATCATAATTCTAAAAGTTC
The DNA here is from genome assembly GCA_045614025.1 of Alphaproteobacteria bacterium. Classification (GTDB taxonomy): domain Bacteria; phylum Pseudomonadota; class Alphaproteobacteria; order CAAHEQ01; family UBA3637; genus RGIG4140. The sequence continues at coordinate 1,439 of JAZLCE010000008.1, forward strand.
TTATCATTTATCATTAAAAATTTCATATCCAACAACGAGTGATGTTGAAAAATCTCAAGAAAAAGGATGTTCTCCAGGAAGTTTTATCATGATTCATGGGTATCCGAACAAGGCGCCTAACTTCTTGTTTGATTATATTCATCAGCATTTTGATTGGACAGATGGCTGTATTGCTGTAACTGATAAGGAAATAGAAGAAATCTATTCCTTGGTTCAAGATGGAACGCCTATAGAAATTAAACCATAAATAATATACATTATTTCCTCGATTCGGCTTTTTTAAATTACAAGGCGTTGGCAGAAAGTTTTGAAAAACATCTTTTTTTTAAGGCGCGCAATTTCATTTTATATCATAAAGTTAAATAAGTGTCAAATATCTTGGAAAACAAGGCGAATGTTTGACAAAAACAAGATAAATTTTCTTTATTTTTCAAAAAGTTGTATTAAAATTCTTTTTGTTATGATAAATTTTAATTGGCTTAAAATATTTTAAGCTTGTATGGATTAAAAAGGAGGAAATATGATTTATGAAAGTTTAAAAACTGAACGTCCATATCCAAGAGAAGAAGATTTTATTCGTCCAGGATGTGGATTAGATGGTCATGCTTATATGTCGGCAAAAACTGATTATGAAGTGTATGCTAATTCTGGTTATGGCGTTTGGAAAGATGAAGAAACGGGCGAGGTATTGTTTACAGAGCGTTCGGAATTTATTCCCGCCAGTAGTTTTTATTGCAGTGGGCAAGGTGAGTGGGAAACAACTTATACAGCTCATTTCCCTTTAAAAGAAGGTCAAACCCCAGAGCAAGCTTTTAAGGAAAGAGAACGATTAGATGCTGAAAAAAAGCAATTACGCAATGCTCAACAGGCAAGAGCGCAAAAGATGAGTGAGCTTTCTCCTGAAATTTATAAAAGACTGAAAGATCGGTTTGAAACGCTTAAAAGGAAGTCTGAAATCGAATTGAACAACCAGTTTGATCAAGCTGTTCAGTTGGCATTAAAGCAAGAAAACAGAAAAAAGCAACTTGAAAAAAGAAATCAAGATCCGTTGTGGCAAGCAACAAGAGCAGCAGCCAAAATTTTGATTGCTCAAAATCAACAAAGTCAAGCCAGTTTGTTGATTAAGAATTATTTAAAACACCATGAGAATGGATAAGATTGGTTTTTAGAACGAAAAGCCTCAATCATTCATTGGGGCTTTTTTATTTTGAAGAGCTTTCTTGTTTTAAAACGGCTTTAACGGCATTTAAAAGATCAAATTCTTGTTGCGTGACTGTGAGGCGTGGTTGATATTCCCAAAGCTCTTTTTCTGATATATCGCCAGCAATAAAATCAAGAAAGGCTTCTTTTTCAAATTCCAAAAATTTAGCAGCCTTTTTGATATGAGAAACTTGAAATTTCCAAGTTCCTTTTTCAAGGTCGTTCATTCTGGTTGGATGAACGTTTAATAAAATCGCTAATTGACGTTTGCTTTTTTTTAGTTCTTTTAATCTTCTTGATAACCAATGCATCTTTGTCCCCTTAAATTTTTATAAAAGTTTAGCCCTGATTTTTGGTGTTGTCAAATAAAATATAATAAAAAATGATATACTCTTGGCGCTAAAGTATATCATTTTTCGAAATTTATTGATTGTTTTAATGTTTTTTAATCATGTTGCCTTGAAGCAGAAATAATTTTTTTAAGGTATTCATGAGGCAGTTTCACTTGACCTTTCCCAATGCCTAAGCGAACGCCTGGATGCGCATTTTCTCCATGGTAATCAGAACCGCCACTTTTAAGAAGTCCTAAGTCATCAGCCATTTCATTATAGAGCTTCATTTCTTCTAAGCTCATATCCGAATGTTGCACCTCAATTCCTTGCAACCCTTTATCTTTTAATCTTTTAACTTCAAGATAAAGGTCTTGTCCTTTTAAACGGATGAGGCAGGGGTGCGCTAATATGCTTACGGCACCTGTTTCCCTGATAAAATTGATAATTTCTTCTGGGCTTGGGGATTTTTGTTTCACATAAGCAGGGCACCCTTTATTTAAAAGTTTTTTATACCCAGTTTCTTTGTCAGGGATTTGCTTTGTGTTATATAAGAAGTTAACAATATGAGGTTTGGCAAGTAGAGGTCTTAAATTGCCTTGTTCATCATAAGCAACTTCATTAAACGTAATTGAAAAGCCCAGTTTTGATAATTTATCAATTCGTTGTTCGCAAGCTTCAATCCGATAAGATTTCAAAAGGCGTTGGCGTTCATAATAAGGCGATAAATCTTGAATGTTAAGAGCCAAAATTTCAATTGTTGCTGGATGATCAACACTAAATTCGCATCCATTGATGGCTTTTATATTTGGATACTTTAAAGCTTCTTTTTGAAAAGGAACGCAACCTTCAACTGAATCATGATCTGTGAGCGCTAATCCCGTTAATCCAATATCATGCGCTTTTTTTAAAAGTTCTGCCGGCGTATCTGAACCATCTGAAAAGCAAGAGTGTGTATGTAAATCAATCATTAGGAACCTCTTTGATTTTGGTTGTCTTTAGTTAGAGTCTTTTTTTTAGTAATAAATATTGGGTTATCCTTCATAACAGTATTTAATATAGTTCTTTTTTCAGTAGGTGATATTTTTTGAAGGCAAGCCAAAAAAGATTTAGTTATAATAGATGATGAAAGGCTAATAGGTGTTTCGCCTTGTTTGTTTTGTTTATTTATATCCGCACCTCTTTTAAGTAATGCTAAAATCACTCTATCCATCTTTTCTTTTTGAACGGCTAGATGAAGCGCCGTATTTCCATTTTTATCGGTCTTATGAACATTTGCTTTTTTTTCAATAAGTGAGAGTAACAAACTTTCATCAGCTTTATTATTAATGCCATACATTAACGGTGTTTCACCTTGGTTGTTTTGAGCGTTTATATTAGAGTGTTCTAAAATAATGTTTTTAAGAAAGGTAAGTGCATATTCTTTATTTTTCGTTGCTAAAATATGTAAAGGCGTATTGCCGTTTTTATCTGGAGCATATAAATCATTTGAGTGGTGATCTTCTAAAAAATTCTTTAGTTTTATCGCATAATTAAACCCATCTCCTGTGGCGTTCAAATAAGTTATTTTATCGCCTAAAAAGGTTAATCCTTCTTTTGTGTAAACGTTTTTTGGATTTGCACCTAGTTTAATTAGGCTCATTGAATAATCAGATAAGTAAAGTTGTTTCCTTAACCCAGATATAACATGCCCGTAGCGCATGTCTCCTTTATCTAAATAAGATTCAATTGTTTTTCGTATAAAAGAGGTAATTCCTAAAGCAAGTTGAAGAGGGGTTTCGCCTTTTGAATTTGCTTGATTAATATCAATCCCTTCTTTAACCAATTCTTTTATTTCTTGAATATCGACATAGCTTTGTTTTAAACGATGAGTGATCAATGTTTCACTCTCTTGTGCGTTATCCATTTTAGATGACATACTTCCTCCGTTTATGATTACGGCTACTTTTACCATAAAAAAACGTTTGTTTCAAGGTTTTTTATTGGGTGCGTTGGCGTTCATCTGTTGGAAACAAAGAGATTTGATTTTTTGAAATTAATTTTTTTGATAACCCTTTATTTTCAATTTCAAGCTGCTTGATTTTAAGTTTAAGGGGAATGGTTTCTAATGAGGATTTATGTCCTAAATCAAGAGAAGATTGATGCATTTGATTTTGAACAAGTGGGTCGGCATCATGCGCTAACAAAAGATCGATTAATTCTATTTTTTCTTTCATAACAGCCAGATGAAGAGGTGTATTCCCATTTTTATCTTGAGCATTGATATCCAATTCTTTGCGATTTAAAATGCTTTCAAGCATTTGTTTATTTCCTCTTAAAACGGCAAAATGCAAAAGTGTTTCTTGATTTTCGTTTACAAAAGAAATATCAGCTCCGTGTTTAATTAAAGGGATAATAAAGGGGTATCTATGGTGGTCTAAAGCTGTTTTTAAAACAGAGTTACCTTCCGCATCTTTTTGTGTTAAATCTGAAAGAGATATAATTTTATCAATCACTTTTTCTTTTAATGTTTCGTTGGATGAAAAAAGAAAAAGTGCATGTTCTTCAAAGGAATAATCAATGGGAGATTTAAGCATTTTAAATAAAATGGTATCGCCTTGTTGATCTTTGCTTGTTAACTTAAAATGATCTGGAAAGCCTAGAACCACAAAACTTTGATTTTGAATTTTGTTAAAAAGATTAATGTTTTCTAAATCTTTTTGGTTAAATTTCGCTCCTTTACTAATCAAAAACAAAAAGTTTGAATAATTTTTGCTCACTTTAAAAGAAGACATAGCGGTATGCCCTGTTGCATAATATAAAGGTGTATGTCCTTGTTGATTAGGACAATTTATATTGCTTGTTTTTTCAAAGATTTCTTGAACGATTTTTAAAGGAACTCGATCATTTTTTTGAAATAAATCAGTTAAAATTGTTTCCCCATTTTCTTGCATGGCATTAAACACGCTTGTTGGCGTTGAACGCACCAGTAAAACATCTTTTTCGCTTATAGTGGCAATATTTTTAGCCAAGGGTGTTTGGTTTTGATTATTTAATAGAGAGGCATTTGCGCCTTTTTTAATCAAATATTCGCTTAAAAAGGAATGGCCAGCAAGAAAGTGGAGGAGGGTGTTGCCATTTTTATCTTGTGAGTTTAAGTCGATAAGAGAGGAGGGGGCATATCTTCCATTTAAAATATCCTCAAAATCATCATTTTTATTAATAAGTTGAAAGAATTTTTTCTCATTAAACTTTTGTTTGTTTTGCGCAAGGTCAAATGCCTGCTCAATTGGTGATTTTAAATGAAAAAAGTTTTTTATAAATAAGTTGAGTGTGCCCATTTTCTCCCTTTCTATTTTTGTTGCGGGGATTTTATCATTAAAAAAAGACAAAATCAAGCATGTTTTATTTAAAATTTAATAAAATTCTTTAGGGAAGGGGAATAGTTGTTTCCTCTTTTATTTTATTTAGGATAGATGAGGGGGCAGGGGCAGAAAAAACCTTATAAATAGAGTTTCCCCTTTTTCATATTATCATACTTATCCTTATTCAGCCAAACACAACAGCTGTTAAAATTAAAGAAATTGACTAATTAAAATATTCCTTATTATTCATTTGGTTATCCCTATACTATTAAATAATATTTATTATGCGACATAAGGGGCCGGCGGGGCGCAGCCCCGATTTTTAGGCCAAACCGTTTAAAAAAGAGGGGCCTTTATATCAATTTGTTTAGCAGAATATAAGTTTCAAAAAATTTTTTAAATGGCATGGTCCTTATGAAATAAAAAAAACAATGTTGATTATATTAAAAAATATCAGTTTAACTATTTAAAAAAATTGACTTTTGTTGATATTAACTGTTTAATGCTTCTTAAAAGGAGATTAAAATGATTTATTTATTAAGACATGGACAAACAGATTGGAATAAAGCAGGGCGGATGCAAGGGCAAACCGATATTCCATTAAATCAAATAGGGATAGAGTCGGCATATAGAGCAGTGGAATCTGTTTTGCAAAAAAAGATAACTTCTATTTATTCTTCTGATTTATTAAGAGCCAAACAAACAGCTGAAATTATTAATTCTTATTTAAATGTCCCTTTAAATTTTGATAAAAGATTGCGTGAAATTGGCTATGGTGATATTGAAGGGAAGCTAAAAGAAGAAATCACCCCAGAAATGTGGGATCTTTTTAGCGAGGCGCCTGAAAAAATTAATGCAGAATCATTTGAAAAAATATATGATCGGGTTAAATCTTTTTTTTCTGAATTAGATTATAAAGATAATATAATGGTTGTGACGCATGCTGGTTTTATTCGTATGGCGCTTTATTTTAATCATCATAAACAATCATTTAATTTAGATGAATATAAAGACTATCAATACCTAAAAATTGAAAATACAGCGCCAATCCCATTAGATTTTTAAAGCAATCAGAAGGATATAATGAAAAAGAAAATTACAATTATAACATCAAACAAAGGAAAAATTAATAGTTTAAAAGTTGCGCTTCAAGATTTGGATTATCAAGTTAAAAACATTAATTTGGATTTATTGGAACCTCAATATGATACAATTGAAGAAGTTACTGAATTTAAGGCGAGGGAGGCTTTTAAACAACTTCAAAAACCTTTAATAGTGCATGATGGTGGATTGGTTGTGCCAGCTTTAAATGGATTTCCTGGAGTATATACCAAATATGTTTCTCAAACGCTTACGCCCCAAGATTTTATAAATTTAATGAAAAATAAAAAAGATAAGTCTTGTTATTTAATGCAATGCTTAATCTATGTTGATGATGAGGGAAATTTACATAAATTTCAAGATAAATTAATGGGTGAAATTGCTGATGATGTTTCGGCAACGCAAAATAAAAATGCATGGGGCCCTCTTTGGTTGATTTTTGTTCCAAAAGGGGCAAATGTTCCTCTTGCAGATATACCTGAAGAAGAATTTAATCAAAAGATCCGTCCAATTGCTAAAACAAATTCTGTTTGGGAAGATTTGAGAGTGTTTTTTTTGAAAAAAGATGAGATTTAGCTTTTGTTTTTATTTTATTTGTTTGTTAACTTAAAGATAATTTGAATAAGTGTTTGAACAGATAAGTTGTTTTTTATTTCTTTTGTTTTTCATCTAAAGTTTAACATTGCTTTTTTAGTGTTTTTGTGATATAATATAAAAACATTGACAATAAAAGGAGGGCGTATGCGACCAGATATTGAAAAGTTATCTGAACAGTTAAATCAGGAAGAAGATTCATTTGTTTTGAACCTCTGGTATCGCTATACACAGCATTTGGAGATTGGGTATTCACATTGGCGAGAATCTTTTATGGATGAGGTGAACGCGAAAGGCAAATCCGTTGAAGAAGTTTTAGAGGATAAGATGAGATCGAAAGAAACAACAAAAGAAGCTGAATTGTTGAAACATCATCCGACAGCTGATGCAAATTTACTGCGTTTACAACAAAAATATGGGTTAAGAAGTCGAGAGTGGTGATTTTTTTTGTTACAAAATATCAAAGAGTGAAAAAATTCTTTGATATTTTTTTTATATATTGACTTTATTTTGTATTTAATTTAATCTCAAATTTGGTTTTAAATTAGGGATAAAAAATTATGTTAAATATTATTGAAGATATTCTTCCATTAAGTGCTTTTAGACAGCAAGCTTCTGATATTATTAAAAAAATACAAGTAAAACGCAGGCCAACATATATTACAATTAATGGAAAAGTTGAAGCCGTTCTTCAAGATGCTAAAAGTTATCAAACAATGTTAAACAGAATTGAGGAACTTGAAGCCCTTTTATTGAATAATGGTGATTTGATTTATACAACAAATAATTATGATAAACCAATGGAAGATGTTTTTAAAGATATTCAAAAGAAATTGGGAAATATTTAATTGTGGGAAAATTGTTTTGGTCACAAAATTATTTAAGTTGATTAATTAAATCTGAAATTTGTGTATATAACTCTTTTTTGTCTTTAAAGGTATATAAATGAGTTTTTTTGGGATTCATGTTTAAAGCGCCCATAATGGCAAACCAACAGGGCGTATGTAACTTGCTTTCAGTTTCTTCATCTTCATTTTTTTGCAAATAAAATATATGTAAATTCTTTTTTAAAGTGGCGGCATAAGTGCATTCAAAAATTGTTCCAGGACAATTGGCTCTATCTAACACAAAGATGGCATCCGTGCAATTTTTGATTGCTTCTAACTCAATGTTAACAATCTCATCGCCTTGCATAGTATCTGTTTCGCAATAAAATGGCCCGATATAATTAAGATTTTTGCTGAGAGATATGGTTTTGCGTCCATATAAAAAAGTATCTAAATCTTTTAAAATAGATACAACTCTATAATCTTTTTCAGCTTGTTTTTTATAGTTTTTCTTTTGATAGTCAAAATCAAAAGCGCCAGCGCAGTATAACTTTTTTATCATTTTTTACCTGATCGATTTTTTGTTCCATAAAATAATATCAAAAAGTAAGGCTTATATCAATGTTTTTTGACCATTGGATTAAAAGAAAAATTATCTTGATATTAATTTAATTTTATGCTATCTCCAAAGAAAATAAGGAGGTAATATGAAAAATATCTTATTCTTAATTTTAGCTTTTTTCATGTCAATGAGTGGTTTTGCATCATGTTGGCCTTTTGATAATAGTTCTTGCCCAACAACGGATTGCCCTCTTGGCTCATTTATGGGAGATGATGGCAGATGTTATGGATGTAATAGTAGTGAAGATGTGGATATTAGCTGTATTGGGAAAACAGCTGCTGCTGAAAGATGTCCAAATAGAATTTTTCCAGGTAAAGGATGTGGAGAATTTATCTCTCGTTTATGCCTAAAGAATACTTGTTCAGCTGGTACATTTATGGGAGATGATGGCAGATGTTACAGTTGCAATGAAGAAAAAGCAATAGACATAAATTGTATAGGTCAAGAAACTGCAAAAAAAGCATGTTTGAATCGTGTGGTTGAAGAGTGTGGTAATAATTTATTATTTATAAAGTGTCCGAATGGTTCTAAAAGAAAAGAAGGTAGTAGTATTTGCTATAAAGATGGTGAATTTCATGCATATAGCTGTTCATACTAATAGTTCTTTTTAAATTAGAAAACAGTTATAAATTTTTCCCTTAAAAATAAGAGGGCTATAATACATGGTGCCGCTCGTTCGAATGGAAATTCCCATTGTTCCAATGGGTCCCTTTCGCCACGCAACCGCTCGTTCGGCACATTTGTGCCGTCTCGCTGGCTATCGGCTCGGACTCACGTTTCCCCCGTGAGTCCTTTTTTCCGCTATCGATACTTATATAAAAATAGCCCTCAAAAGAGGGCTGTTTTTATATGGTGCGCGCTGCTTTGCGATTATCGGACTCAAATTACAAGCGAATTAAAAGAAAAAATGGAAAAGATATTGACCTAAATTTTCGATTTATGTAAAAATGTATGTATCACATTCAACAAAAGGATTTTATATGAAAATATCAAATAAACTAAAAAAATGGGTAGATGCAGGTTTGATTTCCCAAAAACAGGCAGAAAAAATTATGCTCTCAGAGCAATCTAAAAATCATAATATAATGTGGAAATTGATGTTTGGAATTGCTGGATTACTTATCGGCTTAGGAGTTATTTTAATTATCAGTTCAAATTGGCGTCATATTCCTAATCCTGTTAAATTATTAGGAGATTTTTCTATTTGGGCAGGTATTTTATATGCTACATACAGGAGTATCGTTAATAAAGAGGATAAAATTAAAGAACTTTTTTTAATCCTATCTTTTTTGTTTGTTGCTGCGACAATAGGGTTAATTGCTCAAATTTTCCATTTAAGTGGAGGATGGCATTCTTTTGCAATAACATGGGCTTTGTTAGGGCTTCCTTTTATTTTATTTAGTCGTTTGGTTGCAATTAATTTTTTATGGCTTTGTTTGGTTTTATCTACCTTAAAATTTGATTTTTGGAGAGCAATAATTGAAATGTTTGATAATACACCTATTGCTATGTTGATTTCTGGAACAATGATTTTAGCTGCACTTTCATTTTCTGGAAGGCAAATTTATGAATTTTTAGGGAAGATTGTTATTTTGCCAAAAGCTTTCTCCTTGTTGAGCTTTCTTGCAATGTACTGTTTTGCGTTGACTGCAGGTGCTACTTTGGGGTTTAAGTATATGTTAGCAAATGTGTTTGTTTTTGTGTTTTTAGGTATCCGTTTATTAATGGCTGTTTATGATAAAAACATAAATTCTTTCATTCATAATACTCATTTAGTTGAACTTTATATCCTGTTTTTATTCTTTACACGCTATGGTAACTTATTCAAATCAGGTGTTGGTTTTATCTGTGCTGGTTGCATATTACTGGGAGCTTTATATGCTTTGAAAAAAACATCCAAGTATATTAAAACAATGGAGGTATTTCATGAATAAGAAAATTTTAGCTTGTGTTTTTATCATTCCATTTGTTGCTTTATTTTGTTGGACGATGTGGTTATATGTGCAACAATCAACAGGAAAGGAAATTAAAGTTGCTGTAACAGGATATGACCCAAGAGATTTATTGTCTGGACATTACATTGAATACACAATTGATTGGATTAGAACAGATTGCACACAATTCCCTGACGGTATTTGTCTCAAAGATGAATTTTGTAGAGAAGAAGGAACTTGGGGAAATATGTGTCGTTTTTACATTCCAGAAATAGATGCAGAAGAATTAGACAGACTCTTTAGACGACGCAATACAACAGATATGATTTTTGAAGTTGTTTATTCTTATCATAAGGGAACAGAACCTTTAGCTAAACAGTTGTTGATTAATGGTAAAGATTGGCAAGAAAGTTTGGAAAAGAAATAGGTAAAAATTTAACCATATTTAATTCTAACCTCTATCAATCTTATCGATGGAGGTTATTTTTTATAAGCGCTTGAAATATAAGGAAATTGCTGTATAATAGTCCGATAATTTATGATTTTTAGCCATTTTTGAAAGTCCAACTATCGGACTTGCCGAATAGGTTGCAAACAAAAGTAAAAGCCCTCATTTAGAAGAGGGCTTTATAACCTGGTGCGCGCTCGTTCGAATGGAAATTCCCATTGTTCCAATGGGGCCCTTTCGCCCCGCATCCGCTCGTTCGGCACATTTATGCCGTCTCGCGGGCTATCGGCTCGGCCTCACGTTTCCCCCGTGAGTCCTTTTTCCCTCTATCGATACTTATATAAAAAATAGCCCTCAAAAGAGGGCTGTTTTTATATGGTGCCGCTAGTGAGAATCGGACTCACGACCCCTCCCTTACCAAGGGAGTGCTCTACCACTGAGCCATAGCGGCAATAAATGTAGTTTTATCTAAAAAAAATCCTCTTGTCAAGATATTTTTTCTTTTTTACTGTTGCTGAAAATATATTTTTTTTGTTATAGTATAGGAAAAGAAAATAGGGGAATATAGTTTTATGAATTTGTTTCAATATAATGAGTTGCAAGAATCCACAAAGTTAACGCCTTTGATGATTGCAACGGTTTTAAATCAGCCTCAATTGGTTGATGAATTATTATCGCTTGGTGTCGATGTGAATGAAATAAATTCGCATGAGGAAACAGCGCTTCATTTGGCATTTCAAGAAGGAAATGCTGATATTTTAGAAGAATTAATTTTGATGGGTGGTGATTTAAAAGCCGTTTCTTTTACGGGAAATGTAGTGTATCAAAATTTACAGTCAGTGTTAGCTCTTCCAGGTGAAGAATTAATGCCAGCGCAAGTAAAAATGCGTGATTTAGCATTAAAATATGCGCCAACGCCGTTAACAGATGATGAGTTAGCTCTTATTCAACTGAAAAAAGAGGAAAATTTAAAACGCCAAATTGAAGGGATGAGCCTATCCGAGATGACTTCGCACCCCAAACAAACAGATATTGCTAAATTTTTCATTTTTACAGATAAAGAAAAGTTACTAAAATCTGTAAAGGAATATATTGGATACGAAAAATTTAACAAAAGAAAAGAATTGCAATCTCTTTTAGGCAAATATCCAATTTCTTTAATACCAACGCCTTTTATGAACCCTAATGAAGAAACTTTGATTTCAAGTAAGGTATTAAAAAGAATAAACACTATATTACCGCCGCATAGATCTTTATCTTCATCATGGTTTAAGTTTCAACAGGCAAGTTATGCATTATCTGATGAAGAAAAAGAGTTTGTTGATTCTGTAGGGGAGTTTTTAACTTCTAAAAAAAGACAATGTCTATATGTACAGCAACATCCCTCTTTTGATAATATTTTAAAAATTGGGTTTGCCAATTGCGGTGAATTAGCATCAGCATGTTTACATGAACAATTAAATGAATCCCCATTAGTTCCTTTATTACAAGATGTTTCCTTTTTAAGAGCTAATATTAAGATTAGATTACCAAAAGAAAAGGCTGAAAAGTTTGGATTCAATCCATCTACAGAATTACAACATGTTTTTTTAATCTGTGAAGAAGGTAAAGATAAAACCATGAAAGAAATGGTTCAAAATTTATCTGAGCCAAAGAAAAGTCAAGCACTTGATATATGGAAAAGAAGAGCAGGGTATGCTCATGATCTAATTATTAGTCATATGATGCAAGCAAGAGTTTCTTATGCTGAATTAGAACTCATTCACCCTAAAACACAAGAACGAATGAATTTGGCTCTTAGATACTTTAAGGATGAAAACAAACTTGTGATATCCCCTGATGTTGATGTATCACCTCAAATGAATGTCTATGGTAAGGAAAGTAAATAAGTTTATTAACTTTCAGCAAGAGATTTTGTTTTATTATATTCGCGTAATAAAGCTTTAACTTGGCTTCTTAATCCTTGTTTTAAAAGAAGGCGGGCTGCTTTTTTGCATTCTTGCCATTGAGGATCTGTTTCTCTTAACTCTTTTGATGAAACAGCTTCTTTTTTAAGAGAGAGTTGGTTTACTCTTTCTTCTTCACAAAGCTTTTGATAACTTTCTAAAGGGCATTCTGATCCTAATTCAGTATGGGCACGCACATAATCGATAACATACTTGGATTCATCTTCTGTTTTTGTTGCGGTATATTGAATAGTAAATAACAATACGCCTTGTTCATTATAAACATCTTCTGTTTTTGAAATATCTGAGTTGTGTGTTTCAATATATTTTAACATTTAACCCTCTTTTGTAAAATTATAAATAAAATATGACAAAATTTTATCATAGGAATAGAAAAAAATCAATGAAAAAAGTTGAAGCTTTTTAAGTATTTTTATATAATAGGAGAATGATTTATCAAGTGATTCAAAAAAAGCTTTTTTCATATCAAGATTTGAAGTATCAAGAATTTATGCTCAAATCAATTCCTAATGAAAAAGATTTAATTGGGGTTCGGATGCCAATTTTAAAGAAAATCGCAAAGGAGTTGTTAAAAAGTAAAGAGGCGAAAGCATATCTTTTAGCTCAACCAAAGTTCCATGAAGAAAAAATATTGCAAGCTCTTATAACGGCACAACTTTTTTCTTCGTTGGATCAGATTGATCTGGTAACGAATTTTATACCAAAGATTACAAATTGGGCCGTATGTGATACTTTTTGCACGTATTTAAAGCAAGTTCAATATAACTTATCTGAATTTTTTAACTTTATTGAGTCATATTTGTCTTCTGAAAAAGAATTTGAGGTTCGTGTTGGGTTAGTTCTTTTACTCTCTTATTATATTAATCAGGAATATTTAAGGCAGATTTTTAAAATATTGGATCGATTTCATCATCAAGGATACTATGCCAAAATGGCGGCAGCTTGGCTTTTATCTTTATGTTATTTGAAATATCCGCAACAAACAAAAGAATATTTAACGGCATCTAAATTAGATTCAGATACCTTTAACAAAGGCATTCAAAAAATTATTGAATCAAATTTAACATCAAAATCAGATTATGTGTTTTTAAAAAGCATTAAGCTTCATTTTGAGTTGATTTAAAAATAAATGAAGGGTAGTAAATCATTTTTCTAAACAAATAAACGAAATAATCTGTTAATGGCCATTTTTCTTTATTCAAAAGGGATTGGGTATAGCTAAAATATTTATACCATTCATAATAATCAATGGAATTGGTTTTCCAAGGTTTTTGTTTGCCACTATAATGGTAAATAACCTTATTAAAAGGCGTATAAGCGCCTTGAAGCGCATTATATTTCAATGAAACAGGCAAAATATCTTCTTTAAAAACAAGATTAATTACATCTTGGTCAAAATAGGATATTTGATCTTGATAGAGTTGCGTTGTTTCAAAAAGTTTTTGCGTCATTCCTTGTTGGCGCCATTTTGGCATATCTATTAAAAGAACACCACTATTAATATAAACCAAAAGATCTTGGAATAATGGCCGAGAGAGAAATTTTTGTTCAAAATAATCTGAAACACCAGCGATGGTTTTTTCTTTTAAATCCATTTGGAAAAAATTGCTTAAGTCATCAAAAACAAGGATATCGCCATCTAAATAAAGGGTTCTATCAGCTTCTTTTATTAATTCAGGGATTAAATATCTATAATAAATTGATTGATTCCAACGCTGATTAATGGGAAAATTATTAAACAATTCCATTGAAACAGGGGTAATATCAATTTGAATATTTTTAAGCTCTTGATCCAATTTTTGGATCAGTTGTTGATTTTGATCAGAAAAACCTGCGGTTAATAAATGAATTTGAATAGGTGTTTTTGTGTTTAAAGATAAAGAGGTAAATGCCGTTAACAGTGGTGTAATATACCCATCATCTCCAGCAAAAACGAGATGTATTGGATTTTGATCAGCATAATCAGTTAAATGATTATAAAATCGCTTATACTCATTATATAAGCAAAAAAGAAAGAGAAGAAAAAGACCAATTAATGCACCAAAAACATATAACAGATTCTTTTTCATTCTCTTTCCTTTATTTATTTTGTTATTTTATGCTTTAACTTTTTTTTCATCTTCTCCAAAAATGCAAGTTGTTAAAGCAAGTGTTTCACCTTCAACAAAAGAAATGTTGTTTTCCTTAATGTTTGCAGCATTAATAATATCTTCTTTTGAAAGAGCTTGAACATCAAGAGCGTTTTTAGGAGTTGAAACAACCATTTCTAAAACAGGTGTTTTAACAGAACGTTTTTGTTCGGCTTTTTCTTTTCTGATTAAGTTAATTAATGCAACAGCGGCATCATAAACAGCTGCATTTCCTTGGATTGAATCAAATTCAGATGCCATTGGGAATGGTGCTTTATGAATGGAATCATTAGATGAATTCCAAGGTCTTGATTGCCAGATTTCTTCTGTTGTAAAGGCAAGGGCAGGGGCAAACAAGCGCATTAAAACATCAATTGTTAACATTAATGTTGAAACAGCTGAAACAGGATTTTCGCTGTATGCACGACCCTTAATCAATTCAAGATAGTTATCACAGAAATCCCAGAAGCATTTTTCTGTTAATTCAAGAGCGAACGCATAGTCATTGTTTTCAAATGCTTTATTGGCGCTGATCACAACATCTTTTAACTTCATTGCCCAAGCTTTATCTAAATCTGATGTGATATTTGGCATATAATCATTTGATAAGTTAATGCCTGATTTTTCAACCATCATAAAGCTGAATTTGCTGGCATTAAAGATTTTCATGGTTAATTTTCTGCCTTGTTCCATGATTTGTTCTTCAAAAGCAGTATCAATACCAAGTTTTGCTCTTGAAGCCCAGTAACGAACAGCATCCGCAGAATGTTTAACCAATAAGTCCATTGGAGTCACAACGTTTCCTTTTGATTTGCTCATTTTTTTGCGATCTGGATCCAAAATAAAGCCACTGATTAAAGCTTCATTCCATGGTGTTTTCCCTTCATGAGCAAAGGCTTTCATAATGGTATAGAATGCCCAAGTTCTGATAATATCATGAGCTTGTGGGCGCACATCAAATGGCAAAGAAAGGTTATGACCTTCTGGAGCATGAGCCAATGCAATTTGAGGAGTTAAAGAACTCGTTGCCCAAGTATCCATCACATCTTTATCAGCTGTGAACCCATTTGGTTTATCGCGCATATCTTCTGTATATCCATTTGGTGCTGTTGTTGATGGATCAACTGGCAATTGTTCCAAAGTTGCATAAATTGGATGATCAAAATCTGGATTTTTGTTTTCATCTAATGGATACCAAACAGGGAATGGAACACCAAAGAATCTTTGACGAGAAATGCACCAATCTTGGTTTAACCCTTCAACCCAAGCTTCATAACGAGATTGCATGTGAGCTGGAGTCCATTTAATTTTTCTTCCAGATTCAAGCAAATCTTCTTTATGTTTTAAAATTGAAATAAACCATTGACGTGAAGAAACAAATTCAAGAGGGATATTCCCTTTTTCATAGAATTTAACAGGATGCATTAATGGTTTTGGTTCACCAAGTAAAGCACCACATTCGCGCAACATTTCAACAACTTGAGCTCTGGCATCTTTAACTTTTAAGCCTGCCATGCGAGCAAAGTTTGCTTGAGCTTTTTCTTTATTTAAAGTAACGAAAGCGCCTTCGCCATAAGTAACATTGATAATGCGGCCATCTAATCCAATAATTTGTTTAATTGGTAATCCAGATTGTTTCCACCAAGCAACGTCAGCAGCGTCACCAAATGTACAAACCATCATGATACCCGTTCCTTTTTCCATTTCAGCATGTTCAGATGGAACAATTGGAACAGGAATGTCAAAAAGTGGCACAATGGCTTTTTTCCCAAAGAAAGGTTTATATCTTTCATCATCTGGGTGGGCTACAACGGCAATACAAGCAGGCAAGAATTCAGGTCTTGTTGTGGCAATTGTAAAGGTTGTATCTGATCCTTCAACTTTAAATTCAATGTCATGGAAGAAACCCGCTGTTTCGCGGTCTTCAATTTCAGCTTGAGCAATGGCAGATTGGAAAGTAACATCCCACATTGTTGGAGCTTCAACAGATTTAGCCAAGCCTTTTTCAATTAAATCTAAGAAGGATTTTTGAGCTTCTTTAATTGATTTAGCATCAATTGTTGAATATTTAAGTGACCAGTCATAAGAATGGCCAATATGATGGAAAATATCTTCAAATGCTTTTTCATCAACACTTGTTAATTCTTCGCAAGCTTCAATAAAGTTTTGACGAGAAACTTCTTGTCTTTTTTCATCACTTTTTGGATTATGGACTGGTTTGAAATTTGGATCATAAGCAATATCTGGATTACAAGCAATGTTGTAATAATTTTGAACACGTCTTTCCGTTGGAAGACCATTATCATCCCAACCGATTGGATAGAAAATTGATTTACCTTTCATACGGTTATAACGAACCATCACGTCAGTTTGTGTATATGAAAAGATATGTCCAATATGTAAAGAACCAGAAACCGTTGGAGGAGGGGTATCTACCACAAAAGTGTTATCTCTTGAGGCTGTTTTATCAAAAGAATATGTTTGATTTTCTTCCCAAAAACGAATGGCTCTTTCTTCAATCTCAGCAGGATTGAATTTATCGTCTAATTTCTTTTCATTTTTATATTGCATATTATATCCTTTATATCCTTAAAAATAAATTAAAAAACTTTTCGCATTTTAGCTGAAACATATCTTAAAATCAAGCATTATTTCATAATTTTATAATTTTCAAAAAAATCTTTCTTGACAAAGGATTTTGATGGGTATATAGTTCTAATCAATCGGGTGTATAGCTCAGTTGGTCAGAGCGCTACGTTCACATCGTAGAGGTCGCAGGTTCGAGCCCCGCTTCACCCACCATTATAAAAACTCCGCCATTTGGTGGAGCTTTTTTTTATAATAATTTAATGAATTAATAAACTTTTTCTAATTTAGAAACAACTTGTTTCCATTGATATAATGACATAGTTTTGCCAACTTGAATGCCAGCATTTTGATGTTTGGCAATTAGTTGAGGTGAATTTTCAACTTCGCCAATATATTCAATTGTTTCTGGGTTATTATCGGTATCAAAGAAAAAATATTGATAAGGAACGGTGTGTGAATATCTTGTTGTTGCATGTCCTATAACAACATTTCCAGACCCCGTTGAAATGCCCGTTACAGGGGTTACGCCGTAAGATGCCTGATTTTGAAGGCCTTCAGTTATTTTAACGCATGTTGCAGGAATCTTTTTATATTCAATATCTTCTAATTTTTCGTTTACATATATAAAGCCAAAAACGCTAGCAACAGCAATTGAAGCGCTTGTTGCAAATTGGGAGATGTTATTTTCTCCCTCAACGAAGCCTTTATAAACGCATCTTAATGCAAAAAGGCCACTTAATATACTGGTACATGAACTGATTATTTTTAAAGTTTCAAGCGTTTGATTATCCATTTTTTCTTCTTTTGTTATATGTTGTTATTTGGTTTAATTTGTATCAGAATATAGGAAAATCGTCAATATTTTTTTATTTTAGATATATTTTGACAAAAGATATGTGGTGTGTTATTGATATAGCATATTTAAATTTAATGAAAGCTTGTTATCATGACAAACAACATTGAGTTATAGTAAGTTTATTCGCGTATATGCTCTGTTGTTTTAATTTTATTTGGTTGTGTTTTTTGAATGATTTTAATTGGTTCTTTGGGTTGAGAGGGCGTTTGAGCGTTATTTTCATCTAGCATTTTCATTCCACAAGCAATTAAACAAAAAATGGCAATGCCGCTCACCATGATAGCACTATCTATTTTTTCACGTTTCTTAAAATAAAGATAATAAAAAGAAAAGGTCT
>JAZLCE010000009.1:0-16877 GCA_045614025.1 Alphaproteobacteria bacterium
TTTATAAAATATTTTTTGCTTTTTGATTGATTTTAAAGAAAAATGAGTTTTGTTTTATCTTATTTTTTTATTTTAAAAGGGAATAAAAATTTAGTTATTTTATCCTAAATTTATTTTTATAAAGATTTAAAAGATTAAAAAAAAGATTTTGAATATCTTGTATATACAAAATATTGAACTTATCTCTTCGAAAGAACAGATATCTTTTTGTTGAACAATGGCTTGCATAATTTTGATTTTAGAACATATAGCAATTCAAGTTTTATAAATCGAATATAAGAGGAAAAAATGAAAACATATTATATTGTTTCAGGTGGGTTTGATCCGATCCATGAAGGGCATATTGAAATGATAAAATCATCATCAGATATTTCAGATGGGGTGATTATTTTAGCAAATTCTGATGAATGGTTAATCAGAAAAAAGGGGAAGAATTTTTATCAATTGAAAACGCGTCTTGCTATTTTGAAAAATTTAAAAGGCGTTATTGATGTGATTGAGTTTGATGATAGCGATGATTCTGCTTCAGATGGAATTAGAAAAGCAAGAGCAAAATACCCAAACGAAAAATTAGTTTTTGCAAATGGAGGCGACAGAAGGAAAGATAACATCAGAGAAGATAAGGTTTGTGCAGAACTGAATGTTGAAAAGGTTTTTGGAGTTGGTGGAGATTATAAAGCAAATTCATCCTCATGGATTTTAAAAAAGTGGGGTGAGTAAATGAAAAAGAAACTTTTGTTTGATGTTGAACAGTTGGCAGTTGATGGATTAAAGGGTACAGGGATTGTTCGCGTTTGCGATGAATTATTATGTCGCCTAGTGCAAAATAATAACGTTGATGTTTATCCTGTTATCACTTCAAATAGAGGGGATTTTGGTGCTTATTTAAATGCAAAAAATTTGCATCATAAATTAAAAAACAAAGTTGTTTATATGCCAAAGTTAAAAACAACAACAAAAAATTTGAATGTTTTGCAAAAGATAAGAAGTAAAGTGCTTTCTAAATTTTATGGTTTAAAATATAAAGATATTCTTTCAAAATATGATGCCTATCTTTCATTATTTAGTCCAATTTCTCCAGTGATTTATCAAAGCAACATCAAAACATATATGGTGATACATGATTTAATTCCCATTTTTTATCCAGATGGATGTTCTGATAAATTTATTAAAAAATTTAAAAATTGGATGAATGAGGCGAATGCTGATGAGTATTTTGTTGTTTCAAATTTTACGAAAGAAGATTTTTTTAAATTTAGACCAGATGAAAAAAACAAACCTGTTCATACCATGTATTTGGGAGCAAATTCTAATTTTAAGCCGATAAAAGATCAAAAGGTTATTCAAAAGGTTAAAGAAAAATATGGGATTAAAACGGATAAATATTTTTTGGCGGTTTCTGAAATAACAGCGCGTAAAAATTTTATTCATTTGCTTAAAAGTTTTGTTTCTTTTTTGGAAAATACAAAAGCAGATGATATTTCTCTTGTTTTAGTTGGACGGGTTAGAGCGGGTTATACTGCTGTTGCCTCTCAAGTGGAAGGATTAAACAAATATCAAGATAAAATTATTCAGACTGGATATGCAGATAATGATGATTTAGCGTCACTTTATAGTGGTTCACTAGTTTTTATTTATCCAAGTCTTTATGAAGGGTTTGGACTTCCTGTTTTAGAAGGGATGCAATGTGGTGTTCCTGTTATAACAGCAGATAACACTTCTTTACCAGAAGTTGGTGGAGATGCAGTGATGTATATTACTGGAACAGATGAAAAAGAAACAGTTAATGCATTAAAAGAGGTATATCAAAAGAAAGAATTAAGAGATATTTTATCAAGAAAAGGAATAGAGCGAGCTAAAAAATTCAGTTGGGACAGTGCAGTTCAAATTGTTGAATCGATAGTTAAAGGAGGTAAATAATGAAAATTGCTATTGATGCAACGATTTTAGAATATGATGGTCGAGGAATTTCAAAAGCGACTGTTGCCTTTTATCAGAATTTAAAAAAAGTTTATCCAGATGTGGAATTATTTTTGTTGCAAAAAAAAGAGTTAGTAACAGATTTTTTTGTTGAACATACAAAAATTCAATCTCCTGGTTATATGTCTGATGAGGTTTCTTTAAAATCATATTTCCCACAAAAATTAAAAGAATTAAAAATAGATTTTGTTCATTTCCCATTCAATGGAATTCATGTGGAATATTTTAAATCAGTTCGGCCAGATATTAAAACCATTAGCACGATACATGATATTATTCCAGCGATGATTCCAGAGGTGTATCATTTATCAGATAGTGATGTGAAAAAATATTTAGATGATGTTCAAATGCGTATTGATCATACAGATATTTTATTAACTATATCAAAGTGTGCCAAAAATGATTTAACAACATATTTGAAGTTAAAAACAAATCCAGTTGTTATATATAATTCTTATTTTTCAAAAATGCCCTCTAATAAACAAAATAAAATCGGAGATTATTTTTTATATAATGGGGGGTATTGTCCCAGAAAAGGAATTGAGATTTTGGTGGATAATTTTTTGCAGTTAAAGTTTAGAGGGCTTTTAAAAAGTAAATTAGTGTTAACTGGGGAGGTTCAAAAAATATCAGATAGATGCCAAGCTTTAATTGAGTATGGCATTTCTCGAGATTGGATTATTGAAACAGGGTATATTCCCGATGAAGAATTATTTAATTTATTTATGAATGCAAAAGCCCTTGTTTATTTATCGAAATATGAAGGATTTGGATTACCTCCGCTAGAAGCAATGAATTTGGGGTGCCCTGTTATAACAACAGCCCTATCCTCTTTACCAGAGGTATGTGCTGATGCTGTTTATTATGTGAATAGAAATGAAGATGAAGATATTGCTTGTGCACTGATAGATTTAGAAAAAAATCAAGAAATTCGAAATAGCTTTATTCAAAAAGGAAAAATTCAATCACAAAAATTTTCATGGGAAAAATCTGTTGAAAAATTTATTTGTGAATTAAAAAAAGGAGTGTGAAATGAAAATTATAACAACGAAAAAAGAAACGCTTAAAAATGGAAAGAAAAAAACAATAAAAGTTTTAGGAATTCCAGTTGTTAGAAAAAGAAGAACCTCTCAAAAAAAAGAGATGCGTGTGTGTGGAATAAAGGTTCAAAATAAAAAAGTGAGGGAGAAATCTCCTCCTATTATGATTCCAGTTGCAACGAATAATAATCATGAGGGATATATTTTTGAAATTTTAAATAAAGCGTTAGAGGCAAATTTAAGAGAAATGCGAAGGTTTCAATTAGATACGGATAAAAGATTAACAGGAATTGAAACAAGATTAAAAAAACTAGAAGGCGTGAAAAATGGTTAAAAAGGTTTCAATTGTTATTAATACATATAACAGAGCTTTATATTTAGATCGCGCATTATCCTCTTTATATTATTTAGATTATGAAGATTTTGAGGTTGTTGTTGTAAATGGCCCATCAACGGATAATACTTTAGAAATCATTAAAAAATATGAAAAAGATATTAAAGCTTGTTATTGTCCTGAAGCAAATTTAAGTATGTCAAGAAATATTGGGATTGCTATGGCTTCAGGAGAATATGTTGCTTTTATGGATGATGATGCCATACCAGAGCCTAATTGGCTCAATGTTTTATTAACAGGTTTTACAGATGAAAGTATTTGCGCTGTTGGAAGTGATGTTTATAATCCAACAGGAAAAGCATTTCAATGCCGTGAACTTATTACAAACAGATTTGGTTGTGATGTGAAAGAACGCCCAATTCCAATTCCTTATTCTTTTGTTTTTGAGCGTATTGCAGGGGGTAATTCAATTTATAAAAAAGATCTATTACTTAAGATAGGTGGTTTTAATGAGCAATATGATTATTATTTAGATGAAACAGAGTTGTGTGCAAGAATATTAGATTGTGGTTATTTAGTTAAATATATCCCTAATGCATTTATTCATCATAAATTTGCTCCCTCTTATTATAGAGATAAAAGACGTGTTGTTTTAGATTGGTCAAAAATTGTTAAAAATACAGTTTATTTTATAAAATCGTATGAGCATGTTTGTGGTCAAAAGATTGTTCGAGAACAAATAGAGTTGGTTCGACTCCAAAGGCAACAAGATTCATCAGAGGCATATAAATCTGGAGCTATTACTAAAACGGAATATCAAACTTGTTTAAAAACAATTGAAGAAGGTATTTCTCAAGGTTTAAAAGATTATGCGCGTGGATATGATTTATTTATCACAGATGAATGTTTGAAAAAACATCAATCAACGTATAAAAAATTTCCAGCATATATTTTAAAATTAAAAGAAAAAAAATTAAATATTGTTTATTTTGTAAATGATTATCCGCCTTGCCTTGAAGGGGGAATTGGTCGTTTTGTTCATGCACTTGCAAAAAGCGTTGCTTTTCATGGGCATCAAGTTCATGTGATAACTCAATCACCTTATCATACGGATACAGTTGATTTTGAAAATGGTGTTTGGGTGCATAGAATTACAATGAAACATTATCCTTCCCATATGTTATTAGATTTGCCATTTAATTCTAAATATGTGTCAGTTCCTAGATTGGAAAAATTATATTCATATTATGAAGAGTTAATTAAGATTCATAATAAATATGCTGTTGATATTGTTCAAACACCTATATGGGATTGTTTAGGATATTATGCGCTTTTAGATAAAAGATTTACAAATATTGTTTCATTGCATACCACGATGATGAGTGTTTGGAAAGATATTAATCCTAAACCTGAAGAAGTTTTATTTTATCTTGATTTAGAAAAAGATATGCTTAAAAGAGCAGATTATTTATTATCAAATAGTAAAGCTATCGAACAAACGATTAATTCATATTATGACAATGTTTGTGAAGGAAAGACTCATTTAGTGCCTCATGGTTTGCCTGATATATCAGATAAAATTGTTTGCGATAAAAAAACAGATAAAATTGAAATATTATTTTTAGGCCGGTTAGAACATAGAAAAGGAATAGATATTTTGTTACAATCTATTCCCGAGCTATGTGATAAATATCCAAATTTAATTTTTAGATTTATCGGAAATGATCAAATTTTAATTCCAAATAGGGATATAACATATAAAGAAAACTTTTTGAGTAATCCTGAAAATAAAAAATATCAAAGTCAAATGATTTTTGAAGGGGTGGTAGATGAAAAAAGACTTAAAGAAGCTTATGCTTCTTGTGATATTTTTGTTTCACCCTCTAGATATGAATCTTTTGGATTGATTTTTTTAGAGGCAATGATGTTTTCTAAGCCTGTTATCGGCTGTAATGTAGGCGGAATGCCAGAAGTTATTATTGATGGGGTAACAGGATTTTTATCTGAGCCAGAAAGTGCAAAATCATTAACAAATTGTTTAATGAAACTGATTGAGGATGAAAAGTTAAGAAAAAAAATGGGGGTAGCTGGCAGAAAGCGTTATGAAGAAAAATTCACAGAGCATATTATGTCTAAAAATATGATTGATTTTTATCATCAAATTAGACCTAAAAAAATAAATTCTTTTGATGAGTTTGTTTCTTCAAATAATTTAAAAAAAGAATATGATTATTGTGTGTCTTTAGGGTTTAATTGTTATACTTCTATGATTTTAAGAAAAAATTTGTTTCAAGTTTATTCTTATCCTTTTGATTGGTCTAGAGGTGTTGATGAAAAAAAAGCAGGGGTATTGGGTTTTGAGGGAAAAATAAATTTGATATGTAATGGATTTGAAAATTGGTTAAATCAAGATGATTTTGTTATTATTAATGACAATGCTTGTTTTGAAAATGAACCACATATGAATGTTCAAAATAAATTTACGGGATTTCAATATATACATGATTTTGAAAAAAATAAAAGTATTGATGAATCATATCCATTATTTAAAGACAAATATTTAAGACGAAAAGATCGATTATTGACGGCGCTTCATTCAGGTCAAAAAGGATGTTTTGTTTTTTATGCGGGAATGAAATTTTTAAATGATAATGAAATATTAAATTGTGTTGAAACTTTTAAAAATTCATTTCCAAATAGTCAAGTTGATTTTTTGGTTTTGCAAAATAATCCAGATATGCGACAAGATGATATTTCTTTTAATGAATTGAAAAAAAATGTTTTTAAAGTGTCGTTTAATAATTTTGAGTTTGATGAAAAAATTCAAGGCACTTTTAACCTGGTTTCAGATAGATTAGAAAAAGTTTTGTGTTCTTTTATTAAAATGAAAAAATATAAAAAGAGATTTTTAGGAACAAAATTAAAGTCAAAGTTTTGTTTTGAAAAAGTTGTTAAAAATCCAACTGCAGATTTTGATGGAATATTAACGTATGGACCATATATTAATTTAAACAAGGGTAAATACAAAATAACCATAAAGTATGCATTATCTCAAGATTATGAATGTTATATTGATGTTGTTAAAGATAATGCAAAAGTTATTTTGGCAAAAAAATATTTATCAGCTAAAGATCAAGAGATTTCATTTGAAATGTCTTTAGATAAAAATGCAAATAATTTGGAAATAAGAACACATTGTTTAGCAAAAAAAATATCATTAGATAATCTTTTTAAATTAGATTTTATAGAAATAGAGGGTGTTTAAGTATGACAGGAAATGTTACATATAAAGTGAATGAAAAAGGAACACGGCCTTGGGGTGAATGGCAAGTTGTTTCCGTTGGAAAACAATATGTTGTGAAAAGAATTAAAATTAATCCAAATTCTTCTCTTTCTCTTCAATTGCATCATTATCGAGGTGAACATTGGGTTATTGCTTCAGGAAAGGCAATGGTAACAATTGGAGATAATAGATTTGAACTTAACGCAGGAAAAGCAGTTGATATTCCTAAAAAAACAAAACATCGTATTGAAAATTTAACAAATGAGCCTGTTGAGTTTATTGAAATTCAAATGGGAAAAATCTTAAATGAGGAGGATATTGTTCGATATAAAGATGCTTATGGGCGGGAATAAAAAATGCCTTGCGATTAAAGCAAGGCATTTTTTTGTTAATGTTATTTATATTTCAAAACTTCATCATTGATATATTTTATTTCAATGCCAACAGCTTTAAACATTTCTTCAGATTCAGCGCCTTTATGATATTTATATTCCGCTACAATGCGTTTAATCCCACAAGAAATCAAAAGCATTGCACAAGTTCTACAAGGGGCAAGTTTGCAATAAAGCGTTGCGCCCTCAATTGAAACGCCTCGTTTAGCTGCTTGACAGATGGCATTTTGTTCGGCATGAATTGTTCTGACACAATGTTCTGAAATAGATCCATCATCATTGACAACTTTTTTCATCAAATGGCCAACTTCATCGCAATGTGGTAGTCCAGAAGGAGAACCAACATATCCTGATGAAAGAATTTGATTATCTTTAACCAATAAACAAGCTGTTTTCCCACGATTACAAGTGGCACGTCTTGATAATGCATGCATTACATCCATAAAATATTCATCCCAAGTTGGTCGTGGATTTTCTTCAATCATTGGGGCGGTGTTTTCTTCGCTCATGAGTTCTCCTTTTCATAAATAAAGTAAGCCTTAAATTCTTTTTTAATTTTTTGAATTCTTTTTTCAATTGAAGGATGAGTGTCAATTAATTTTAAAAATACTAGATGATCTCTTGGATCTTGAAAACAAGAAATAAATATGGCTCCATTTTCAAATGCAGAAACTCTTGGATTATCTTGAACCAGATAAAGTGTGTTGATATATTTTTGAGGTGTTTTAAGTAAAAGAATGGCTTTTTTATCTTTTTTTAGTGTTAAATCTTTAATGCATAAGAAAGTGATAATGGGTGCGATTAAACGATCATATAAAGCAAAAATGCTTAAAATAGAGATTAATGGCAATAAAACAAAACGAATAGGATAAAGCAGGGGGCGAAATCTTTCTAAATGAAATGGCAGTTCTCGTGTTTTAAAAAATCTTAACATAATTATTTCAAACCAATGCGAAAAACAAGAAGTAAGAGCTATAACAAACGTATTAAAAGCATTTGCTCTTGTTTGAATGGATGCAAGATGGAATGTTGCCATATTTATAATATGATCAACATTATTTGAATTGATTATATAACTAGAAAAAATTAAAGCAGATTCGTTTTTTGAATTTGAAATTAAAAGAGAATTAACTCCCATGTCTGAAACT
Organism: Alphaproteobacteria bacterium; assembly: GCA_045614025.1. Taxonomy (GTDB): domain Bacteria; phylum Pseudomonadota; class Alphaproteobacteria; order CAAHEQ01; family UBA3637; genus RGIG4140. The sequence goes on from JAZLCE010000009.1 coordinate 8,178, forward strand.
TGATAGAGTTTTGGCATGGGAATATTAAGCATTGAAGATAAAAGAGAAATCTTTTTGTAAATTTCATCATGACTTGAAGCCTCTAATAATGAAGCTTTTGTTTTATGAATTGTGATTTCATTTTGATTTTTTAAAACATATAAAGACCACCAACAACCCCATATAAGTATCGGAATAAGTAAAATGATGAAGGTTTTATAATGAATTAATTGAATGTTTGTCCAGGCATAACGATGGAAATTAGTAAATAAAACAGTTACCCAAGAAACTCCATATAAAAATACAGCTAAGCAACATAAAAATAAAACAATTGCATAAAAGATTTTGAATCGAAAAAGATTTAACATAGATTAAAAACCTGTGCCAGCCATTTGTTGAAGTCTTTTAATGCGATCATCAACAGGGGGATGAGTTGAAAAAAGAGAAACCGCTTCAGCAGAAAGAGGCGTATGAATGCAAGCAATAGCCATTTTTTTTGAGCTGTCTAATGCTTCAACACGGGCATCTTTTGAGATTTTACTTAAGGCATCTGCCAATGCTTGAGGATGTCTAGTGATATAAGCGGCGGTTGCATCTGCAGCATATTCTCTTGTTCTAGATACGGCCATTTGAAGAAGCGGAGCAATCAATAAATTGAAAATGAAAAAAGTTATTCCAGTTGCAAATAAAACAATTGGAATTGGGCTTTTGTTTTCGCCTCGACCAGTGGCTGCTCCAGCTCGAAATAAAATTTCAGCTAAAAAACCAAAAATGCTAACACCTGAAATAAGCATCATATTTAAGCGAATATCTCGGTTACCAATATGCGCCATTTCATGAGCGATGACTCCTTGTAATTCAAGAGGATCTAATTTTTTTATAATGCCTGTTGTAAGAGCAACAGAAGCTGATTTTGGATCTCGACCAGTTGCAAAAGCATTTAAAGAGTCATCTTCAATAATAAATATTTTAGGGCGAGGAAGGCCAGCAGCTAAAGCGGTGTTTTCAACAAGGTTATAAATGTTGATATTTTCTGAGTTTTTCTCAAGCTCTGTTGCGCCTGCAAAGCCTAACATCATTTTATCGCCGATAAGCCAAGAAATGCCCATCCAAGTTAATCCCGTTACAATCACAATCCATGCAAAATGTTTCAGATAATAAAGTGTTATATCTAACACAACTGCCTCTTCTAATGGTGTTTGTGCATTTATATAGAGTAAGGCATATAAAACAACAAAAAATGTTGCTAATAAAGAAACAGGGAACATGGCAACCAAAAATAAGGTTTTCCTGTTATTTGCATGAATGTGATCGTAAACGTTTTTTCTCATCTAGATTTCCTTAAAATTGAACTTTTGGAGCTTGGCGAACAGCATCTTTTTCGCCTTCTTCTAACTCGAAGAATCTTTCTGGTTCAAATTTAAACCATTTTGCAACAATATTTTTTGGGAAAACGGCAATAGCAGTATTATATCCCATAACTGTTGTGTTATAAAATTGACGTGTTGCTTGAATTTTATCTTCTGTATCTTTTAAATCTTGTTGCATTTGCATAAAGTTTTGATTGGCTTTTAAGTCTGGATAATTTTCAGATAATGCAAATAATGATTTAAGTGTGCCGGTGAGCATATTTTCATATTGTTCTTTTTGAACTGAAGAATCTTTAACGCTCATAGCCATATTTCTTGCATTGATAACATTTTCAAGAGTTTTTGATTCGTGTTTTGCATATGATTTAACTGTTTCAATTAAGTTTGGAATCAAATCATATCTGCGTTTAAGTTGAGTTTCAATTGTGCTCCAGGCTTCTTTAGTTTGCATTCTGTTTGTAACAAGAGAGTTATAAACAGAAACGCCATATAAACCTAAAACAACTAACACAATAACAATTCCGAGTAAACCTGTCATTTTTTTCTCCTTTTTAAAATTTTATACAGTAATTTTATGAATACCACGAAAAAAGAAAAATAAAAAGCCCTTTTTTTGATTTTTTTAAACTTGACAAAATATGAGTAGATGGTAAACTATAAGACATTAATTTTGCCTTTTTATGGCTGTTTTTTAAATTATTTTGAAAGGATAAAGAGATGCATCCATGGCACGAAGTTGAACATTACCCCGATTTTCCGGATATTATACCGGCAATTATTGAGGTGCCGAAAGGATCACAAATCAAATATGAATTGGATAAAAAAAGCGGTTTATTAAAGGTTGATCGAATTTTATATAGTGCGGTTCATTATCCTGCAAACTATGGTTTTATTCCAAAAACATATGGGGATGATAATGACCCATTAGATATTTTGGTTTTAAGCCAATTCCCAGTTACACCACTTTGCATCATGAGAGCTCGACCAATTGGGGTTATGAAAATGATTGATGGTGGTGAAGCAGATGATAAAATTATTGCCATTAATGTTGATGATCAAGAATATAACTGTTATGCGCATATTGATCAATTGCCACCACATTTATTAAAAGTGTTGCAACGCTTTTTTGAAGACTATAAAATTTTAGAGCAAAAAGAAGTTAAAATTGAAAATTTGCAGGGTCCGGCCGAAGCTCGCCGTTTAATCCGCGAAGCCAAAGACAACTATCATTTGTGCAAAAAAGGATTAACGGGGTATGTTGATAAATAATAAATCTGAACCCAAAAAAATAACTTCTATTTCTGAAATTGAAGATGTGGATACTTATTTTTTAGATATGTTCGGTCTTCTTTGGGATGGAAGCGCATTTTATGATGGAACGCTTGATTTTTTAAAATCGCTTAAAGAATCTGGCAAACAAATTATCCTTCTTTCAAATGCAACAGTTTTAAGAGAACCTTTTATTCAAAGTCAGGCTAAAAAAGGATTGATTGCTGGTATTCATTATGATGATGTGATCACCTCTGGTGAGGCTTTTTGCCATGTTTTAAACAAAGGCTTTTTTGAAGAAATTACTGGTAAAAAAGACTATAAATATTTTGTTCTTGGAACTGAAAATAAATTGATGTTTGAAAATGTTTCAACCCATCAAACAGATTCTATAGATAAAGCTGATTGCGTTTATTTAAGTGGTTTTGGGGCGGTTGTTCCTGAAGAAGGTGAACGCATTTTTAAAGAATATGCTTCCATTTTAAACCCAATTATTCAAAAGAAAATCCCAATTGTTTGTGCCAATCCAGACTTAACTTTTATGAGTAAAGGGAAACAAGTTTTGGTTCAAGGTTCATTAGGGCGTTATGCAGAAGAAATGGGTGGAAATATTTATTGGTTCGGTAAGCCATATGAATATATTTTTGAATATGCCATTGAAAAAACTAATGCTCAAAAAGAATCAAGCATTATGGTTGGGGATACTGTTGAAACAGATGTTGTTGGGGGCATTAAAGCAGGTCTTAAAACTTTATTAGTAACTAAAACAGGAATTACTGGAGATATTTTATCTCAAGGCGGAACTTTAGATTTGTTATATCAGAAAAATAACGCCAAACCAACATATATAACAGATCAATTTTCTTATCTTTCACTTAATTTTAAAATCAGGAGGAATCATGTTCGAGCTTCATCCCTCGCTTCAAAAAAAATCTTATGTTTGTGATTTAGGTTTTTCAACCGTTTTGTTTGAAGATAATGTTCTTTGCCCATGGATTTTTTTGGTGCCAAGAAAAGAAAATGTTCGCAATATGTTGGATTTAACAACAGAAGAAAGATTAACATTAATGAAAGAAATTGAGTTGGCTGAAAAAGTGATGACAAAACTTTTCAACCCAACACAAACAAATGTTGCAATGATTGGAAATTTAACACCGCAATTGCATGTTCATGTTATTTGTCGGTATGAAACAGATCCATATTGGCCAGGAACGGTTTGGAACCAACCAGGTAAGCCATATTTAGGTAGTGCGAAACAAGATGTTATTAACCGCATTAAAAAGGAGTTTGAAGCATGTCAAGAGTAGCTGTATTAATCCCCACTCGTTTAAAATCAACCAGATTGCCAAATAAACCATTGGCTATTATTAATGGAAAAACATTGATTCAACATGTTTATGAACATGCGCTAAAAGTTCATCCTGAAGAAGATGTTTATATTGCAGCAGGTGATCAAGAAATTATTGATATTGCAAAAACATTTGGTGCTAAAGCAATTTTAACAGATCCTTCATTACCAAGTGGAACGGATCGAATTGCAGCAGCATTAAAAGAAATTGATCCTGATGGAACAAAATATGATATCGCCATTTCTTTTCAAGGGGATGGAATTAATGTTGATCCAGCGCTTAATTTGAAATTGGTTGATGTAATGGAAAAAACAGGGGCAGATATTGTTACTGTTGGGATGAAAATCACAGACGAAAAAGATATTCAAGATCCTTCTCATGTTAAAATTGCAATGGGCTTAAGAGACGGTGAAAATTTTGGAAGGGCTCTTTATTTTTCTCGTTCACCTGTTCCATTTAACAGAGATAATGTTTCAGATTATAACTTCGCTTATTGGCATATTGGTATTTATGTTTACAAAACAAAAGCGTTGCAAGAAATTATTTCATATCCAGTTGGTGTTCTTGAAAATATTGAAAAATTAGAACAATTGCGTGCTCTTGAAAATGGAATGAGTATTTATGCTTTGTTGGTTGATAGTGTGAAATTAATTGAAGAAGCTCCTGCTGATATTAATACGCCTGAAGAGTTAGCAGAAGCTCAAAACTTTTTATTTTAAATAAAAGTTTTTCTTTTTACAAAAAACCACCAGTTAAATGGTGGTTTTTTTAATGTTCTTTTTTGTTAAAAAGAGAGAAAAGATCTGTTGGAATAGGTTGTTGTTCTGCTTTTTGTCTGTTTAAAATAAAATTATATCTATTGTTTTGAATTTTTGCATATTTTTTTAGAAAAGAACGCTCATAAGTGCGAATTTCTTCTGAATCGGAAATGCGCGTTAAAGTGGAAAGCAATGTTCTTTTTTCATCAATGGTCATTGTTTTTTCCTAAAAAGTTTTAAGCGTTTACTTTTTTAACATATCAAAAAATGATGAGGCTGTCAAATGTTTTGCCAGTATTTTATTTTATCCTTTATTTTTTAAAGAAAATATGATATAAAATGCACTATAAATAAAGATGGATGGAATCTTTTTTATGATTAGAAAAATAAATTAAACAAAAGGTGTTTTATGGAACAAAGAATTTCAAGTTTGCGTGAAGAAATTAATGCTTCTTTGGCTGCTGCCGAAACATTGATTGCTTTAGATGAAGTGAGAGTTAAAACATTGGGTAAAAGTGGTTCAGTAACTGGTTTGATGAAAGAACTTGGTGGTTTACCTGTTGAAGAAAAAAAACAAATGGGTCAACTTTTAAATGTTTTTAAAACTGAAATTGCTACTTTAATTGAAGAAAAGAAAGTTCTTTTAGAAGAAAAAGAATTAAATGAAAGATTAAAGTCAGAAACTGTTGATGTTACATTACCAGTTCGCCCTGAAGTAACAATGGGAAGAATTCATCCTGTTTCTCAAGTGATGGAAGAAATGCTTTCTATTTTTGCCCAAATGGGATTTGATTTGGCAGAAGGTCCAGATATTGAAGATGATTTTCATAATTTTGAAGCGCTTAATATTCCACCTTCTCATCCTGCTCGTCAAATGCAAGCAACATTTTTTATGCAAAACACAACGGATAAAGTGTTGCGCACACAAACATCTGGTGTTCAAATTAGAACAATGGAAGGCAAAAAACCTCCAATTAAAATTGTTGCCCCTGGAAGAACATATCGTCGCGATTATGATATGACTCATACGCCAATGTTCCATCAAATTGAAGGGCTTGTTATTGATAAAAAAACAAACCTTGCCAATTTGAAAACAACTTTAGTTGAATTTATGAAGCTCTTTTTTGAAACAGATGATGTTGCGCTTCGTTTCCGTCCATCATACTTTCCATTTACGGAACCATCTTATGAAGCAGATGTTGGTTGTTCAAGAGAAAATGGAGAATTTAAAATTAAGTCTGGTGCTGGTTGGTGCGAATTGCTTGGATGTGGAATGGTGCATCCAAATGTGCTTAAAAACTGCGGTTTAGATCCAGATGAATATCAAGGGTATGCTTTTGGATGTGGGATCGATAGATTTGCTATGTTAAAATATGGTATTCCAGATTTAAGAAGTTTCTTTGATGCGGATATGCGTTGGATTAAACATTATGGTTTCTTGCCGCTTGATATTCCAACAAACACAAGCGGGTTGAGTTTGAACGGAGGATCAAAACGATGAAAGTTTCTTTAAGTGCTTTAAAAAAATATTTAAAAACAACAGCTAGCGTGGCTGAAATTTCAGATACTTTAACATCCATTGGTTTGGAAGTTGAAGAAGTGATTGATAAAGGCGCTGAATTAGAGGGATTTGTTATTGGCGAAATTAAAGCCGTTGAAAATCATCCGAATGCTGATAAATTGCATATTTTACGTGTATCAAATGGAAAAGAAATTATTCAAATTGTTTGTGGTGCACCAAATGTTTATGAAGGAATGAAATCTATTTTAGCTGTTCCAGGTGTGATGATTCCTTGCTATCAAGAACGTTTAGAAAAAGGGGTAATTCGCGGCGTTGAAAGTTTTGGGATGATGTGTTCTGAAAAAGAATTAAATTTAGGCACAGATCATTCTGGGATTTTGGATTTAAAAACAGATTTGCCAGCGGGAACACCTGCCAGTGAATTTTTCAATGCTGATGTGATTTTTGATGTAAATGTTACGCCAAACAGAGGCGATTGTTTTGGGGTGAAAGGAATTGCAAGAGATTTATCTGCCACTGGTATCGGTGAATATATTTATGAAGAACCTCAAAAAATTCAAGGGACATTTAAATCACCAATTAATGTTCATATTGAAGATGAAAATTGTTTGGAATTTGCTGGTCGATATATTAAGAATGTTAAAAACGGCCCAAGTCCAAAATGGATGCAAGACTTTTTGATTTCAATGGGTCTTCGTCCAATTTCTGCTTTAGTAGATATTACCAATTATTTGAATTTGGCAGAATGCCGTCCACTTCATGTATTTGATGCAGATAAATTAACTGGAGATTTATATGTTCGCTCTGCTAAAGAAGGCGAAACATTAAAAGCTTTAGATGAAAAAGAGTATACTTTAAAAGAAGGAATGCTTGTGATTGCGGATGAATCAAAAGCACAAAGTATTGCTGGTGTCATGGGTGGTGAAGAAACTGGTTGTTCTGAAAAAACAGTGAATGTTTTCTTGGAATCGGCTTATTTTAACCCACTTTCAATTGCAAACACTGGCCGAATTTTAAATGCCGAATCTGATTCAAGAGCAAGATTTGAACGCGGGATTGATGCTGCTTCTCAAATCAGTGGAAACGAACGCGCTACTCAGCTTATTTTAGATATTTGTGGTGGCGAAGCATCTGAGCTTATTGTTGTTGGCAAAGGCGTTGATTGGTCACATGAAATTGATTTTGATTTTAATGAAATTAAGCGCTTGTGTGGTTTTGATGTTGCCAGAGAAAAGGCGGTTCAAATTTTGGAAAGTTTAGGCTTTAAAGTTAATGGAAATAAAATTCAAGTGCCATCATGGCGCACAAATGATGTTCGTTTAAAAGCGGATATTGTTGAAGAAGTTGTTCGTATTTATGGGCTTGATGAATTGCCAGTTGCTCCATTGCGTCCTGAAGAATTAACAACCAGCATTTTGTTGCCACATCAAAAAAGAGAAATTGCTATTAGAAGAGCTTTAGCAGCAAGAGGCTTAAATCAAGCTATTACATGGTCTTTTATGGATTCAAAATTAGCTAAATATTTTGATTCCAAAGGGATTTTGATTGCCAATCCAATTGCTTCAGATTTAGATGAAATGAGACCAAGTTTGGTTCCAAATTTATTATCTGCAGTTAAACGCAATCAAGATAGAGGGATTAAAGACGTTCAATTATTTGAAGTTGGTCCAGAGTTTTATTCAACAACACCAAATGAACAACGCATGGTTGCTTGTGGGGTGAGAGCAGGGTCTTTTTATCCACGTCATTTCTTAAGTGATAATAGATCAGTTGATGTTTTTGATGCAAAGGCAGATGCATTAGATGCCTTGGCTTCTATTGATGCGCCTCAAAATCTTCAAGTTGCAAGAAGAGCGCCTTCTTGGTATCATCCAGGACGTTCAGGATCTTTGGTTTTGGGAAAAAATGTGATCGCTCATTTTGGTGAAATCCATCCTGCTATTTTAAAGGTTTTTGATATTAAAACGCCAGTTGTTGCCTTTGAAGTTTATATGGATAATGTGCCACAACCAAGAGCAAAATCAAAATCTCAAAAACTTTTAAAAATATCTAATTTAATGCCATTTACAAGGGATTTTGCTTTTGTTATGGATAAAAATGTTGATGCAACAAAAGTGATTGCTGCAATTTCGGGTGTAGATAAGGAAAAAATCACTCATGTAACAGTTTTTGATGTTTATGAAGGTGATAAATTGCCGGCTGATAAAAAGTCATTAGCTATTCAAGTGACGGTTTCTCCATTTGAAAAAACAATGACAGATAAAGAAATTGAAATTTTAAGTGTTCAAATTATTAATGCTGTTCAAAAAGCAACAGGTGCTGAATTGAGGGCTTAAAAATATATTTCAAAAGTAAAAAGGGGCATTTTGCCCGTTTTTTTTATCTCTTCTTACTTGAAATTTTGTTAAAGAAACGTCATTTTTTTATTACAGAATTATTAAACAAGAAAAAAA
>JAZLCE010000010.1:0-7041 GCA_045614025.1 Alphaproteobacteria bacterium
GCTTAATTTACGACAATCTTGTTTGGTGATTTCCTCAACATATTCTTTTCCCATCAAGGTAAAAGCCAATTTAACCCCTAAATAATTGTCATTCAATCTGTTTTGAGTTGTTCCCCTTAAATTTACTTTGTTTTGTGCATACTTTTTAAAGAACTTTTCCCAATGGGTTTTAGTCATAGATTTGGTCAGACGTTCTGTGGTCTTCATGTTATCATAACTCTTTAAAAGAGTTTTAACCTTGGGATTGCTTGGGTTATAAGGTTTGTCTTTCTTAATGGCTTTGATACTTTTCTCTGCATATCTTTCTAATGCAGAAACATGACTACCAAAACTTTTGAACCACTCATAACCATCTTTTGCTTTGTCTTCCAAGCCCAGTTCAATTTCTTTTTCTTTTAACTTGGTATAGGTTGTTCGCAAAGTAATATTGGCTTGTGAGTTTTCTACCAAACTCCTTAAATAGTCCAATATCATTTGAACCATCAGTTCTTTTCTTTGTTCTGTGGGTAGTTTGATGTCTTCAATGTTTTTCTTGCCTTCTACAATATTCTCAGCATTTTCTTCCAAAAAATATTGGATTTGACTTAACCTTGCCAGCAATATCTTATCAACATCATTTTCATCCAGAACAACTTTGTTTTCTTTGTTAATTTTCATAATAATATCCTCAAATACATCCATAAATGTTTGTAAATGAGCAATTTCTGTTCGCCATCTGGCAACGGCAATCTTGTAATCAGAAGTATCTAATGAATAGCCTATCTCTTTACATTTAGCGATTGTCCAATACTTCCTTGGAAGCCCAACCCTAAAATAAAAAGCACGACCTTTGACAATAAGTCCCGGATAGATTATCTGTGTTTCTTTTCTTTTTCAAATATATGCAAAATTTCATCAAATGGGCGATATTTTAAAGAATTTGAGTCAGATAAAGCCTGTATCGTTTTGGGATAGTCTTCTCCGTTTTTTTGTAATATTTCTTTTGTTTGTTGGACGGTAAGTAATTCAAAAGACCATGCAACAAGAGCGTCTTCACTTGATAAACTATTAGTACGGATACCTTGAAGTAAGTTCAAAAAATCCTTTTGATAATTTTCAATGAAGAAGTTTTTCTTTTCCTTCTTTAAAAACGAAAAATTTTGTTTTTTAAGTATGTCATACACTTTGTTAGCATATGCTCCATAAGGACCAACAATGAGAGCATCTTCCAATGTTGCAATCCCCATTTCAAATGAGTTGAGAGCGTTTCTAAGTTCCAATGGAGTATCCCGTGATTCTAATAATCTTTTAGCAGTCATTTTGTCTGTTGTTTCGAGTCCCATTTCTTTCCAGATGTGAGAACAACGACGCAATATCAATATATCTATAATAATTAACATTAAAACGGATATAAACTGAATTTTTGTTTTAGCCAGTATAAGTAGTGCAATTAATGGGACCAAAAGCGGAATAAGTAGAATAACTAAAACAAAAACAAGAAAATACAAAAAAAACTGTTTCCATGTTGTTTTCGAAGAAATTTTTGCCATAATATAACCTTCTTTTTATTAAGATAAAGAAAATTTATCAGAAAGCAGTTTATGAGTCAAGTTTATTTTGTAGTGGAAAACAAATATCCTCATATTAAAGACAAGTTTGGATTAACGGCTTTTGATTATGCTATCCGAAACCCTAACCAATGGGCAAGAATTCTAAATTATATTGCATTAAAATAAAAGGACTGTTCAGGGTTAGATACTTTAGAAACTATAAAAAACCTATTTTTTTATTATTAATGCCCCCGTTTTTTGCCAACTTAATCTCATTTAGATGTATTTTTAAGCTTTCGATAGAACCGTTCATTAAAAACATTGAACGAACAACATTGTCTATAAATGCAGGAGGAATATCATATTCTTTTGATAAAGCTTCTACTATCTCTTTATTATAAGATATATGATATTCTTTAAACTTCTTTTCCCATATGCTTGCTTTTATTTGATTAGGAGGTGTTTTTACCGACAAGACATAAGAAAAACGACGTAAATATGCTTCATCTATGCCAATTACATCATTTGTCGTCCAAATTGTCGGTCTGTTGTTTGTTTCCAGTAATCGATTTAATTTGACTTTTGAAACATCTGACTTCTCCTGAAATGGAGAATGAGAAAAAACATCTTCTGCTTCATCAAATAAAAGTATGGAATTAAAATCATTTTTTAGAGCCTCATTTGCCAATGCAAGTTGATTAAAACGGTCTGTTTCAACCTTCTCAAACCTTTCTTTATTTTTCTCTGCAATTGAATAAATTGGACAGTTAATTTGATTGGTTAATGTTTTTGCAAATTCTGTTTTTCCTGTGCCTGGAATACCGTATAATAATATATTAATGCCTTGGAGATTATACTCTATTGCCTTTTGAAGAAGATTTTTAATTTGATTTCTTTGAACGATATATCCAAAATCATCCATTGTCAATGGTGTTGTTAACGGTTTTCCAACAAGCAAAGTTATCATATCTTCTAATGAGTTGATTTGAGAATTTAATAAATTATAAATCCAATCAGACATTTCCAATCGATGTTTATAGCTATCATTAGAAAGAATTCCGAATTTTCTTAAAACACAATCCGGACGGATGATTGACAGAATTTCATGTTCAGGAGCAGAAAGAAGTAAGGCAATATTATCCGGATTCATCCAAGAATCATACCCGAATATCAAATCACAAAAATCTTCAAAAAAACGATGTTTTGAATATCTGATAAACAATCCTATTAATTCTTGTTCAAGAGAATCTAATCCGATTAAATTACCTAAAAAGGTAATGTTTTTATCAATGGCATCCGGTTGAAAAAATTGAATTTCATTTTGCTTTTGTATTTTTGTAATCCAGTTTTGAATATCTTCAAGAGACATATTATCATCTAATTCGTCTGGAATAAGTAATTCTTCTCCATACTCATTTATCCAACTTATTAACTGCGTTTTTTTTCTTGGTGTTTGAATAAGTTTTTTTATCGGATTGATAATATAAGATTGATATTTAAAAACTTCATAATTTGATAACATGATATACTCCTTTTTATAAAAAAGAATATATCATGCCATAACGTCATTTTTTGACGTATTTGATTAAAAATTCTTCCCATTTTTTTATTTTATCATTTAATCCCATACGAGCATTAGCAGAACTGGGTGATGGTAAAATATGTTCTTCTCCATTTGAGATTTTCTCTAACCAATTTTTATATGTTTCATCAACTTGTTTTAAATATCTTTTATAATATTTAAATGCTTTTTTACTGCTAAAAAAAATACATTCCAATTGTGGACATTCTGTTTTTAAAGTTGTTAAATCATTGTATTCAGGGTCTTTGATGGATGAATCTTTACTCTTATCAATATAGCAAGATTTAATCATATCCCATAAACCAATTTTATATTTTTTTAAGAATTTCTTTCTTCTTTCAATTAGAGTGTTATTTTCTTCTTTTCCTTCTAAATATTCGATTTTTTCATCAGGTTTATAAATTTTACTTAATATTTTCCAAAATTGATTGGTTGATTTATGATAAAAGAATGTATCTCTGGATGCTTCTGATGGAAATGTTCCCAAAATAACAACTTTTGCGTCTGGTTCAATATATTCCAAATCTGCAAATTTTCTTTCCATTTTTTATTTCCTTTCAGGTTTAATGACTTTAACTTTATTTCCCCAAGTGTATAAATGCCAATCCATTTCTTTTTGACCTCCGGCAAAAAATTTGACTGTCAAAGTGCCATCATGATTTTTTATCATCTGTTGTGAGGGATGAAATTCATATTTTGAGGCATCATCTGCTGTTTCTGCATCAAATAACCATTCTACCTCTACAGGATCTTCACGATACACACCAAAGCAATCTTTTGTAAAATCTTCTAATGAAAAACTTTCATCTCTTCTGAAAATATTATCGGTTAGTTGAACATCGGATAACTTGTGCAGTGCAAAATAACGATATTCTTTTGTTTTATCAGAATAAGCGACCAAATAATGTTTGTTTCCGTATAAAAAGCCATAAGGCGAAACAGTTTGTTTTTCGTTCTTATAAGTTATTGTAATTTTCTTAGTGGATAAAATAGCCTCTTTTATAATATCTAAATAATTGGTGTTAATTTTGATTTTTGGACCAACACGACGGGCAAATCCTTGGGCTTCTAATAAAACCTCTGCATCTGGTTCTATTTTCCTGAGTGTGTCTGTTTTTATTGAGGCTGTAATTTTTTCAATAATTGTATTTAATTGAACGGCTTTGTCGGATAGTTTTTCTTTTTCTAAAGCTTCTCTTGCCAAGTTTAAGCAAGCCAAATCATCAGCTGAAAATTGAATAAAATCTTTTAATGTTCCTTGAGGAATTCGCCACCTTTTTTGACGATTATCTCCCTCAATTTCTTCTGCTTGAATAAAACGAGAAACAATCATATCCCTCATTCTTTCTGCTGTTCGTCTGGATACTTGAAAACGATTCATTATATCGGAAAGACTAACACCTTCACGATTTGATTGCATCCAAATCGCTAAATCTAATAAATTTTCTGTTTTTTCATATGACATCATAAACTCCTTATACATCCAGTATACGACATTTTTTGACATAGTCAAATAAAATTTGTTTTCAATCTTTATCTGCATCTAGGGTAATCTAAAATAAAAGGACTGTGTTTAGCAGTCCTTTTTATTTCTTTGTATATTTTTTATTTTTATTTAATTAAAATCCAATTCGTCCAAATAGATTTTAAGTAATTCACTTAAACAGATTAAAAATAAAAAATAGAAATTGACAAAAAATCTATTTTATTATAGTATATTCCTATGAAACGGAATGTCTTTTTATTAAAATTGGATTATTTCTTCGGGGGGTTTTGGCTTTTAGCTCCTCTTGTTATTATTTATTTCCAACAAATTACCGACTCCTATACTCTTGCAATGTTAGTTTTTTCTATCGCCAGCATTTCAACTATTGCATTAGAACTTCCTTCTGGAATTTTATCGGATTTTTTAGGAAGACGAAAAACACTTCTTGTTTGTGGGTTATTAAGTTTATTTTGTTTTGTTTTTTGGGCTTTAGCAGGAGAATTTAAAAGTATCACATTATTGTTTCTTGGATCTATTCTATGGGGGGCTAGTGATGCTTTCTTATCTGGGACAGATGAAGCGCTGATGTTCGAAACTATGGAAGAATTAGGTGAAAAACATAATTTTAATTCTTTTTTTGCAAAAGCATGTGCGTGGAACCAATTTGGATTAGCTCTATCTGCGATTATTGGTGGATGTATAGTTTATTTTACATCGTTGCAAATTCTTGCTTGGATATCCGTAATCCCTGCTTTCTTGGGTTTTGTTTCAATTTTTTTATTAAAAGAACCTCAAAGAACATTTTCTCAACCCCGTATTTCTATACTTAAACACTTTAAAAAAGCCTTAAAAGATATTATATCCAATAAAAAATTGTTTTTTTTCTCAATTATAAATGTTGTTGATAATGCTATCAGCTATCCAATTTCTCGTTTCGAAGGTGTTTATTTTGAAAAACTCATTCCTCTTTGGAGTATTAGTTTTGTTCGTTTTCTTAAACAGATATTTAGTACAGTCAGTTTTTCTCTTTTCTCAAAAATAAAACAATTTACAGCTTTATATACTTTGATTTATTCGTTCTTAGGAAATATTGTCTTTAGAAGTTTAGGTTTATTATTAAATAATATATTCAGCCCAATTATAATGTCTGCATCTAATTTATTTTATGGTTCATCTACAACTATTCAAACAGATATATTACAACAGAATTTTTCAGAAAATCAAAGAGCCACTATGCGCTCTATACTTTCTTTGGCTGAGAAAGTTTTAAGCAGTGTTTTATTTCTATTCTTTGGTTTCCTTGCCGATTTGTACTCTGCTAGGTTGGCTTTGATTATAGCTGTTTTAATCAGGCTATTATTAACTATTTTTATATACTTATATACAAAAAAAAGAAAAATCACTAAATTTATTCCTGTATTGGAATATACTATTTATTTACACATGTAAAAAAGTATCTTCTGTTAATTACAAGAAAACAAAAAAGTCAAGTAATTATTTACTTTCATTCTTTTCTATCATCTCATCTAACTGCCTTTCAGTTATACCGTTCTTGTAAAAAAGATTTTCCAGTTTATTTATTCTATTTGTTTGATTTTCTACTCTTTCTTCCAACTTTACTATTCGTTCTTCCAATTCCTTTACTTTTCTTGTAAGTTCTTCATTGGTTAAGATTAAATCTGCCTTTTCTGACACCAAATTATTTACTCTTCCTTCTGTATAAATTAATTGTTCTTGCAGATATTGGTTTTCATTGACTGCCGTATCTCTTTCTAATTTTAAAACTTTCTTATCGATATTCCTCATGTCTTCAAATAAAGGAAAGTATGTTTTGCCTGTATAACTTAAAACACGTCTTCCTTGTTTATCTGTTTCTTTATATAAATATCCTTCACGAATAAGGTCATTGACAAACACCTTGGCTGAACCGCTTGTTAAATCTAAGGCATTGGCGATATATTCATTGCTTTCATAAAATGTAAATCCATGATTGGTTCTGAACTTAATATAATCCAATAAAACTCGTTTTGTAATTGATAATTCTGATTTTTTCTTTGGCATGATTTTCTCCTTTTGCTCGTTACTTTTCCCAATTCCACCTAACATTCGCAATTTATGAAAGGCATTTCATATTGCTCATGAAGGTTCATTGATACCTGCATTCAAACAACCAGAGCATTGGTTGTTTTCCATTTGGTATTTATCAGGTGAAAAATGATTTTTTCATTTTGGCAAAAAAATTATCGGGGAAATGTTTGTTTCCACCTAAAAGGCTCTTGGAAATGGTTGTTTCCAGTGCCCTTAAAATGAAAATTGTTGTTTCCTTAATTGGAAAAGGTTGTTGCCACCTGCGGGAATGGTTGTTTCCACCGCCGGAAATGTTTGTTGTCACCTGATTTAGTCAAAGGCAAGCAAAATCAAGGCTTTCAAGGTGATTTTCAAAC
>JAZLCE010000011.1:0-55277 GCA_045614025.1 Alphaproteobacteria bacterium
AATAAAAATGATACGGCGTAATTTAACTTTATTTAAGTGGGATAATTTTTTGGGTGGGTTATGGCCTTTATCAACTTTATCCATTATTTATTTTGAAAGCATTACTAACTCTTATGCTTTAGCAACAGCGGTTTTTGCGCTTTCTTCATTAGTAACAACATTTATGGAAATACCTGTTGGGATTTTTTCGGATCATAAAGGCAGAAGAAAAACGCTTTTGTGGTCGCCCATTTTAGTTTTTATCACTTTTTTATGTTGGGCACTTGCGGGGGAATTTTCTTGCACATGGTTATTATTTTTAGGTTCTGTTTGTTGGGGAACAAGTGGGGCAATTGCTTCGGGAACGCAAGAAGCGCTTGTTTATGAAACAATGGAAGAATTAAAAGAACAGGGGGATTTTAATGTTCAATATGCTAAAAATGGAGGGTGGAATCAAGTTGGGTTAGCATTAAGTGCGATTATCGGCGCTTTTGTTGCATACTTTTATTCTCTTCAAGTGTTGGCATGGGTGAGCATTTTTCCTGTGCTCATTCAAATAGGGGTGATTTATTGCTTTGTTGAGCCAAAACGAATCAGAGGAAATGAAAGAGTTAATTCTTATAAACATTTTTTAATTGCTTTTAGACGATTGCGCCGAAATAAACGGTTAAGATTTTTTGCCATTATTCATTTAGTTGATAATGCGTTTGGAATGGCTTCTTTTCGGTTTGAAAGCGCTTATTATCAACTTTTTGTTGCCGACTGGTTAATTAATATGGCAAGATTTTTAAAGCAAGTTTGTGGAATTGTTAGTTTTTTTATTGTGCCTTATATCCGCAAAATAGGCATGGTTCGCCTTTTCTTTTTTTCAATGTTTGGTAATGTTTTGGTTCGAGGAATTGGGGTTTTGCTGGCGAATATGTTTACGCCGTTTATTATGGCTTGTGTGAATTTATTTTTTGGAACGGCAAGAACGGCTAATGCAGATATTATGCAAAAGGAATTTTCGCCTAATCAACGCGCCACCATGCAGTCGATTATTTCATTTTTATCGGGAATTTTGTTGGCATTTACCATGGTTTTATTCGGTGTTTTGGGAGATTTGTTTGGGCCAACTGTTGCCATTGTTTTAGGGATTTTAGTGAAACTTTTAATTTTAATTATTTCAGGGTTGCTTTTTAAAAAAGTTTATAAAAAAGCATAAAAAGAGAAGGAAAGGGATGAAAAATTTAATTAAACCAAAAGCTTTAAAAGCAGGGGATTTGGTTGCCACTGTTTCTCTTTCATGGGGTGGGGCAAGTGTTTTTCCTTACCGATATGAACAATCAAAAAAGCAGTTTGAAAAAACATTTGATGTGAAGATTATTGAAGCGCCGAATGCTTTATCTTCAGCTGAAACACTTTATCAAAATCCAAAACTTCGGTTAGATGATTTGATGTGGGCATTTGAAAATAAGGATGTGAAAGCAATTTTAACGAATATTGGCGGGGATGATACCATTCGATTACTGCCATTAATGAACGAAAAACATTTTGAAATAATGCGGAAAAATCCAAAAATATTTTTGGGTATGTCTGATACAACCGTGAATCATTTTATGTGTTTTAAAGCTGGTTTAAGCTCTTTTTATTCGCCAAGTTTAATGTTTGGATATGGAGAAAATGGCGGAATCCCTGATTTTTTGATTCAGAACACAAAAAAAACTTTGTTTTCAAGTAAAGCTGTTGGTGCGTTGCCTGAAAGTGATTTTTTTATTGTTGACAGAGTGGATTGGGGCCTTCAACCTGCACCGATTCGCTCGCATACACCTTCAACCCCATGGCGATATTTGGGGGCATCTAAACGGGTAACGGGCCGGTTAATTGGCGGGTGTATGGATCTTTTTCAATTTATTAATGGCACTTCTTTATGGCCCCAAAAAGAAGAATGGTCAGGCGCTATTTTATTTTTGGAAACAAGTGAGGAACGCCCGACACCTTCAAGTTTGCTCTATATGATGCGTAATTTGGGAGCGCAAGGAATTTTAAAAGAATTAAATGGGATTTTGTTTGCAAGACCTGGTGGTGAATTTTTGGAAAGTGAATCAAAATTAAAAGAATCTTATTTAAAAACTTATCCAGATTATGATGCCGTTCTTTTAAAAGTTTGCAAGGAATTTGATGTTGACATCCCGATTGTGACCAATATGGATTTTGGGCACACTGTGCCACAGGTTATTTTGCCTTATGGGGCATTATGTGAAATTGATCCTGTAAATAAAAAGGTTTCGATTTTGGAAAATGCTGTTGAATAACGGATTATAAATTTACCCAGTTTTCAATATGTTGTTTTAAAATATTCAGATGGCCGATTTGTCTATCCGGCGTTTTATTGCCATGACTATCGCATCCACCGCTGACAAAAAGAGCATTGGTTTTTGCATAA
Source organism: Alphaproteobacteria bacterium (assembly GCA_045614025.1). Lineage (GTDB taxonomy): Bacteria > Pseudomonadota > Alphaproteobacteria > CAAHEQ01 > UBA3637 > RGIG4140. Next base: position 2,405 of record JAZLCE010000011.1, read on the forward strand.
TCAAGCAGTAACTTTTGTTGCTCTTTTGTAGCAGATGGGTGAAAGCATTCAATCCCATCTAGCTCTTTTTGGGCGCGAAACTCATTGATAAATTGAATTGTATTCGTAAAACGATATTCAAAAGGATGCGCTAAAAAAGCAAGCCCACCTGCTTGATGAATGGTATCAATCACGTCTTTAAAGTTGGGTTCGCCATCTTCTTTGGCAACAACGCAATAATCACTTTCGGGATTGAGAAGGCCTTTGCGGATAAAAGCATTTAAGCTGTTGGCAAGCTCCCCTAAAACAGGGATATTTTCGGGATGTTTCATCAGCTCATTATAAATATAAACGGAAATATAATCATTTTCGGGGATTTCTTGATACAAAATAGATTTATCATAAATCAGCTTATTTTTATCGCAAGCTTCAATCAGTTTTTGACGGACTTTTTCTTGAAGAAGTTGGCGACGTTCTTTTGAAAAGAATTTTTGATTCCAGTTATCTATCACTTCGGTATTTTTGATTTTATAGGCTAAAATTTCAATTTTTTTGTTTTGAAAAAAAGCATCCATTTCAAGCCCTTTAATGATTTTCCCGCTAAAAAGATTTTGATGAAGGGCAGGGTCATCATATTGTTTGATAGTATTATGATCTGTGAGTGAGATATATTTCAGGCCTTTGCTCTCGCAAGTTTTTAAATTTTCTTCAATGGTTTTATCGCCGTCTGAATAAATGGAATGCATGTGTAAATCAATCATGATATAGCCCTTTTTATTTGATTTTTGAATCATTCTACGGCAATTTTAAAAGATAGGCAAGAGGGGAGGTAAAAAGAAAATTTTGTTAAACAAAACCGCATACTCCCGTCTGCCTTTTTTCGGCGGTTGAACCTCCTTTTACGGAGGTTCGATCCCACGTCGATTAGATATAAAAAAAACCGCCAAATGGCGGTCTTTTTCAATTTCGACTAAGTTTCAATCATCAGATGGCAGAGCATCTTTGATTTTAACAAGTCTCATTGCTTTACGCAGAAAAACAGTTCCCCAAACTGTTTTTCTTTGCGCAGTGGTCGTCATTGTCAGAGATAATGTGGAAAAATATAACGTTTAAAAAGCGTCTTTAGATTTAATAAAATTATCATTGTTTTACAATAACTTATTCAAAACATGGAGTGATGTGTGCAACATTCCACAACCAATTAAGCTGTGGTTAGTCATATTATTTGGAATGTTTTAACCTATTGTTTCTCTGGGACAGGTAATCCAAATTTTGTTAATGGAATATATTCAAAATAATACGAACAACCAACAGAAATAATATATTCCAAAACATCTTTATATTGCTTTTGTTTAAACCAATCGCTTAAAAGATAAATATACTCTACTTCCATATTAAGTTGTGATAACAATTTTTTATATTGTTTTTTCTTAAAATCACAAGTTTGTAATTTTTCATCAACAGAGCCCGTTGTCTTTTGAAATTTACATTCTATAACAAAAAAGGTATTATTCACAACTACATAAATAGAATCATCTGGTAAAAGCTTTTTAGATAAAATGGATGCATAATCAACTTTTCTATAATTCAAAAATTTATAAAGAGCATATTTCTTAAAAATAGATGCAACTTGTTTATCATTATAGAATACATCTATCCAACCTAATTTATTTGGACTACATGAATATCCTTCTTGATTACATAAAAAGGTTTGTAAATCTGTTTTACCTTCAAAGATCAAACCTGTTTTTGTGTTTGCTCCACCAATTCCGTTTTCTTTCATTTATTACCTCCTTTTACAGCAGAAAGTCTTTTTTCTGCAAGTTCTACAAATTCTTTTTCTTTTTCGATACCAACAAATTTTCTGTTATGTTTCAATGCCGCAACTCCAGTTGTTGCACTACCCATAAAGGGATCTAAAATTAAATCTCCTTCATTTGTTGATGCTAAAATAATTCTTTCCAATAAATCCAATGGTTTTTGGGTTGGATGTTTACCAAAAATCTTTTCGCTTTTCTTGGGTGTTCCAATAGCCCAAACACTTCTCATCTGCGTATTAGGCTTTTTAATAAAGTCAGACGAAAAATCTCCGTTTTTCATGAGCTCATAATTAAAAGTATGCTTTGTTTTTTTATCTTTTCTCGCCCAAATCAATGTTTCATGACTGGCTGTAAAATATCTGCAACACATATTAGGACTGGCATTTGGTTTAAACCAAGAAATATCGTTTAATATATGATACCCCAATAATTGCATCGCAAAACCACAAGAATAAATACTGTGATAAGTACCAGAAACCCAAAGTGTTCCGTTTTTCTTTAAAACTCTTTTACAAGCGGATAACCATTTTTTGTGAAATTCAAAATCTTGTTCAAATCCTTGGCTTTCATCCCATTTGCCTTTATTGACAGAAACGACTTGTCCGTTTTGACAGGTAATACCGCCATTTGATAACATATATGGCGGATCTGCAAAAATCATATCAAATGTATTTTCTGGGATTTCTTCCAAAATTTTTAAACAATCATCATGATATAATCGATAGTTCTTCATCATGCGCCGTAATTTGTAATAAGTATTTCTCTGATTTCACCACGTCCATCCGAATTTGCATTAATCAAACGTTTGGCTAAAATACGATAAATATTATAATCTTGATATAAATCATCAAAGAATGGATCTGGTCCAACATTTGTTGGATCTGAATTGCTTAACATTTGCAGGGCACCCAATTCATGTGCTTGTTCAAAAACATTTTTCAAGCGGATTTGTTCATTATCATCAAAAGTTTCTACGGCATAGGTTGTAAAAGAAGAATCCTTTAACGGACGATATGGAGGATCGTAATAGATAAATGTTTCGCTATCGGCAAATTCCAAAGTTTTTGAAAAATCTGTTTGCAAAATTGTTGCTTTTCTGAGTGCTTTTGAAACAGCTATTAAATTTTCTCTATCCAGAATGCGAGGAGTCTTATAACTTCCCATCGGAACATTAAATAAGCCTTTGCTGTTAACTCTGAATAATCCATTAAAACAAGTTCTGTTTAGGAAAACAGTTAATGCCGCACGTCTGATAAACGATAAAGAATAATTATTAGCATCTATTTTTTTATCAAATGAATTATATTCGTTACGCATTTGATAGTAAAATTCTTTCCTATCAGTTGATGAAAAATAAGATATTTGTAAGCGCTCTAATTCATCAATCAATTCTGAAACATTATTTTTGATAACATTATAAAGAATGACTAATTCTGGATTAATATCAAACAAATAAGCTTCTTCAAAATAGTATGAATTGGATATATCAAAAAAGACAGCCCCACCACCAACAAATGGCTCAATATATTTTTTGATAGCTCCACAACGTAGTTTATTTGGAAATTTTTTAGTTAACTGAGGTAATAACTGCCCCTTGCCACCCGCCCATTTTAAAATAGGAGATGCAAAGTTGTCTTTGTCATTTATTGGTTGTAATGCTAGTGTCATTTGTTTCCCGTTGTTATTACATAAATAATTTTTCTTTTTACCAAATTTTTACAAAAATATCAAAAAAAAATGTATTTTTTTATAAAAAAAATGAAAATAGATTTTTTTAATTTGTTTTTTATATTGTAAATGAATGGGATATTATGAATTCTCGTTATTCATACAAACAAGAAAATATGGAACAATTTCATTTTTTAGATGTCGAAACGAGAGGATTTGTAAATCGGCTAGCGCACGATTTATCCCTCAAAAATGAGGGACCGGCAAAGCCGTCCTTCGCCACGGACACGGTGCGTCCTTGCTCGTGAACCTCCTTCTTCGGTTCGATCCCTCGTCGATTAGATATAAAAAAAACCGCCAAATAGCGGTCTTTTTATATCTGGTCGAAACGAGAGGATTCGAACCTCCGGCCCCTACGTCCCGAACGTAGTGCTCTACCAGGCTGAGCTACGTTTCGATTAGGATATGCGTGTTTTACTCTTTTTGATTTATCCTGTCAAGCCGTTTTTGATTGTTTGTTGACAATATCTTGATTTTATGATATAATATTCGGGCTTTAATGGAGGGTTTTTATGAAAAATTTAATTTTATTTACAACGATTTCTCTTTTTTCTTTTTCTTGCCTTGCTGGGCCAAGAGGATATATTGCACCAAGAATTGGTTTAAGTGATGTGCGCGAAACGGCGGTTAAAGATCATCATGAAGCTGGGTTTGCGCCTGGGGTTGCTTTTGGTGTGATGTATGGTCCTTTGCGTGGGGAAGTTGAATATACGCATATCGCGGAAACAGATATTGAAAAAGAAGGGGAACGAGATGTTTTAAATGCCAAATTTAACCGCGTGATGGCGAATGGATATGTTGATTTACGCATGTCTTATTATGTTCGCCCCTATATCATGGCAGGTGTTGGTGTGGCGCATCATAATGTTTCATATAGACAAGAAGATTTTTCAGGTTCAAACTTTGCTTGGAATGCTGGGGCAGGGGTTGGATTTCATTTAAATCGCAACTTGGCATTTGATGTTGGCGTGAAATATATTGATTTGGGTGATGTTAAACTTGAAAAAGAAGAAAAAGATTTTTCATTTGACGCAGTTGAAACCCATGCAGGTTTAAGATTTATGTTTTAGGGTGATATAATTTTCTTTAAAAATTAGATTGAAGCTTGCATAATTTGGTATGTTTTGATAAAAAAATCTTAAGAGGGGGACCTCTTAAGATTTTTTAGTGTTAAGGAAAGGATTTTGATTAAATGAAAAAATATTTATCAGTTGTATTTATGTTAATGGTGCTAACAGGTTGTTCAATGACTGTTGCTCCGTTTAGGCCATCAACAGGCGCAATATATAGTGATACAAAGGCTCCATTATCAATTGAATATAATAATACTGATTTGGGTAGCAAAGTTGGTTCTTCAACGGCTCATAGTTTTATGGGTTTATTTGCTTTTGGAGATACAAGTATTCAGTCTGCTGCAAAAGATGGAAACATTAAAGTTATAAAACATACTGATTATAATTTTACGAATGTGTTTTTTGGATTATTTACTAAAACAACAGTTTATGTTTATGGAGATTAGGTGTGAAAAAAGTATTCGCAATGTTATTTGTGATGCTTCTTTTGCAAGGGTGTGTGAGTGCTCCGAGGGCTCCTTTTGTGCCATCAACAGGAGGTATTGTTACAGGTGTTAAAGCACCTTTAACAATAAACTTTGATAAGCAAAAACTTATAAAAACATATGGGGAAGCATCAACCATTCATGTTGCATATTATATTTTAAGTTTTGCGATAGGAGATGCTTCTTTGAAAAAAGCTCTTAAAGACGGTTTATTGGAAAATGCTGCTTATGTAGATTATGAATGGGCTAGTGTTTTTGGTATGTTTGGAAAACTTACTATCAAAGCCTATGGGCTGGAAAAATAGAAAGAAGAATAACAAATAACAAAAAAGGGAAAGAACTTTTAGTCTTTCCCTTTTTTGTTATTATAGTATTTGTTTAATTTATAAGTTACCAAAATCTTTACTGGATGGACGGTGGTGGCATGAGGGGAAGGTATTTGAGTTAGAAATAAATTATTTAATGCTATATTAAGATTTCATCTTGCAAAAAAAATAACATAAGTTTATCCTCGTTAAATGAGTTTAAGATAGTAAGGTTTATGGGGATAAATTATGAAAAAAGGGTTTATTTTGCTTAATAAATTTAAGAAAGGTAAATTTTTTTATATTCTTTCTTTGGCTATGGTGTTTTTCTTTCTTTCTTTCTTTCTCCAATCTTATTGAATACTGAATTTTTTCAATCAAAACAACTTATTGAATCTGTTGATAAAAAAACGCCGAAGAGTTTAAATATCATTGTAAGACATCCAATTTGGGAGGATACCCTTTCGTTTTCGGATGATGGAAAGTATGTTAAACGCTCTTCTAGAGAGGAACGCGCTGAAGTTTTGCTCTTTGAACCCCAAAACAAGCTTATTTTAAAATGGGCGGAGTATGGCAAAGAACTATTTTTATATGATTCGTCTTTGATGCGATATGTTTATTATATTGATAAAGACAAGCAATTAGAGGGATTATATCAAGATATTCCTGGTATTAAAGGAACTGGTGAAATTTTAGATGTTAGCAAGAATAATGTGTTACTTAAAGATAAAAATGGGTTAAAACGTTTTTTTAAAAAAGAGGGGAAGTGGGAGTTGGTTCAAGAATCAAATGTTTCATATACAACCCCTAAAAAAATTGCCATACTTTATATTTCAACGGGAAGGTATATTGTTTTTTGGGAAAATTTTTATAAATCCATGGAAAAATATTTTTTGCCCAAACACAATAAAACTTATTTCTTATTCACCGACCATGATGATTTAAAAGTGGGTAAAAATGTTGTTAAAATTCATCAAGACCAACTTCCTTGGCCGTATGTGACCATGAAAAGATATCACTTTTTTGATGCGATCAAAGAAACACTTAAAGAATTTGATTATATTTATTTCTTAAATGGTGATGCAAAACCCGTTCGACCAATTAATGAAGAAATTTTTCCAACAGAAGAACAAAAAATTATGGTTACTATGCATTCTTGGTATTATTTGGAAAATAAAAATGATTATCCTTATGACCGCAATTCAAAATCCAAAAGTTATATTCCTTATGATGAAGGAAAGTTTTATATTACAGGAGCTTTTAATGGGGGAACAAGTCAAGGATTTTTAGAAATGACCTCTATTATAAAAGAATGGACAGATACGGATATTAAGAATGATGTTATTCCTTTATGGCATGATGAAAGCATGATTAATAAATATTTGTTCACATATTTTAATCAACAAAACCCTTTGATTTTATTTCCAGAATATGTGATCAGCGAACCGTATGTTTATGAGGCAAGTTTTGAATTTCCAAATTTTAAAATGATGTTGGTGAATAAGAATAAAGAAGGTGGACGCAACTTTTTAAGAGGGATAACACCATAAAAATATTTTTATTTAATATTTTTCTCATAATAAAAAACCACCGAGAAATCGGTGGCTTTTTTATTGCTTTTATCGTTATTTAATCACGATGCTGACCAATTTGTTTGGCACATAGATTGTTTTAACGATTTCATGACCTTCTGTATAGCTTGTGACTTCTTTTAAGGCCATTTCTTCGATGGTTTCTTTCGCAGTATCTGGTGAAACTTCAAGTTTTGCACGCACTTTTCCGTTTACTTGAACAACAATCACTTTATCTTTATTTTGAAGCACTTGTTCATCAAAAGCTGGCCATTGTTCTTTGAAAACAGACTCTTTATGACCTAAAGATTCCCAAAGTTCTTCGCTAAAGTGTGGCGCAAATGGAGCCAAAACGGTTACAAATGAATCTAAACATTCTTTTAAGAAGGCTTTATTGATTGGGCCTTGCATATATTGATTCAATGCGTTTAAATATTCCATAATTCTTGCCAATGAAGTGTTGAATTGGAACAAGTCAACATCATGTGTAATCGCTTTGATAGAGGCATGGCGCACATAGTTCAAGTCTTTTTCAGCTTTGCCCATTTCGGTTATATCATTTTGAGCTTCTTCAAATTTTTCAAACAAGGCTTCGATACGCTTTGTGAATCTTGCAATAGCTTCAATACCCGCATCACTCCATGGACCGCCTTCTGTATAAGCAAATGCAAATTCAAGATACATACGCAACACATCTGATCCAAATTTTTGAATATAACCATCTGGATTAATTGTGTTTCCTTTAGATTTGCTCATTTTTTGACCATCTGGGCCCAAAATCATACCTTGGTGAACCAATGATTTGAATGGTTCATCAAAGTTTAAATAACCCATGTCGCGCAAAGCTTTTGTGAAAAATCTGGCATAAAGCAAGTGCATTGTGGCATGTTCTTGACCACCAACATATTTATCAACTGGAAGCATTTGGTTGATTTTTTCTTTATTAAAGGCTTCTTTATCATTTTTATTATCAGGGAAACGCAAGAAATACCATGAAGAATCAACAAATGTATCCATTGTGTCTGGATCGCGTTGAGCTTTGGCGCCACATTTTGGACAAGTGACGTTCATAAATTCTTCTGAACGGGCGAGTGGAGATTTGCCATCTGGTCTGAATTCCACATTATATGGTAATTTAACAGGCAAATCTTTTTCTGGAACAGCTACAGCACCGCATTTTTCGCAGTGAATAACTGGAATTGGAGCTCCCCAATAGCGTTGTCTTGAAATCAACCAGTCGCGCAAACGGAACATTGTTGTTAACTTGCCTTTTTCATCTTTTGCAAGTTTTTCAACGATTTTAACAATGGCTTCTTTTGTTGAAAGACCCGTGAATTCAGCACTATCTGTTAAAATACCATGTTCGCAAAATGGAAGAGGTTGCGCTTCGTTATTCTTATCATTAATCACGCGTTTGATTGGCAAATTATATTTCGTTGCAAAATCAAAGTCGCGTTCATCATGAGCAGGAACAGCCATCACAAAGCCCGTGCCATATGAAGCGATTACATAATCTGCCACCCAAACAGGAACTTTTTCCCCGTTAACAGGGTTTGTGGCATAGGACCCAGTGAACACCCCAGTGCGTTCACGTTCTGTTGATAAACGATCAATTTCTTTAACTTTAGCAGCTTGTTCTAAATAAGCTTCAACAGCTTTCTTTTGTTCTGGTTTTGTTAAAGAGGCAACGGCTTCATGTTCTGGCGCAATCACAACATAGCTTAAGCCGAACAATGTATCTGCTCTGGTTGTAAAGGCTTCTAATTCAAGGCCGTTATCAATTTCAAATTTTAATAAAGAACCCGTTGATTTGCCAATCCAGTTTTTTTGAATTTTCTTGGTTTTTTCTGGCCAATCAAGAGAATCAATATCTTTTAAAAGTTCATCAGCATATTCTGTGATCTTAAAGAACCATTGTTTCATCTTGCGTTGAGAAACTTCGGATTTGCATCGTTCACATTTGCCATCAACAACTTGTTCATTGGCTAAAACTGTTTGACAGCTTGGGCACCAGTTTACAGGAGCTTCTTTTTGATAGGCCAAGCCTTTTTCATAAAGTTTTAAGAAAATCCATTGTGTCCATTTATAATATTCTTCATCACAAGTGGAAAGGAAATAGCTTAAATCATAGCTGCCACCCAAGTTTTTATATTGTTCAAGCATTGTTTTAATGCTGGCGTTTGTGGAATCTTTTGGATGGATACCTGTTTTAATGGCATAGTTTTCAGCTGGCAACCCAAAGGCATCAAACCCTTGTGGGTGAAACACATTGAATCCTTGCATTTTTTTGAAACGAGCCCAGGTATCTGTTACCCCATAGTTATACCAGTGACCGCAGTGTAGATTGGCAGCAGATGGATAAGAAAACATTTCTAAACAATAGAGTTTTTTATCCATTTTTGATTCATCAAAGCGGTATAACCCTTCTTTTTCCCATTTGGCTTGCCATTTTTCATCAACACTTTTTGAATATTTCATAAGACCTCTCGTTTTGATAAGTTAAATTTTAATTTTTTGTTTTAATTCAAATATCATAAGCTAAAACCCACTAAAAGTCAAAGATAAAAAATTATTTTTCTTTATCCTTTGCTTAAAATCTTTTTAAGGTATTTGCCTGTGTAACTTCTTGTTACTTCGGCAACTTCTTCAGGGGTTCCCGTTGCAACAACTTCGCCACCTCCATCGCCACCTTCTGGACCCATATCAATGATATAATCAGCTGTTTTAATCACATCTAAATTATGTTCAATCACAACAACGGTGTTGCCTTGTTCCACAAGCGCATGCAAAACTTCCAAAAGTTTTTGAACATCAGCAAAATGAAGCCCGGTTGTTGGTTCATCCAAGATATAAAGGGTTTTGCCAGTGCTTTTTCTTGCCAATTCCTTTGAAAGTTTAATGCGTTGCGCTTCGCCACCAGACAAAGTGACCGCCGACTGACCAAGCGAAATATAGCCTAAGCCAACTTTTTTTAACAGAGCGCATTTATCTTTAATTGAAGGGATATGATCAAAGAATTCGGATGCTTCATCCACCGTCATTTCAAGAACATCTGCAATTGATTTATCTTTATAGGTGATTTCCAGCGTTTCTTTATTATATCTTTTTCCTTTACAAGTATCGCAAGCAACATAAACATCCGGCAAGAAGTGCATTTCAATTTTAATCACCCCATCGCCTGAACAAGATTCACAGCGACCACCTTTCACATTAAAGGAAAAACGACCAGCTTTATACCCTCTGACCTTTGCTTCAGGGAGCCCTGCAAACCAATCACGGATTGTTGAAAACATGCCGGTATAAGTGGCTGGGTTAGAGCGCGGTGTTCTGCCAATAGGGCTTTGATCAATATCAATAATTTTATCAATAAATCCCATGCCTTGAATGCGCGTGTATGGCCCAGGGGTATCACTTGAATGATTTAAAAGTTTGTTTAAGCCTTTATAAAGCGTTTCAATCACAAGAGAGGACTTGCCACCCCCTGAAACACCCGTAACGCAAGTAAACGTTCCTAAAGGAATTTTAACATCAACATTTTTTAAATTATTTACTGAAGCGCCATGAATTTCAATGAATTTGCCATTTCCAGTGCGTCTTGTTTTTGGAATGATGATTTTGCGCATGCCAGATAAGAATTGCCCTGTGGTTGAAATGGGGTTATCCATGATTTCTTTTGGCGTTCCTTGAGCCACGATATGGCCCCCATGACGGCCAGCTTCTGGACCAATGTCAAGCACATAGTCGGCAGCTTTAATGGCATCTTCATCATGCTCAACAACAATCACCGTGTTGCCAAGGTTTTTAAGATGAATAAGCGTTTCTAATAACTTATCATTATCGCGTTGATGAAGGCCGATGGAGGGTTCATCTAAAACATAAAGAACGCCCGTTAACCCAGAGCCGATTTGGCTGGCAAGACGAATGCGTTGAGATTCACCGCCAGAAAGCGTTCCACTCATACGGTCAAGCGATAAATAGCCAAGGCCAACGTTGTTTAAGAAAGAAAGTCTATCATTAATTTCTTTTAAAATTCTTGTGGCGATGGCTTGTTTTTTAGGAGAAAGGTTTTCATAGATTTTTGAAAACCAGTCTTTGGCTTCTTGAATGGAGGTGTGTGTTGCCTCGGAAATGTTTTTGCCCATGATTTTAACGGCGAGCGCTTCTTCGCGCAAGCGTTGGCCATGGCAACTTTCGCACACAGAGTTTGATTGATATTTTGAAAGTTCTTCGCGCATCCAATCAGAATTTGTTTCCATAAAACGGCGTTCCATGTTGGGGATTACGCCTTCAAAGGTGCGCACTTTTCCTTTCATGCCATATAAAATGCCCTGTTTCACTTCTTCTGGTAATTTCACCCATGGCGTATCAATATCCACTTGAACATTTTGAAGCATTGTTTTTAAAATGGTATCATACCATTGAAACATTTCACCGTTTCCATTGCTCCATGGCTTAATGGCGCCTTGACGAATGGATTTCATTGGATCTGGGATCACTTTTTCTGGATCAATATAAAGTTTAAAACCAAGACCAGCGCAAACAGGGCAGGCTCCTTGTGGATTGTTAAATGAAAATAATGAAGGTTCTAAATCTTTAATGGTGAAACCACTGACAGGGCAAGAAAATTTTTCAGAATAAAGCTTTTCTTCTTTGGTATCATTATTTTGAACAACAATTAAGCCATCAGCAAGGAGCAGCGCTTTTTCAACAGATTGCGCTAATCTTGACTCAATGCCTTCTTTAATCACAATGCGATCGACTACAACGCTGATGGTTTGTTTTTTGTTTTTATCCAACTCTGGGGTTTCTTCAATCGGATACATTTGCCCATTAATTTGAAGACGAGCAAACCCTTTTTTTTGCCATTCGGCAATTTCTTTTTTATATTCGCCTTTGCGATCTCTGACAACGGGAGCTAAAATTAAAAGTTTGGTCCCTTCAGGTTCTTTTAAGATGGTTTCTGTGATTTGAGAGGCACTTTGCGCTTCAATTGGCAACCCCGTTGCAGGGGAATATGGCGTTCCAACTCTGGCCCATAAAAGGCGCATGTAATCATAAATTTCTGTGATGGTGCCAACCGTTGATCTTGGGTTTTTAGCCGTTGTTTTTTGTTCAATTGAAATGGCAGGAGAAAGCCCTTCAATTGAATCCACGTCTGGTTTTTTCATTAAATCCAAAAATTGGCGCGCATAAGCTGATAAACTTTCCACATAGCGACGTTGGCCTTCGGCATAGATGGTATCAAATGCCAAAGAGGATTTGCCAGAGCCAGAAAGCCCCGTGATCACAACCAATTGGTTTTTAGGAATATCCACATCAATATTTTTAAGATTATGCTCTTTTGCACCGCGAATGGAAATGAATTTTTGCATTTTCTTTCTCCTAAAAAAATAATGGTGGTTTATTATACCTAAATTTTATATAAAATTCAAATACTTTTTTAAACCTATTCTTTTTGTCTGGTTTGCTTTTCTTGGAAAGGATTTCGATTACCTGTATAATATTTTTTAATTGGGTTTAAAATTCTTTCATAAGCGTTTAATTGCTTGAGTTCATGAATTTTTTTGGGGTTTGCTCCTAATTGAATGAGCTCTGTTTGAATCATTTTAAGGCAAAAAGCCAAACTTGATTTATAAATGCCCACTTTTAAGCCCCATGATTTATCTCTATTATATCCAAAAACAGGGATCACTCTTCTAGAGCGATCTGGGAAATATTGGCGATAGGCTCTGTTTTTAGATAGTTTAAAAAGATCAATCACTTTGGATTCATTTTTATCTGGAATTTGAAGAGTTTGACAAATGCTTTTAATATCAATAACTTCAGGCAATTTTTCTAACATGGATAAATGAATTAATCGATCAACATCCAAGTTTGAAAGACCTAATTTATCTTTTGTTTTATTTAAAAGAACGGGCAGGGCAGCCGTTAACACCTTGATGGGATTTTTTTTGGCCGGCGTGTGAACAAACATATTTAATTTTTTCAAACCCCCATCTTTTTGAATCAGATGAAATGTATCTTTTAAATGCTCTGATAAAACGGCATTAAATTCTTTTTCTGAAAGAGGAGAAAAACTATGAAGATATAAATCTTTTAATGTCCATAAGCTATCAGGTTGTGAAAAACCCATTTTCTTTTCATTTAAAATGCCGTTTAATGTTTGAAAGGAAACGCCCATATCAAGCAATTTTTGCAAATGAGCATTCACAAAATCTGGCACTGCTTTTTCATAAATATATAAAGTTTCTTCTGAAGAAAAGCTTTTATAATATAAAAACACAGGCGCTTTGATTTCATTTTTAGGAGCTATTTTTAACATAAACGTATCATTTAAGCAGTTTTCAACAATAAACTTTTTAAGGCCTGGAATAAAATCCGTTGCTTTACCAAGTTTTTGCGCCAATTGGTTCACAAGCAAGCAAGGGAATTTGGCGGGCGTTGTTGATTCAAGGGGCGTTTTTGTTTTTTTCTGCACAAAAATTGGATTAAGGCCATGCATTAATAAAAAGTCTTTATTATCTTGGACAAATCTTTTAATTTTATCTTGATTTAAGCAGATAACTTCTTGCATATTATCTGTTTTAGCTTTGATAAAGATTGGGTTTTCTCCTTCGAAATCTTTTTTAAAGAATAAAGTAGCGGTGTTTAAAAACCAATGCATAAAGCTATCTGAAGATTGAGTATCTTTTGAAAAAGAGGAAAGTTCAACCATATCTTTATTAATATCAGGTAAAGGATTGTTATGAATTGATTTTTGAATAACAGAGTCACTCATGCCAAATGTTTTTCCCCATTTTTCCAATAAGTGAGGGATATTTTCTCTTCGAACGGCAAGATATTGCCTACTTGCAATTGAGATAAAAAACATTAATGGCTTGATGGCGCCTGATTCATCCATCACTTCTTCTTTTAAAAGCGCTTCAATGGTTTTTCTTGGTAACAGATGATATTTGAATTTGAAGCTCCTGCCCATTAATGGCGTGATTAAATGATGCAAGGCATAAATTTCTTCTGTTTTAGGCTGATATTTAAACCGGTTGAGAACAAAATTAATTCTTTCATTTGATATGCCCATTTGATTAAGCGAAAGTTTATGCGTTGTTAAAAAATAATTTAATGCTTTTTCAACCAAATAAAGCGTTAATTTATTTTTGGAATTGAGCGCAATTTTAAAACAAGGGTCTGAACGCGTATATGTTTCATCTAAGCATTTTTCAGTGATAAATTTTAATAAGTCTGGACAGTCATCTTTTGAAACACCAAGCCAGCGGTGAAGTTCAGCAATTGGCATATAGGTATTGGGTGCTTTTTCAAAATCACTTAAAGATGCTTTTTTTGATTCAATTAATTTTAATGTATACGCAGCAGAAGCCATAATTTTTCCTTTTTAAACTTTTTGATGAATATTATTATGAATTTGTTTTATAGAATGAGATGAGATTTTTTCTTTAACACTTACTGTTTGAAAATCAAAAGACTCTGGATGATCTAACAGCTGTTGAGCCGTGGATTTTTTTAAGCCTAACAGTTGAAGCATTAAGAAATTTCTTTTAACAAAATTTCTGATCTCAGAAACATAAAGATAGATTTCTGTTTCTTTGTTTTTATTTTGAAATAAAAGAAGACTTGGGTTTTTGCTATAAAATTCGTCTTTAAAATCCGTTTGAGCTTTTTGATGAATATAATCAACAAGGCTTAACGGCGTGTTTGTTTTAATTGCAAATTCTTTTAATGGCACAAGGGCTGTGAATTGCATGTGAGGAGAAGAAGTATTCATTAGTTTGATCCTCTTTGTCTATTTGTTGGATGGGTGTTTAAATACACCAATTTCTTTAATTTTTGATGAGTGATTTTATTATGGATATACCAAGGTTCTTTTTGAATTTTTTGAACAAATTGTTCAATTTTTTCTTTTTTGAACCCGAGGGCTTGAAGGTCATTTTTTCTTGCAAGTAAAAAGGCGGGTAAGCAAAGTTCATCTGCATATAAGGTCATTTGCCCGCTGATCGTATAGGCAAAAGAAAAAACAGGACAAGGCTTGTTATCAATTTGAACTTTATCATGTATAAAATATTTTTTAACAGTGTTTGCTAAAAATTCTGTTCGTCTGGTAGTCATGCCTAAAAGTTCAGTTAAAGTTGTTAACGTGATATAAGAGTCTTTCTTTTGATGAAGTGTTTTATCAAAGAAAATAGCTTCAGCAACAATTTTTTTAATTTTAAAGGCGTTGGCATATTTTTGAACAAATTGTTTTAACGCTTTTTTATCAATGGCATAATCGCCAAAACCATGACGTTTGCCACGCATAAATTGAAACATTGGTTTGAATGAACCAGTTTCATCTTGATACTTGTCTTCTAAACAATTTTGAAGGATGTATTCTTTAAAATTTTTATCATCAATATGCAAATATTCTTTTAAATTATTTAAATAAATGAAATCATCTGAAATAAGCTTATATTCTTTTTCACCAGAAAGATGCTCAACCATTTCTTTTTTAAAGCCTATTTGAATAAGCTCTTCTTTATGATTTTTCAAAAAAGAATGAAAGGCTTGCTCGTTTTTAAGCGCATATAAGAAAGAACGTTGACTTTTGCAACAAATAAAAGATTTTTCTGTTATATCTTCTTTTGAAGCAAAGGTTTCTGTTTCAACACATCTTTTTAAAAGGGCAAATAAGGGCTTGGATCTGGCATAATCTGATTTTAAACGCGCAGCAGCATCTTTAAAAGTTAACATTTCTGGTGTTCTTTTTAAAAGAGGCGTTTCGCCCATTAAATTTTCAAGTATTGGTTGATTAATCCCTAATTTTAAAAGGTTTTCTTTATTCATTTGAAATAAAAGAGGGATATTTTCTTTTTTCACAAACAAGGTGTTTTTATAATTTAACAAAAGTGGTTCCTTGTTTGCAAGGGTTTGATTTTGCGCCGTTTTTTCAATTAAAGCCATTATTTTTTCTTGCATCTCTTTTATCGAAGAAAGCTTTTTAATAAGAGTGCTGATTTGTTTGAAATTCTTTAAAAAATCTTTTTTATCAGGTGTTTGCGCAATCACATCTGCCATAAAGAATCCCATTTGAACCAATTCTTTATGATGCTTTTTAATAAAAGAGGGTAAGCCTTTTTTATGAATATTTATATAAAAACAAGATCCATGTTTAACGCTAGTAAATAAGCGAACGGTTTTTAAAGCACCTGTTTCATCTTGAAGTTCAAAGGTTTCATCAAGATAATTTTGAATGAATTGAAAGAGCTCTTTTTCTTTATTGTTTTTGCCAAGCATCAATGAAAAACCGCGTAAAGAAATAAAATCATGTTCTTGATCGAATTCAAGCGCTTTTTCTTTAAGATGCGTTTGATATTTCTTTAAAAAGAAGGGGAGGGCTTCTTTAACTAAATAAACGGCACTGCGCCCGCGCACTGAAGGAGAAAAGCAAAACATATTTTTTTGAATTTGGGCGCCTGTTGATTCATCTAAAGCTGGATAAGTTGCTGTTAAAAAAGTATCTTTAATATATTTTGTTAATAAACAAGTTACTCGTGGGTTATTTGTGAATTTTGTTGCAATTTTGCCAATTAAAAGAAGGTTATCTTTTTCTTTTGTTTTTTCATCAACGGAAAGAGAAGGGATGATATTTAAAAGGGCATAGATTCGCTCTCTTTCAACGCCAAGTTCAATTAAATTTTCTTGATGTTTTTTTAAAAACGGCAAAAGGGCTTTATTATAAATATAAAGGCCGAATTTTTTGCCTTCTTTTGTGCCATAATGAAAAATACGAATAGGGCGCTTTTCATTGTTTGGAAACAAAAAAGAAATTGTTTCATTCAGCGCATTTTTTTGAATATAGTCTTCAATAATTTGATTAAATTTTGATGTTTTATGCAGTAAAAGAGAAATTTCTTTAATGCTCGTAAAATTTTGGTTTAAATCAACAATATTCTTTTTCATTTTTGACTCGTTATTTGATTATTCTTTTGTATGATTTTGTTGCATACGGGCGCGTTCGTTAAATTGATCTTGACGGATACGGCGTTTGTGAACAAATTCTTGATGAAAGTTTGGCGTTAAATCCGCTTTTGAATATGCTTCGCGAAGGTCTTTGCTTGAAAAACCTAATTCGGCTAATTCAAAGGCATGTGTTGCGATAAAGTTTTTAATGGCTTTTGCCTCGATCATTAAAGATATTTTGCCACTTTGACTCATGGCATAAACAAAAGAATCTTCTTCTTGATTTGTTTCAAGGTTTAAATATTTATCATCTTGACATGATTTTTCAATAAAGTTTTGAATTTTTGGGTATAAATGACGGGGTTTGCCCAAAAATTCAGCAAGGTTTTCCATGCTTAACATAGTGTCTGTTCGAATTAAAATTGGTTTATTTCTTAAAATGGCTTTTAACGTTGTGTTTTGCACTTTAAGTTCTTTTTGATGACGGGTTAAAAGGGTTAAAATCGCATCTTTATGAATGAAATATCTTAAATGCCCTGAAGCTTGGCGTTGCATAAAAATTAAAGGTTTTTCTTCTTGCTGGCCCTCTTCATTTATAAACGAAAATGTTTCATTGGCAAAGGCTGGGATTTTAGCAAAATGTTCGCGACCAAAAAAATGGTATTTTTCAGATAAATCATGAACAGGGATAATATCTTTTTCAGGCATCATTTTTTCTTGTTCTTTGAAAATATTTTCATATTGAAACAAAGAAACGCCATGTTTTAAAAGCAAGTCTTTATTATTTTTAACAAAAGCAAGAAGAGCTTCTTTATTTGCAAAAACATAAT
The DNA here is from genome assembly GCA_045614025.1 of Alphaproteobacteria bacterium. Classification (GTDB taxonomy): domain Bacteria; phylum Pseudomonadota; class Alphaproteobacteria; order CAAHEQ01; family UBA3637; genus RGIG4140. The sequence goes on from JAZLCE010000011.1 coordinate 20,147, forward strand.
TTTTAGCATCATCTTTGCGGGCTCCCACTTTAACAAAAATTGGTTTTTGTGTGAGTGCTCCTGTTTCATCTTGTGAAACATAGGTGTCATTTAAATGAAATTGGCGTATTTCTTTTAAAAGAGGAGTTAAAATATTTGAATGCAAAAATTGGCGCGCAAATTCGCTGAATGTGATCATATCTTCTGTTTTTTTCGTGATGGTTTGATTGTTTAAGAAATGATCAAAAGTGGCCTTTGTAATTCCAATGGCTTTTAATTCAGCTTCGTTTTGCTTAAGTAAAAGAGGCATATCTTCTTGTTTTAAACAATAAATGGTTTTATGACGGCTTTTACGTTTTAAAAACAATGGATTATTGCAAGAACTTTTATCTTCACTTAAAGGTCTTTTTTGATGGATTAAATGATTAAAGAAAAGAGCATTAAAGGCGCTTCTATGTTGATTTTGGATATGCAATGCTTTAAAAAGATCGCCTTGTTGAAGCAAGTTTTCTTCTTTTTTGAAAGCGGGAATTTGATCAATCAGCGCTTGGATATTTTTAGCCCCTAGTAAACTTAATTCTTCTTGATGGGCTTTGATAAAAGGTATAATCCCTTCTTTTTGAATGCAAAGATATGTTTTAGAATGGCTATCCATTGGATAATCAAAAATAAGCTCTTCACTTAAGGCGCCTGTTTCATCTTGTTTCATGAAAGTATCATGCAAGCATTTTGTTTCAATGAATTTGAGCAAATCTTGCTCTTTTGAGGGAGGCATATTTAATTTTCGGCGCAACATTCTTAAAGAAATGGTGGGGCATTCGTTTTCAAATTCAATGGCTTTTTGCTTTAATTCTTCGCCTCTTTGTTTTGCAAATGAATCCAAGGCAAGTGGATTAAAATAGGGGGTTTGTTTGCCATTTCTTGGTTCGGCTAATTCAAAAACAGGCAAAACTTTTATCTCGCCAGCAGTTGTTTGATATGAAAAAGTATCATTTAAAAAATTATCTCTGATATAATTTTCAATTTTTTTTGTTATTTTTGAGTTGCCCCCACTAAATTTATGTGCAACAGTCCAAACATTTAAAAATTTTTCATGCAAAGAATTTTGACTCATCTTTTCCCCTTTAAAAAAAGTTTATTGGGGAATAGTATATCATAAAATGGCACTTTTGTCAAATGTTTTTAACAAAACATTTACTTATGCTTTCTAGTTAAAGAAATGTAAAATTCAACAGAGGAGAGGAGTAATAAAAAGTAAGCGAAAAGTTCGGCTGATTCTTCAATGAAACGACGCATTAAGATCACATCTGTGGCATTTGGCAAAACCGTTGAAATAAAAGAGCGATTGCCAATGGCTTGTGCTAGTGGAATGAAGATAAACATGGCAGAGCACATCATATAAAAAGCAGGGCTTGAGCAAAACAAAAAGATTTGTTGCTTAAGTTTTTTTCTTTTTTTAAAGAGATAAATGCCAGCTAAAAGTGGGAAGATATAGCAAAATTTCCAGCTGATGAAAGGGATGATATTATCAAAAAGGCTATCCATTTCTCGGCAAACGGCAAAAAGGCATAAAGAGGAAAAGAAAAATAAAGTTGGGCGGAATTTTTTTGATTTAATCCCTTGAAAAAAGAAAGAAATAATGCAAAAAACAAGCAAAGAAAGTTGAAGGTTTTCAATGATGCCAAATTCCCTAAAAGTATTTTCCTTGTAAATATAGGCAACACCCCTTAATCCCAGAATTAAAAAGAGGGATAGAAAAAAATAAATCCCTTGTCTTAAACAATTAAAAACAATTCTTTTTTGATCAGTGGTTAAATTCATTTTTCTTTCTCTTTCTTGCTCTTTTTTCTTATTTAATACAATGATATGCAAGATTTTGTCAAGAGATAAAATGGTTTTATTTTTTTTGATAAGAGCGCCTGTTTATTTTAAAAATATAAGTGTTTTCTTTTGCTAAAAAAGTTCTTTTTTTAGATATCTAAATAAAATATTAACAAATATTGACAAATTTAAAGGTTTGTGATATGATTTGAACCTAATTTTAAAGGAGCCGATATGTTAAACGAAAAACGAGAAATTGATGGAACGCTTTATGTTTTTGATGAAATTATCCCTTCAAATGCATTGCATGGACGAATGGTGACTAAAATTATTGCGCCAAATGTTGTTTCAATTGAAGATGATGCAATTTATCGTTGCCCAAATTTAAAGAAAATAACGGCTTCAAAACTTCAAAAAATTGGCGATAATATAGCAGAAGATTGCCCTTCATTGGTTGCGGTTGAAGCGCCATTATTAAAAGAGCAGGGAATTGTTTTCTTTGGATCTTTATTCATTGATTTAAATAATAAAAAGATTTTAAATTTAGGTGATTTTGGATCAAAATTGATTAAGGTTTTAAATGAAGAGCTTCAAAAAGGAAATAAGTTAAGCATCCTTGAAAAAGAAGAGGGGATAAGGGTTTTAAAATTAGATGAAAATGAAATTTTAAAAGAAAAAGATGGCAAAATTAAAGGAATTTGTTTACCAACTTGTTTAACATTTCCAGCGCATGCGTTATATGAAAATAATTTTGTTGAAGAGCTTGTTTTATTATCAGCAACCAATATGGATCACAATGCTGTTTATAAAGCAAAAGCCTTAAAAAAGGTTGTTGCATCACATCTTAAAACAGTTCGTTTTTCAAATTTTTCAAGATGTCCAAGTTTAGAAGAAGCTATTTTGCCTGAGCTTGAAGTTTTGGGTGAGGGGTGTTTTTGTTATGATAATAAATTATCCGCTTTTTCGTTTGATAAGCTTGAAAGTGTTGAAAAAAATTGTTTTTGCTTTTTGCCAGAAGTTGAAGTTTTTTGCTTAAAAAATGCCGAATTTATTGGCGAAGGTTCTTTGCAATCAAATGAAAAGATGAAGGCGGTTTTATTGCCTGAATTGGTTGAAATTGAACGAGGCGTTTTATATAACAGCCAACCAGAATATCTTTATGCCCCGAAAACAAGAGAAAGAGCTGTTCGGATTAAATATTTAAAAAATGCCAAGCAATTGATTAAAGGTAAAGATATTTTAAGGGCCGAATATCGAGGAAGAATTAAAGAATAAAATGCCTTTTAAAGCAGTGTATAATACCCTTAAAAAGCAAAATGGAGAACGTTTTGCAAAAGCGATCAGAAACTTTGATGCAGAGATTTTTTTAATCCCTGGGTTAAAAGATATTGTGAAACACGCTGGGCGCGAAGCGGGCCCTATTTTATCTTATTTAAAAAGCTTGAAAGCCAAAGAGGGAAAAAAAGAACGGGCCATAGCTTCAAATTTTGATTTATTTCAATTAGCGCAACAAGCTGGATATAAAGTTATTTATGTCGATACGTTAAAAAAGCAAAATATTATTCGTTCTTTTTTTGAAAAAGATGAAGAACTTTGCACCTTTCGGGATAGTTTAAGATTTCAACATTATCATATTTTTCATTTTATCAAACAAGGAGCTGAAAAATTAAATCGCGCTGATTTTTTTTGCAAAGAGGCAAGGGATGATGAATATGGCACTTCGGTGATGAGCCTTCAAGTGGATAAAGTTGAAGGGCATGTTAAGATTTGTAATCGATATAATCATACGGTTCATAATCCAGATAACACGTTAGATGGTAACCCAGATAATATTATCCCAGGACTCACAATTGCAATTGAAAAATTTTTAGGGCGCAAATTAGATGTGGCCCAAACGGCGCTTCCTGAAGGATATTTAAGTTTAAATGATCATATTTATCATTATCACAAAGAATTAGATAATATTTATTACGGATCTGATTTTTATATTCAAAATCATCAACCCATTGAAATTAATAAAGATTATCAGATGATTGTGGATACCTTTTTGATTGATTTTAAGAAAAATGAAATCAAGCAAATTTTGGAAGATAAAGAAATTCAAGATGAGGTTGATACAAGTTATCAAATTATTCCTTTGCTTCAAGAAGAATTGGCTTCAGGGGGCAAGTTAAACAGGCGAAAAGAAGGGGATTTAGAGGCGGTTTATTTAGATGATCGATGCATTTTAAAATCAAGAAATGGAATGATGACTTATCTTCATTTAAAAACGCCCGTGAAAAGCTCTTGTCCTTTGTTTGTGGAGCATCCAAGCATTGAAGAAGTTTATTTAGATCAAATGAAAGAAATTGGTAATACGTTTGCTTCCCAATCTTTTTATGCCTGTCCGAATTTAAGGGTTTTATCATTACCTCAACTTGAATGCCTTGAAAACCATAGCGTTTTGCATTTGCCAGTTTTGGAAAAGTTAGATGTATCTCATGTGAAGAAAGTTGGTTTTGGATGCCTTAATTATTTAGGCGAGGTAAGCGAAATTGATTTATCAGCTTGCACAAAGTTGGGTTCTTATACATTAGGGAGAAACAACCAGCTTCGAAAGATTAATTTAAACGCGCTTAAAGTTTTGGAAAGAGAATCTATTGTTGAAAATCCTTTGTTAAGAGAGGTTTTGTTGGATTCTTTGGAAAAGATGGATCAGTCGGCGCTTTCAAATAATCCTTGGATTTTGCAAGGGTCTTTAATCATGCGCGTGGATCATAACAATGTTTTTAAATATATCCAAGAACAAAAGAAACAAGGATATGTTTATGAATAAGTCTATGTATCAGGTGATTAAACGGCAAAATGGGGAAGCTTTTGCTAAAAAAATCAGAAAATTCGATAGTGGCATTTTTGAAATTGAAAATTTGCCAGATATTTTAAAATATGCGGGGCGCAATCCTGAACCACTTTTAGAATATCTTGAAAGTTTGAAAAAAGTTCAAATTATTGAGTCGGTTACGGATGAAAATCCATTTTCTTTATTGGATAAAGCAGGGTATAATGCCTTTGTGGCAGATACGTTGGAAAAGCAAAATGCCATTTCAAAATATTTTGAAAAAGAAGAGATGATTTGCACTTTTGGGGATGCGCAACGTTATCAAAATTATTATATTATTCATGCTGTTAAGAAAAATGTTGATGAAATAAAGCGAAAAGATTTTTTGCACCCTAAAAGAGAAGATGCCTATGGCAGAAGCGTGATATCGATTCAAATTTTAAAGTCGGGTGGGTTTATTAAGATTACTAATAGATATAATCACACGGTGGATCATCCAGATAACACGTTTTATTCCAACCCTGATGAAATTATTTATGGGCTTTCAGGTGCGTTAAGGCAATATTTCGGCGTTGATTTTTCTTCAAATAAAATGGTTCTTTTGCCAGAAGGTTATTTTTTGTTTCATCACCAAATTTTAAAATATTATCAAGAGGTTAATAATACTTATTTTGGGCAAGGATTTTATTTAAAAGAGGGAGAGATTACTCTAATAGATAAAAATTCGCAATTGCAAGTAGATGAATTTATTATTGACTTGAAAAATAAAGAAATTTTGAATCCTTGTGATAGCAAAAATCCATTAAAAGATATTTTGCAACATGAAATTTTAAATGAAACACTTCAAGTGAAAAATAATAAAGGCGTTCTTTCTCTTTTTTCATCAAAAGGGGAGATTTTAAAGGTTCAAGAAGGGTGTTTAAAAGAATTAACGCTTCATAAAACAAGAAATTTACCTGCAGGTTTTTTAAATAAACATTTGTGGATTGAAAAAGTAACAGCGCCACTGGTTGAACTTTGTGATGAGTCTTGTTTTATGGCTTGCCCAAAGCTTCAATTGCTTGAAATGAAAAAATTAAAACATATTTCTTTTGATTTTTGCGCTGAAACCAGATGCAAGGTAAAGGCTCCTTGCTTGGAAGAAGAAGGATTTAAATTTTTTGATACATTGGTTTTTGATTCAAAGAATAAAAGATTTGCAACCAGAGGTTATTTTTCAAAGATTTTTATTGATGTTTTAAATAGATCCATTTCTTTAAAACCCTTTTCCTTTCAAAAAGAAGGGGATAAAAGTTGTTTTTTATTGGATTCAAAGCCCTTTTTGATTTTTAAAGGAAATGATTTAAGCGAAATTTATTTTGAGTGGTATTTTAAAAAATTTGATTTGAGCAATGTTTTTTCTTATTTGCCAGATTTAGAGGTTTTTTCATCTAAAGGAATTGAAGTTTTAGGGGGAAATAATTTAATTCATTGTCCTAAATTAAAATATGTTTATTTAGATAATGTGATTGAATTGATGGGAAGAAATTTATCTTCTTGTGAGTCTTTAGAATATGTGTATGCGCCAGAATTATTGGTGATTGGGAGAAGCTGTTTTTCAAACAATAAAAACTATAAAAAGGCAAGATTTGAAAAGCTTTATCGCGCGCAAAATGCCGATTGTTTTTCCAATAGTGGATATGAAGAGCTTGAATTGCCAAATCTTGTTTATGCAGGCAGGAATTTTTGCTCAAACAATTTGTTTTTGAAAAAAGCATTGGTTTTAAATATGAAAAGTTTGGGCGAATATTCCTTTTCAAATTTAGGGACGGTTGAAGAATTAAGTTTTTCATCTTTACAATATATTGAAGGGCGCAATTTAATTCAAAATAATCCTTTTTTAAAAAGAGTTTATTTTGATAAATTAATGAATTTTCCAAATCTATGTTTGAATAATTGTCCATCTGTTGAAGAGGTGTATTTAAATAAAGTTTATCGACTTGATGGCTTTTCTTTAAGCGAAAAAAAGAATTTGAAGCATCTTTATGCGCCCAAATTAGCGGTGATTGATCAAAAGTTTTTAAATGAATTGCCTGCAGATATTTCAAATAACTTAATGAAAGAAAAGAAAAATCAATTTAAAGTGATTGCACATCAAGGTTTTTGCTTTGAAAACAAATTCTTCCAACTTGAGCGGGAGGGATAAATGTTTGGTTCAATTTATAAGCAAATTAAAAAGCAAAATGGAGAAGCTTTTGCTCAAGCGATTAGAGAGTTTGATAGCGGGATTTTTGAAATTAAAAACTTGCCAGAAGTTTTGAAAAGAGCAGGAAAAGATCCTGAACCATTGTTGATGTTTTTAGAAACGCTTAAAATCCAAAACATGCGTCCAGAAATTTTAACAGAGCGTTCTTTTGAAGAACTTTTAGAAGAAGCTGGATATGATTTTTTAGTGGCGGATGATTTGAAAAAGCAAAATCAATTGCGCTCCTTTTTTGCAAAAGGCGAAGAATTATGCACGTTTAAAGACCCGATGCGATTTCAAAATTATTATATCATCTATTTAATTAAAAAGGGCGCTGAAAAGTTGAATCGCGCTGATTTTTTGCATCCACAACGAGAAGATGCGTATGCAACAAGTTTAATGTCTATTCAAATTTTGAAAACAGGGGGCTTTATTAAAATTACCAACCGATATAATCATTCGGTTCAAAATCCGGATAACACGTTTTATTCCAATCCAGATTATATTGCTCCCGGGCTTTCTGTTGCCTTGAAAAGGCGTTTTAATGTTGATTTTAAAGATGGTTTTATTGAAGAACCAGATGGTTATTTGTTTATGAAAAATAAAATTTATAAATATCATCTTGAAATGGGTAATGTTTTTTATGGGGAAAATTTTTATGTGAAAGATGGTAAGTGTTTTCCCATTCAAAAGGATTATCAATTGTTGGTAGATAATTTTATTCTTGATTTTAAAGAAAATAAAATTATTGTGCCTCATGAAGAAGATGTTGATTTATATCCAGAAGATGCTTTTTTATCCTTGCTGAAAAAAGAAGCATATAGCCAAAAAATGACGCTTAAAAAGCTAGATAAAGAAACTTATGGCGTTTATTTTAATGAAAACTGTTGTTTAAAAGTTAAAAATGGGCATCTTGTTTATGCAAATTTAAAAAAGATAAATCAGGTTGAGGCGCCTATTTTTGCGCATCATGAGTGGATTGAAGAGGTTTATTTAGATCAAGTGAAAGCGTTTGAGGCAAATAGCTTTTTTGGGTGCCCAAATTTAAAAATTTTAAGCTTGAAAGGGGCTTTAATTATTCCTTCTAATGCCATTCGAAGCTTACCATCACTTGAAGCGCTTTATTTAAATAGTGTTCAAAAAGTGAGTCAAGAATCAATTTCTTTATTGCCTAAATTAAAGCTTTTAATGATGAGTCACGTAAAAGAAATTCAAAGTAATTCATTGATGGGGCTGGATCAAATGCAAGAATTCATTTTTTATAAACTTAAAAGAATGGGTGCCAGAGTGATGAGCAAAAATAAATCATTAAAAAAAATTATAGCCCCTTGTGTTGAAAGAATTGGTTCTTGCGCGGTGAGCGAAAATCCTTTTCTTCAAGATGTTTGTTTCATGCAATTAAAAAAGATAGGGTCAAAATCTTTTTGTTCAAATCATAGTTTAAAACTTTTGGTTTTAAATGAGGTGGAAACGGCTGAAAATGGTTCTTTTTCATGCAATGATAATTTAACCTTTTTATTGATGAATAACCTTAAAACCATAGGGATGAATGCTTTTTTTGATAATCCAAAGCTTAGGTATGCGGAATTTGAAGCATTTGAAGCGCTTTTTCATTGCAATTGTTTTATAAAATCAGGGGGAAATGTTTTCTTTTATATGCCAAATTTACGGCAAGGGAAAATCAATTTGATGACGATCACCAGAAAAAATGCGTTCTTAAAACAAAAAGGCGCGCTGATAAGAGAGCGCGAATAAAGTAAATGCAAGGATTTTTAGCTAATTAATTAAAAAAAAGAAAATAATTTTAATTTTTTGCTTGCAATTTTTTTAAGAAGAGAATATAATCTTTCAAAATGTCGGGTTTTTGCCCGTTTTTTGGTTGCGGATAGGGGAACTTGTCCGTTGTGGGATATGAAAATGCCTCTTCATTTAATTTTGCTCTTGACAAAATTATAAAAAGAGTGTATAAAATCAATCCTATTTTGTATAAGTAAAGGGATATAAAAATGTTTGCAGTAATTAAAACAGGCGGAAAACAATATAAAGTTGCTAAAGATTCTGTTATTGTTGTTGAAAAATTAGCCGGTGAAGCAGGTGCTGCTGTTTCATTTAATGAAGTGTTAATGGCTGGTGATAAAGTTGGTGCTCCTTTTGTTGAAGGTGCTGTTGTTAGCGGTGAAATCGTTAAACAAACACGCGGCGAAAAGGTTATCATTTTCAAAAAGATTCGCCGTCATGGTTATAGACGTAAAAAAGGTCATAAACAAGATTTAACAGTCGTTAAAATTACAGACGTTAAAGCTTAAATTATAAAGGAGAAGACAAATGGCACATAAGAAAGCAGGCGGTAGTACCAGAAACGGTCGTGACTCTGAAGGTAGACGTTTAGGTTTGAAAAAATCTGGCGGTCAATCCGTTATTGCCGGTAACATCATTGTTCGTCAACGTGGAACAGTTTATCGTCCAGGTGACAATGTTGGTATTGGTAAAGACCACACATTGTTTGCAACAGCTGACGGTGTTGTTCAATTTAAACATTCGTTTAAAGACAGAGTTTACGTTTCAGTTGTAGACGCAGAATAGTCGTTTTAAGCGATATCTAAAGCCCCCATCGGGAGTTGCGTATTTTTTTTCGCATGCTTCCACAGGGGGCTTTTTCTATTTGTTTACTTTAAGTTATGGCTTAATTATGATGATGTTGAATCCATAAAGCTCGCCGCGTGCCATACATGGACTGTTTAGGCGGGGTTATTTTTTTTATTTGAACAAGAGTTGGATAGATTCCTTGAGCTTTCTTGAGGTATATTGGATAGGGAAATGATCTATTTGCACAAATTGAAACATAGGAGATTTGAGGAGTGGGGCAGATTCCTTGAGCTTGCTTGAGGTATATTGGAATTAGGGGAATGATCTATTTGCACAAATTGAAACGTAGGAGATTTGAGGAGTGGGGCAGATTCCTTGAGCTTGCTTGAGGTATATTGGATAGGTGAAATTATCTATTCGCACAAATTGAAACGTAGGAGATTTGAGGAGTGGGGCAGATTCCTTGAGTTTGTTTGGGGTATACTGGATAGGTGAAATGATCTATTCACATAAATTGAAACATAGGAGATTTGAGGAGTGGGGCAGATTCCTTGAGCTTGCTTGAGGTATATTGGATAGGGAAATTATCTATTCGCACAAATTGAAACATAGGAGATTTGAGGAGTGGGGCAGATGCCTTGAGCTTGCTTGGGGTATATTGGAATTGGGGGAATGATCTATTCGCACAAATTGAAACGTAGGAGATTTGAGGAGTGGGGCAGATGCCTTGAGCTTGCTTGGGATATATTGGAATTAGGAGGGGCTAGATTGTCCCTCAACTTGCAAAAGTTTTTTAGGGGATTTGGATAGAGTGGCAGATAAGGACAAGAGAGAGCAAGTGGTGTGGTAAAATTAAGTATCATATGATGAGATGTTTTATACTAAAGAAAGAAAATTTCTTTTATATATAAGAGGTAATTCCTTATTGTTCATTTAATAATTTAAGTTTTTTTGGGAATAAAAAATGAAAGAGGAGTGTTTTTTTTAAGGGTTAATATTTTTGTTAGAAACTTCATGTAACGTTTTTAAAATAAAATTATTTTTATATAAGAAGAATTAAAATTTTCTTTTATATATAAATGGTAATTAATTATTATTCATTTAACACTTGAAGCTTTTTTTAGAAGATAAAAATACGAGAGTGTTTAGTTTGAATTTTAAAGTTGTTTATAGGATTATTTTAAGTTTGATTTTATAAAAACAGATCGTTTTTTAATAAAAACAGCTTTTAATATATTGAAATTAAAATAATTTTCTTTGTTTATTTAAAATTTTATAGGCGATTTAAGCAAAATTTTTTTCTTTTGGCGAGGTATTTTACAAAGATTTTGTTTTTTTGGGGGTGGGATTTTAATTCGTTGTTGGTTGACAGGTTTTGATGATTATGTTAGTTCTTTTTTATATAGCTATATGGAGGAACAATGAAAAAATATTTATTATGTGGTGTTGTGTTATGTTCATTGGTTTTGGTTTCTTTCATGGGGAGGGCGAATAATCAACAAGAATGGGGAGATCCTTTTTTAACGCAAGAAGAGGGGGCTCCTGCCGTTAAAAAAAATCTTTTTATCCCGTCAACGCCAGATGTATTGCATTTTCAAACACTGTGGTTGAAAAAAGAAATTGACCTTAATAAAAATAAAAATTTTGTGATCTCGCCAGTTTCATTATATCAAGCCTTAGCTCTTTTTGGACACGGGTTGAATAATTCAATTTTAAAGGGGGCTTTGCAATATCCAAAAGGGATGTGGCTTGATGAATCTGATCCTTCAATTGATCAATCCTCTTTTTGCATTCAACTTGGAAAAAATATGTTATCGGATGAGCAAGTTAAAATTTCAAATAGCATTTGGGGTAACAAATTTTTGCCATCATATCAAAGAGATGTTAAAACTTATTTGAACGCAGATGCTATGCCTCTTCCTGAAAACACAAGAGTGATCAATAAATGGATTGAAGAAAAAACGGCAGGTAAAATTTCAAATCTGTTGTCTGACCAGAAAACAAAACCATTAGATTTATTTTTGGTAAACACGGTTTATTTCAAAGCAAATTGGGTGAGTGAATTTAAAAAAAAGAATACAAGAAAACACTCCTTTCTAACACCTGATGGCTCTGTTGATGTTGATATGATGTTTGATAAAAAACAAGTTGATTATTATGAAGATGAAAAGATGCAAGCTATTCGGTTGCCGTATCGATCTGATGTGATGGGGGAAAAGTCTAAACACAATATGATCTTTATTTTGCCAAAAGAAGGTGTTGATTTTAATGAATTTCTTTCAAAATTAAAAATTCAAGACTTTTATATGAGATTTTTAGAAAAGATGCCTGTGCATATATATCTGCCGAAGTTTAAATTGGCTTATCAGCCAAAAGATATGGTTGATACATTAAAAAAGATGGGTCTTAAATCTATTTTTAAAGAGGGTGTTTTTAAAGGGAGTGAAAACACGGCCACTTTAACAGGCGTGGTTCATAAAAGCATAATTTCAGTTGATGAAAAAGGCACAGAAGCAGCTGCTGCAACGGCTATGAGCATGGCGACCACAGGGTTATTTTTTGAATTAGAAAAAAAAGATCCTTATTTTACCTTTAAAGCAGATCGCCCATTTATCTTTATGTTAGATGATGGGTTGTTTGTGGGAATTGTGAATGATCCAACAAAAGAATAAGAAAGCATAAAAAAAACACCGATTTTGTTCGGTGTTTTTTTTGTTGAGAAGCCTAAATTTTTTTAAAAAGTGAGTTCCGGCGTGTTAAAAGCATCAAGGCCTTCTTCAGTTGAGTCATCTTCTGTTTCAATGGATTCAATATCGCCTGAATAAAAGAATTCATCTTCAACTGTTTCAAACTTTTCTTCCATGGAGGATAAGTTTGGATTTCTTTGTTGAGAATATGATTCATATTGCTGTGTTTGATTTGTTGTATTTGATGGGTACACATATTTAAAACTCTCTAACGAGTGACTATGGAAATAAATTGTAATAGAATATACAATGAAGAATAAAAAGATTTCCAATCTAATTCGTTGCCAATCTTCGCTCAGCATCAAAGGATTTAAGGCTTTTTTAGCTTTAATGCCTTTATAAACGCAAAATGCAAAAAGAAGAATTAACAAGCTAAAGATATAAATTTTTGGTTTGAAAAATATTTGGTTAACAGATTGATAAAAGGGGGAGTTATAAAGGCTATCAAAATTAATGCTCATAATAAGATAAACGCCAAATACCGAACAGACAGTCATATTAAACTTGGAAAGTAAATGTAAAAAACGTTCAATGCGGATATGCGCTCTTATTTGATATGGATCCATAGGTTTTTGAGTCATTTTTCTTCTCCTTCAGTATATATTTTTTTGATATATTTTTATGTCCTTGATGTCAAGAAAATTTTAAAATAGATCAGTTTTTAAAAAGAGGTTGAATTTAAAATTTGAATCTGATACAAAAAGTATATTATAAGGGTATGGGGGATATCAATGGCTGAAGCATCAAGAATAAACTTGTTAACGGGAAATTATGCGGATTATAATCCAATCACACAAGAAGAATTGGATCAATTTTTCACATTGGTTGATATTTCTCAATTAACGCAGGAACAACAGCAAAAAGTGCGCCAAATTATAGCTGATGGGGCTAAGAGTAATCCTTTATATCGGCCGCTTATCAGAACGCAGATTAAGCAAGGAAATAGTGTTGTTTTCACTTATGATCGAGATGATGTTCAATATTTTATTGATGGTAATGCTGCGGGTGTTCAATATACAGGCTTAAATAGAATTAGTTTTCGATTAGATAAGCAAAGTGGGGCTCCAAATGCGATGCATTTAGGGGCTATCATTATGCATGAAATTCGCCACGATCAGCAAACCCATGATCATATGTGGTTAAGAGATGGCTCTTATTCGGTAGAAACGGTTATGACGGCTAATAAAGTGGGAGAAGCTGAAGCAATTATTCTGTCAAGAGTGTTGGAGGAGGATGATACGCGCGATCCTTATTTTGGCCCATTGCAACAAATGGCAAGAAAGCAAATTGTTGCGGAGATTCATTCTGGTCAACGCAAAGTTCCTTATGCGCCAGGATTAACAGCTGGTGAACGAGCTGAAGCTTTTCATCTTTATCTTGAAACAGCATCTATGGAAATGGCAATGGGGCAATGCATCAGCATTCGCATGCAACCTGATGGAGAAAAAATGGCCATGAGAATTGCGGAGCTTGGCTTGGATCCATCATATTCTTCAAGAGTTACTTCTTGGCAGGCATATTATAATTCACAAGCTTACTCAAAGGTTGTTAGTGGAGATTATTTATTTAGCCAAGATATGGAAATGGGAGATGCTCAAATTGAAGGGGAGGCAAGAGTTCGATCAATTTATGAATCAAAATATCCAGAGCTTCAAGGAACAGACTTTTGGCAACCAGGTATTGGGGCAGATGAATTTGCGCGTATGGGTGTTGGTTCAAGGCCTCCTGAAGTTCAAGTTGGCCAAGTGCAACAAGGGGATTTTATTATTGATACGCGCGCTGAAGGCGAAGGGTATATTCGAGATGTCTATAAACCAGATGGCACAATGGTTTATCAATGCCATTTAAATAAAGAAGGATATCGTGACGGAAAAGAGACCTATTATTCCTCAGGGTATCAAAGAAGTGTTGCAGAAAATGGCACTGTTCAATATGCAGGTTATGCAACTATGCATAGACGACAGTGGGACAATGGGGTTCCTCAAAATTCTATATGGCAAGCCCAACGAAGATATATGAATAATATGCAGGTGAATGCTTTATTTAACCCAAATCAATCACCCATTGTTTCAGAAATACGTTCAGATTCCTCTGGTTCTTCTTTAAGTATAGGAGAAAATGGCGATTCGATTCAAATTATGGATGAGAGAACGGTTTCAATTTTGGCTCAGGATTATGAAGGATATGGGTCTATCAGTGCACGAGATTTCGGGAATTTAAGTATTAATCCGAAGGCAAGAGCTAAAAGAAGTCAACTTTATAAAAATACAGGCACAAGAGCAAGTTGGGAGTATATTTGCTATCAAGATGGGCAAGAAAGAAAAAATAAAGGTATTGGCGTTTGGGGTTTGAAAGGGAATGAAGACCATACTTGGTCTAGTATACACGTTATTTCTAATCAAATAATTCAAGGATTGAATAAAAAACCTCCTGTAATGCCTTCTTTTTTTGTTAAAGATTCGAATAATCCAAATCGTTGGATTCTTAAAAATAAGAACAATTCTCATTCAGATCAAGAAATTGTTGTGAACCTAAAAAGGCATAATCCAAAAGGTTCTGAAGAAAGAAGGTGGTGTTTATCTTCCATTGAGGTTCATGGAAAAGAAGGTGAGGATGAAACAACATTCAATGTTCAGTTTGATGTTGACAATCCCTCAAGAAGAACACCTTTATCAACAGCGTTTTTAGTAGGAGAAACTGTTCAAGCGCGAGAAACATTTTATGAAAATGGGGTGGTTCAATCTCATGAGGAAGGGGTTGATAGAATAGAATATTATCAAAATGGTTCTGTTGCAGCGTTTTGTGATGTTTTTAATAATTATGAGGTTAAATATTATAATCAAAATCGGTCATTAGAAGAAATAATGCGAAATCCATATGGGGCAACAGAATATGTTTCTTTCCTATGCCAAGGAAATGCGGAATGGAATATAGGTAAAGTTGGTATTGGTTTTAATCCAGATGGAACGCTTTTAAATGTTGGTATATATGATGCTGCGCAACAACATGGTCATGTTTTAGAGGTTGGAGAAGAGGGAAAAGTTATTTCAAATCATGATATTTATCAGATTGAATTAAGAAATGAGGGTTTTCAAGAGATTCATGCGCCATTAAGAGATGTGAACCATCAAAATCGGGTGGATATTTATCATGATTTGAGCTCAGATAAGGCACGCCAAACATTAACAATGGGAACGCGTAATGGCCCCCCAATGGTTTGCATTCGAGGCAGAGAAATTGATTATCAAGTAACTTGGGAAAAGCAACCAATCACAGGGAAAACAGCAGAATATTTTGCTAATATGGAATGGAATCAAAGAGCAAGAGGGCAAAGGGATTTATTATATCAGAGAACAACACAAAAAGGCGCATGGGATAGTTTCAGCAGATATTTCGGTGGCTATCCAGTTCAAGAACAGGTGTTAGAAACGCCGATCAAAGAATTATCAACAGATATTCAACAAGTGATTGATGCGAATGGAAATGTTCGAGACTATATGACTAAGCTTGGGTTTGAAAGAGATGAGCAAAATCCAAATAAATGGAATCTTAAGCAAAATGGGGAAGAAACTTCAGTTATTCTTTCAGATACAAGATATGAACGCGGGGAAAATGATCAAGTTATTAAAATTAAAGATCCAAGTAGCCTTCGCATTGAATCAATAATATATAAAAAACCCTCAGCGCATGCTTCTGTAACGGTTAAATTTTATGGGGATGGTGTTTCGCCACAGCAAACAGACGTGACGGTTGGATTCCTTAGAGTAAGAGAAACTTTTTATCCAGATGGGCAAGTGAGATCGCATTCTGAAAGATTTGATATGCATAATTGTAGGATTGAATATTATCCAAGTGGAGCTCCAAAACATTTTGAAACACTTGATTGGGACGTAAGTTATAACGCAAGTTATTATGATCGAGCTAAATATGAAGAAAACGCTTCTTCAAATAGCCCGTATGGCCCAATTAAAATGATTAATATGAGGTGTGGATCGCCAGATCAATCAGGAAATGGATTCATTCAGATGGAGTTTCGGCCAGATGGCATGCCGATGACGGCGATGATCAGGGATACTTACACACAAAAAGGCCATTTGGTTCATTTAGATGAAGACGGGATGATGATTTCGCATGTGCCAATGGTTGGTGAGAATTCAAATGATATGAAGATGCATGGAATTTGCGAAAATTGGGATGGATCACGATCCACCTATGTGTATGGTGTCAGATTTAATGGAACGCCAGAAGAATATGATGCCCTTGTGGTTCAAGGGCAAGGACGGGTTCGAGAAGCCATTAACAGGAACGACGAAAATCAAATTGATCGGATTTTGGCGCAAGTGCCAGGGTTTTCCTTTAATTATATTGATCCAGAAACAAAAGAATCCCCCTTGATGAGCGCCGTTCGAAGCGGTAATCAAGAGATGGTGGAATGTTTGATTATTAATGGCAGTGATGTAAACATGGAACCAGCCTGTCAACAAAAAGATTATACATTGATGCTGGCAGCAATTGACTCAGGAAAAGCTTCAATGGTGCAATGTTTGATTGAGAATGGTGTGGATGTGAATGGGACAAAGCAGGGGGAAATGGCCATGGATAAGCTTGCTTCTTTGCCAAATCCAACTGATGAGCATCGAAAAATGCAAGAAATTTTAGCAAGCCATGGTGCAGTTGCGAGCAGGAATAACGTGCAAGCTTCAGCAGGGAATAGTCAAAGCGATGCAGAGGTTTTTGATGCTCACCATTCAAGTGAGGAATCAGAACGACCGGCTCAAACAGCAACTCATGATAGCCCAACTGCGGTTTCTGAACCACAAAGGCAAAGCGAGAGCGCAGAGCAACCTCAAATTCAGCCAGAAAATTCAGAAACAAGAGATGATGCATCAGTAAGGTTACGCACTATTGGCACAGAAGTAAGAGCAGGGGAGAATCCTCTTCAAGGGAATGGGTATCAACGATAAAATAACTTTTTGAATCGAAAGATAAAAAAGAGGTTGTATTTTAAAAAATGATATGATACAACATAAACTATATATATAAATGCCAACAGGGGGACAAAATGGCAAACGCATCTGAATCTCAAAAAAATAAATTAAATCAAGAGCTTTTAAGTGCGGTGAATGCACTTGATATTGAAAAGGTTTCTTCTTGTTTGGAAAAAGGAGCTGATTCTGATACACGCAATAAAACAGGGGACACTCTTTTAAATATTGCTCTTTCAAATGAAAAAATTTCTCCTGAATTAATTGAGTTATTGGTTGAATCAGGCGCTCATTTAAACTATGTTTCTTCAGATCGTGTGACACCATTGATGTGCGCAGTTTATAATATCAATGTGCCGATTGAAACAGTTGATTATCTGTTGCAATCAGGTGCCAGCATTTATTCCAGAGATACATATGGCCAAACCCCCTTGTTGTATGCCACTGGAAGAGAAGATATTGCCTTGGTTGATTTATTGTTGACATATGGTGCTTCTGTGAACGAAACAGATGCAGATGGAAACACACTTCTTTTTGAAGCAGTTCGTCAAGGCTATGAAAATTTGTTTTCTTATTTGGTGGATCAAGGCGCTGATTTAGCGGTTCGTGATTATCAAGGAACAACTCTTTTGATGGCTGCTATTGAGCAAAAACAAGAAAAAATGGCTCACTTTTTGTTGGATTTTCCAGAAATTGATATCTTCGCAAACAGAGTGGATGGTTTAACAGCTTTAGATATGCTTCATGATTTATTGAATGAAAATTCTTTATCTGATGAGGAAGAAAAATCTGCTTGGCAATTATTGGCAGATGCTGTTGATTCGCGCATGAGTGATAGATTATCTGTTTTTGATGAATTGAATGAAATTTATTCAGAAGAAGATTTTGATGAAGAAGCTGATGAAGAGGGCTTTATTGAAGTTCAAGAAGACAGTGCAGATGATTTTGGCGATTTTGATTTAGAAGAAGAAATCATTTTATCATTAGAGGAAGAGGGCGCTTTAGAAGAAGATGAAGAGCTTCCTTATAGTATGGATTTAGAAGAAGACATTATTGAAGAGGATGAAGAAGAGTTAGCTGATGATGATTTTGTTGTTCAAGAAAATATGGATTTGATTTTAAGTGCGGGTGATGAATACGTTTTGAAATCAGATGAAGAAGAGTCAGTTGATGAAGATGATGATTTTGTTTTCGCATTAGAATCAGATGAAGAAGAGTTAGCTGATGACTCTTGGGAAGAGGAAGAACTTCCTTATAATATGGATTCTGAAGAAGAAATCGTTGAGGAAGAAGAACTTCCTTATAGTATGGATTTAGAAGAAGAAATCGCTGAAGAAGAACTTCCTTATAGTTTGGATTTAGAAGAAGAAATTGTTGAAGAGGAAGAACTTCCTTATAGTTTGGATTCAGAAGAAGAAATTGTTGAAGAAGAAGAACTTCCTTATATGATGGAAGCTGAAGAAGAAGTTGTTGAGGAAGAAGAGCTTCCTTATAGTTTGGATTCTGAAGAAGAAATCGTTGAAGAAGAACTTCCTTATAATATGGATTCAGAAGAAGGAATTGTTGAAGAGTCATTTTTGGAAAATGAAACAGAAAATCGCAGTTATAATCCTTATGAAACAAAAAACATGGATCCTTGGACCTATTTTGAAACAGAAAAATCAAGAGTTGTTTCACAAGTTATTAAAGTGAACCCTGCTGAAATATCCACTCCATTAGAAGCGGATACTGTGAATCATTTGCCACTTTATTCTCAAGAAGCTTATCAACATGCTGAAAAAATGATTAAAAGATATACGGAATATCAATCTGAAGATGGGCAAAAAGGTGTTTGTCTTTCAGGGGTTTATTTAACAAATAAAGCCTGTTCACAAGCCAGAGTTCATATTGAAAGAGGGCTTCTTGAAGAAGGATATGCCCCAAACCAAGCGCATGAACAATCCGTTGTGATTCTTTATAAATTAATCAGAGCGAATGGATTATATCATCCAAAAGAATTTGTTTTGAGCGAAAATGGCGAAAAATTGCTGGCATTTAAAGTTTGGGGATGCGATCACCGTTTGTTGCTTAAATCTTTAACAAGCGAATTTGCACCAGAAGGTGATTGGTATCATTCGCTTCATGAAATTGAAAAATATGTGAGCGAAAAAGGCGAAGGAAAGCTTGTTTCAGCTATGTAAACTTTGATCAGTGGGTAAAAAAAAGCGGGAAGAGGAAAGGCTTCTCGCTTTTTATTTTTGAATATAAAAAAGGCTATTTGATTTTTTATTTTTTCAAATAGCCTTAAGAAAGAGAGAAGAATTTTTCTTTTTATTTTTCCAAAAGGGAAATAACCCCTGTAACTAAAAGCAAAATTAAAACAATTGGCGCGGTGAACCGCAACGTAAAGCGCAAATATCGTTTAAAAAATTTGCTTGGTGCTTTATCGGAGCCTGAGTTCAAGCTTCTGATTAACCCAGTTGAAATTCCCCAGCCCATAAACAAGGAAATGAATAAAATGGTGAGCGTCATGGTAAAAGTGCCCGTTAAGGTATCAAAGAAATTAAATAAATCCATTTTTAAAAGCTTTAGATCAATCGTGTTTGTAAAAGAAAGCAAGATAAATCCCGTTCCAATGATGTTAATCAATGTGACAAGACTTACGGCTTTTTTGCGGGTTAATTTTGTTTTTTCAATTAAAAGATTAACTGGTGGTTCATAAATGGAAATTAATGAAGTGATCGCAGCAATAAATAAAAGAAGGAAGAATAAAAACATAAAGAAGGCGCCACCTAAAATTTTTTGAAACACGAAGGGAAGGGTGATAAAGGTGAGCGTCGGGCCGGCGTTTGGTTCTAAATGAAAGGCAAAAACGGCTGGTAAAACAATTAAACCCGCCATAAAGGCAACAGCTGTATCTAATAAAACAATTTGTTTGGTTGATTTTAAAATGTTTTCTTTTTTAGATAGATAAGATCCATAAATAAAAATAGCGCCAAGCCCCATTGAAAGCGAATAAATGGATTGACCTAATGCTTTTAAAAACAAATCGGAAAATGTTTTAAATTCAAAGCCTGTTTCTTTAAAACCCATGGCAGACCAATCTGGAATTAAAAAGAATTTAATGCCTTCAAGTGCGTTTGGAATAAAAAAGATTCTGATCATCATAAAAATTAACAAAACAAAAAGAATGGGCATTAAAGTGAGAGATATCTTTTCAATGCCTTTTTTAACACCACGCATTAAGATCAGCCCCGTTGCAAGCGCGCAACAAATGCCCCATAAAAATTGCTCGTTAAAAGAGGTTGTTAACTGATTAAAAACATCTGCATTTGGTTGAGTGCCCCCAATATGGATGAGATATAAAAAACTGTTAACGGTGTAAAACAACGTCCACCCAATCACAATCAGATAAATACTTGCCACGAAAAGTGAGTTAAAAAGCGTTAAAAAACCAATGAAACGGCCATAATTTTTTGAAAAGGATTTGCCAACTTTTTGGGATGCTGATTGAAAGCCATCCATTAAATTGCTTTCAGCTAAACGCCCAAAGGCCAGTTTTGAAAGCAACAAAAAATACCCTAATCCAAAAACTGAAAGAAGATATAAAAGCAAAAAAGCGCCCCCTCCGTTTTGGCCGGCTAAATAAGGAAAGCGCCAAATGTTGCCAAGACCAATGGCTGAGCCTGCAGTGGCTAAAATAAAGCCAAGTTTTGAATTCCATGTATCGCGTTGCATAAGTGATAAATCCTTTATTTTAAAAGTAAATTTTGAACGAGGATATGCGCTTCTTTTAAAGTTTCGCAATAATAATCAAAGGGGACTTCTTGATCCAAATGATGCACCAAAATGCTTGTTGCATTTAAGTTTTTGGCCATGAGCATATCAGATTGCCCATCTCCAATAAAGATGATTTTTTTAGGGTTTAATTGGTCTAAAATGGGTTTTGCAAATTCAAGCTCAGGTTTACCAAGTGGGCCCTTTGTTCCTTGAATAATATCAAAATAATCAAAAACATTTTTATCTTTCACTTCTTGCACCAAAGCTTCATGATTTTTATTGCTTAAAATCACCATTGGAATTTTTTGTTCTTTTAACCACAAGATGAAGGGCAGGGCTTCTTTAAATAATGTTGTTTCGTTTGTATAAGAGCGATAAGCTGATACATAAAATTCAATGGCTTCAGGCAAGCTTACTTTCCCTTCTTGAGGTTCAAGCGGGAATTTTGATTGCCAAAAGGCACCTCTATGACGCGTCATCACATTTATGATATCATCTTCTGTTACGGCAGGAAAGCCAAAATGTTTCATTGTGTCATCCAATCCTTTATGAACGGCACTTTTCGTGTTACACAATGTATTATCCCAATCAAAAATAACAATTAAATCAGTTTGCATAAAAAATCCTTTATCTTGCAGTCAATTTATCATGATATGGTAAAGACAATAACGAAACTTTATAAAAAATTCAAGAAGTTCTTATAAAAAGAGGGCATTCTTTAAAAAAGAGGGGGAAAGAAGAAAGAGTTAGAGAGGTGAATTATTTGAATATGTTGAATTTTTTATTGTTTTATGATAAACTAAGAAAAGAGGGGTTTAAAATGGAGGGGACTGTGTTTAAATATGCTGTTATCTTTTTGCTTTTTTGTGGGGCTTCTATTTCATCTAAAGCCAATGATGGGTATCTTGTTACAGAGGTTGAAGAGTTGAATTGTCCCCGAGTGGAAATTTGTTTTGATAAAAATAATCAGCCTTATACAGGGCATGTTGTTGATTATGATTCGAATGGTCTTTTATATGAAAAATCATTTTATTTAAATGGGAAATTAGAGGGTGAACGTTGGTTTCTTTATGAAAATGCTGAAGTTGAAACTTATTATCGTCACCATAAAGGGATTACGCTTTATTTTGTGAAATATTCAAAGAATCAGCAAAAAGAATTAGAGTATTATTTAAGACCAGATTCAAAAACAAAAGAAGTTAAGGATGAGTTTTTATTTTATCATCCGAATGGGAATGTGAAAAAAAGGGAGGTCTTTAACCCAAGGGGGATAGGATATATGCAAGTTTTTAGCGAAAATAATATCTTGGAATTTGAAAGTGAATTTATTTTAGCCGATCCAAAGGAAGGGAGGCTATCTGAGAAATATCTGCATGGTAAGTCAATTCTTTATCATCCGCAAAGTGGAAAGATTGTAAGCACGCGCCAATATCATTTGGGAAAAATAGACGGCCAAGAAATTAATTATTATGAAAACGGGCAAATTGAAAGTGTTATCACTTATAAAAATGATCAAAAAAATGGCCCGGCCGTTTATTATGATGAAGATGGAAGATTATTGAAAAAAGAAAATTATGTCAATGGCTTATTGCATGGGGTAAATGAGCTTTATTTGGGGAATATTATGATTCGTTCCCCTCTTGAAAATGGCGTGAGAGAAGGGACGGGGCAGATTTTTCAAGATGGCAATTTGGTGAGTGAATGGGTTTATTCCAACGGCGAGTTGATTGATAAAAGATATTATCCTAATCAATAGATTCAATGATCACAAAGCTGACAGCAAATTCTTTTTCATCTGACAAGGATAGATGAATTTGATAAGGTTTGTTATTTGTTTTTTTCTTTAATGTTTCAAGGGCTTTTCCTTTAATCACAAAAAAGGGGGCGCCTTTTATATCATTTTGAACTTCAATATCTTGAAAAAAGGCTTCCCCTCCAATGCCTGAGCCAAGAGCTTTTGAAAAAGCTTCTTTAGCGGCAAAGCGTTTGGCGAAAAAAGAGGCTCTTTTTAACGGAGAAAGGGTGCAAGCTTTTTCTCTTTCAAAATCAGAAAAAACCTTTTCTTCAAAGGAAGTGCCAAATTTTTTAAGGGTTGTTTCAATGCGGTTCACTTGAACCAAATCCGTTCCAATACCAATAATCATTTATTTTAAACCTTTAACCGATGAACCAATGAAACAAGAGATGAAGAACGGAACGATTGAATTAAAACATCCAAAGCAGAGCTGTTTTTCACTTCAACTTCAATTAAAATTTCACTCAAGCCATTTTTGCGATTTTGCAATTTTAAATTCGTGATCACAACATTTTGTTTAGCGGCAATATTTGTGATTTCACTTAAAACAGAGGGCTTATCTTCCACTTCCAAAAGAAGTTTGGCGGGCAACATTTTATCTTGCATCACAGAAGCATTCCATTCAATTGGAAGCCAGCGTTCAGGTTCATCTTGATATTGATTTAAGCTTGAGCAGTCGGCAGTATGCACCGTGACGCCTTTACCTGTTGTGATAATACCAACAATGCTATCGCCAGGAAGCGGGTGACAACATTTGGCAAAATTAAGCGCAATTCCAGAAATAAGACCCGTGACCGGCATATTTTTATCCGTAAGGCTTGCTTTAGAATCTTTTTTCTTAAAGATGGAAAGGGCTTTTTTAAGCGTTGATCTAGAGCAATCTGGATGCAATTCATGGAAAACATCTTTAAAAGAAACAACCCCAGCGCCAATGGCAGCCAATAAATCAGAAACTTGTTCTTGATCGGCTTTTAAGAAGGATTTATATTTTGGCAATAAGGGTTGCAAGTCTTTATCCGTGAACGTGAGCCCGAATTCTTTTGATTCATTCACAAATTGACTTCTGGCCGTTTGAACGTTTTGTTCATATTTAAGCGTTCTAATATATCTTCTGATACTGGCTTTTGCTTTTGCAGTAACGGCAATATGTTCCCATTCTGGGGAAGGGGTTTGGCTTTTATTTGTTAATACTTCAACTTGATCGCCATTTTGAAGTTCCGTTCTTAATGGAATGATTTTACCATTGATTTTTGCGCCAACACATGTATCCCCCACGCGAGAGTGAACCGCATAGGCAAAGTCAATGGCGGTGGCGCCTTTTGGCAGAGTGATTAAATCGCCTTTAGGAGAAAAACAAAAAACTTGATCTTGATAAAGCGCAATTTTGGTATGTTCCAAAAAGTCATTTGGATCAGAGCAACGATTCATCAAGTCTAATAAATCACGAAGCCAGCGATATTGCGTTCCTTCTTTTGAAGCGCCTTGTTTATATTCCCAGTGCGCGGCCACACCCATTTCAGCCACATCATTCATTTCTTTTGTTCTGATTTGAACTTCAATGCGCCTGTTAAGTGGACCGATTACGCCTGTATGCAAAGAACGATAGCCATTTTGTTTTGGCGTTGAGATATAATCCTTGTATCGCCCGCCAATCATTGGGTATTTCGTGTGAATCACCCCAAGGGCTTTATAACAATCTTCAATGGAATTAACAATAATTCTAAAAGCAATAATATCGCAAACTTGTTCGAATGGAATATTCTTAACTTGCATTTTATGCCAGATGGAGTAGGGGCGTTTTTCGCGCCCTTTCACGGTGGCTTCAATGCCATGTTCTTTTAAATCTTCTTCTAATTGAGCAATGACTTTGGCAACATCTTCTTTGCCTTGTTCGCTTAAAAATTTAAGACGCGAGACAATTGTTTTATGCGCATCTGGATAAAGGTTTAAAAAACAATAATCTTCAAGTTCATCTTTAATCGCTTGCATCCCCATGCGTTCAGCAAGAGGCACATAAATTTCAAGCGTTTCGGTTGCAATACGCGTGCGCTTTTCTTGAGCTCTGATATGCAAAGAGCGCATGTTATGAAGGCGATCGGCCAGTTTAATTAATAAAACACGGATATCTTCGCTGATCGCTAACACAAGTTTTTGAAAGTTTTGAGCTTGTTTAGAAGCTTGTGGCGTGATTTCCAGCTTTGAAAGTTTTGTCATCCCACGAACAAGATCTGCAATCGTTTGGCCGAAAAGTTCTTTTAAATCTTCATAAGAGGCGGCTGTATCTTCCACCGTGTCATGCAATAAGGCGGCAATGATGGTGGCATAATCCATGCGATAGCCGATTAAAATTTCGGCCACTTCAAGGGGATGAGAAAAATAGGGGTCACCTGATTCACGCTTTTGCGCAGCATGCATTTTCATGGCGAATACATAAGCGCGGTTCAAAGCCTCTTCATCAGCGACGGGGTCATATGATTTTACTTTTTCAACCAGCTCGTATTGGCGCACCTTCAGGTCCCCCTTTTTTTAAACTGTTTAAAAATTAAGCGTTGTTGATATCATCAAAAACTTGGAATGAATCTGATTCTTCAAATTCTGTATCAGAATATAAAGAAGAAGTTAATTCAGCTGCGATATCTTGTTCATCTTCTTTTTGAACAGATTGAATTTGAGGACGCGCATAATGTTGCAAAGAAGAAATCATGTTTTCTTTTTGTTGTTCAATATTAATTGTTTCTTCTTCAATTTCACGAAGAGCAACAACCGTGTTTTTATCATTATCTCTTGAAACTGTTAACGGAGAACCAGCATCTAAAGATTTGGCTCTGCTTGATGCAGTTAAAATCAAATCAAAACGGTTTGGGATTTTGTGAACGCAATCTTCGACTGTTACGCGGGCCATAAAAATTTCCTTTCTTTTTAGCTAAAAAATATATATAGAATGAATTATATCTTTTTTTTTATGAAAAAGCAAGATAAAAAAAATAAAAACAAGGTTAAAACTTTGTTGATTATTTTGTTTTTGTTTTGTATAATCAAAAGAACGAAAGTTGGGGGTAGCAAAAGTTTTTTTTAAAAAAATTTAATTAAGGGGAAAAAATGTTTAGCAAAGTGGTTTTTTATTTATTGTTGATGGTTGCTAAGAAAATGGGTCCATTGATGACAAAAAGGGTGATAAGTCTTGGATTAAGAAGCCAAATTTTTCAACCACAAAAACGCTTAAGTGAAAGATTGAAAACCAATTTGTTAGGCAGAACGCACCCATCTCCTTTGGGATTAGCCTCTGATTTTGACAGATATGGCAAATATTTTGATTATTTAGTTCCATTAGGGCTTTCATTTGGTGAAATCGGCTCTTTTACGCTTTTGGCTGAATCTTCTAGAGAAAAATATATGTTTTTATTGAAAGATAAAGCCTTATATATTCAAGGGGCAACAACGCCAAATCCAGGGATTTCAAAAGCGGTTCAAATGTTTGCAGCTCGCAGAAAATATTCGGCTTTTGTGGGCGCTTCTTTGATTTCGTTTGGTTCAGAAGGGGAAGCTTATAAAACATCTTCAAGCGCTATGTTTGGATATAATAATGATTATCACCAAATGGCCATGCGCGTTGCTCCATATGTGGATTATGTTTGTTTGAATTTTTCGCATCCAAACATGTCTTTAGCTCAAATGCTTTCAGATGAATCAACCATTTTGCCAATGCTTTTGGATTTAAAAGGTGCGCTTCAAATTGCAGCTCCTTTAAAACCACCTAAATTGGTTGTGAAAGTGCCATATGATTTAAGCGAATTAGAAGTTAAATTGATTGCTTCAACTTGCCAAAAAGCATTTATTGATGCGGTGATTATTTCTGGGCCAGCAACGGCAAACCGTCAAATCAGAACGATTTTAAAAAGAAAGTCAGCGCTTTCAATGGATAGTTCTTTTGTGACAGGGGCACCTCTTAGAAAAGATGTGTTGCAATTGGTTAAAAGATTTTATCTTGAAACAAAAGGGCAAATGGATATTATTGCTGCAGGGGGTATTTTCACAGCGCAAGATGTTTTTGATGCGGTGGCTCATGGGGCCAATGCCGTTGAGCTTTGCTCTGTTTTGGTTTATAGAGGGCCTGAAGTTGTGAGCAAAATTAACAAAGATTTAACAAGGCTTTTGGAAAAATATAATACCAATATCACGGACCTTAGAGGTTCAAAAGTTGATATGGAAGAGTTTTGGGAAAAAGAAAATAAAAAAGGACAGATGAATATCAGGCCGGATTTTGTTGATTAAAGTTGAAAAAGAGCGTTTTTTTTGAAAAGAACGTTCTTTTTTTTTATTTTGCTTGTGATTATATGATGAAATGTGTATAATCTTTAAACAAAAGAAAGGGATAATATGATAGAAGTAAAATCACTGAATTATGAAACAACGGCATTAGAGCCTTTTATTTCAGAGCAAACACTTTTATTTCATCATCAAAAGCATTATGTGGGATATGTAAATAAAGTGAATGAATTAATTCTTCATTCAGATTTTAAAGATCTCTCTTTAACAGATATTATTTTAAGATCTTCATCCGATACTGTTTATACGGCGCTTTTTAATCAAGCAGCGCAAGTTTATAATCATGAATTTTATTTTGATTCTTTAACGCCATCTTCTTCAACTAAAGATATATCTTCTTCGCTTAATAAATTGATTGAAAAGGATTTTTCTTCAGTTGAAAATTTGAAAGAAAAGCTTATTGAAGTGGGGTTAAGTGTTTTTGGTAGTGGTTATGTTTGGTTGGTGTTGCAAGAAAACACGTTAAAGGTTTTGCCTTTTTCAAATGCTTTTACGCCATTAACCAGTGGGTTCACAACGCCATTATTAGCCATTGATGTTTGGGAACATGCTTATTATTTGGATAAGCAAAATTTAAGAGCGGCTTATTTAAAAGATGTGGTTAATAACCTTTTAAATTGGTCGTTTGCGTCATATAATTTAGAAAACTCGGGAGTATCAGTATAAATGCGTATTTTAGTTGTTGGTGGAGCGGGATATATTGGATCACATGTTGTGAAAGAATTATTAAAAACGGGGTATGAGGTTCGTGTTTTTGATAATCTTTCAACGGGGCAAGAAATTAATTTATTTGAAAATGCTGAATTTATTCAAGGGGATATTTTGGATGCACCAACACTTGAAAAAGCAATGAAGGGGATTGATGGTGTTGTTCACCTTGCGGCTAAAAAGGCGGTGGGTGAATCCATGGAAAAGCCAGATTTATATGCGCTTAATAATTTAAACGGCACCATTAATGTTTTAAATGCCATGGTGAAGGAAAATGTGAAATATTTTGTTTTTTCTTCAACGGCAGCGGTTTATGGCATGCCAGATGTTGAAGTTTTGAATGAACAAACGCCGTTAAACCCCATAAATTTTTATGGTTTTTCAAAAAAGATGATTGAAGAAGTGCTTTCTTGGTATGACAGGTTAAAAGGCATTAAATTTGTTTCTTTAAGATATTTTAATGCCGTTGGGTATGATAAAGAAGGTGATGTGAAAGGATTGGAAAAAAATCCGCAAAATTTATTGCCCATTGTGATGGAAACAATTTTTGGGGTTAGAGAAAAGATGACGGTTTTTGGTTCCGATTACCCCACAAAAGATGGCACTTGTGTGCGCGATTATATCCATGTTTCTGATTTAGCTTCGGCGCATGAATTGGCATTTCAATATTTATTAAAAGAAAATGAAAGTCAAATTATGAATCTTGGAACAGGATTTGGTCACAGCGTGAAAGAAATGATTGAAACGGCTGAACAAGTGACAGGGCAAAAGGTGAATTATGAAATGGGCGGACGTAGGGCAGGTGATCCCGCCGCTTTGATGGCGTTTTCAAAAAAAGCGCATGAATTATTAGGCTGGGAGCCAAAACATAGTTCTTTAGAAAACATTATTGAAACAACATATCAACTTTACGAAAAATCTTTTAAAATCAATTAATTTTAAAAGAAAAGGTTGTTGAATAATTTTTGCTTGTATTCAAAAAAAAATTGTGTTACATTTCTTTTTAGGTGTTTGTTTAATATTTTTTGGAGGATGATTTGATGAAAAAAGTTTTAACTGTTTTATTCGCTTCAATGGCATTAACTGGCTGTCATTATTTGGGGGCTCCAGAATCATACACAGTTGTTGATGAAGAACGCGCTCCTGTGATGCAACCTGTTGTTCAACCAGTGGTTCGTCCAGCTCCAATGGTTGCGCCAACAAATTGTGGATGCAATAATTCAATGGGCGCTTGCCAAGTGAACCCTGGCGTTAAAGGCCCAATTGAAATTATGATCCCTGCACAAAAAGTTTGCATTCAATAGGGAATATAAAGAGTTTTAATCAACGGTTAAAATTCTTGTTGTATAGATAAAAAACGCTTCTTGTTTATTGGGATAAGGAGCGTTTTTTTATGCTTGATTTGTTTAATGAAATTTATGAGTTTTTTAGGCTTATGTTCATTAAAGGGTTGCCTTTACCTTTGTTATTATATAAACTTAAGAAAAAATAATTAAAGCATATGGGGGTATATATGAAAAAAATTTTATTGATTGCTTGTTCCTTTTTTTTGGTAACTGTTGCTGAGGCAACAGATCTTAAAACATTAAAGTTTTCTCATACGCATTGGCGGGGAACTCTTGAACAGAATGGAAACAGAGTTTGCAAAACAAAAGATGAATGTGCTGACATTTTTTTTGTAAATGATGAAAAGCTTATTTTAAATTGGGACAAATGGGGAAGAGATTTTTTTGTTTATGATTCTGATGGGAATCAATGGGTATCTGATATAGATCGGTCTATTAAAAGGAAGCATATTGAAGAAAAATATGAAGAAATGGTATATACACCAGAAGAACCATTTATTCTTTTAAATCCTTTTTCAAAAACACCATTGGCTGCCATGATGAAGTTTGAAACACAAGAGCCATCTGAAGTATCATTAAGGATTAAATCTTTAAATAGTGGCCCTGATATTGAAAAAACATTTAAAGGATATCAAACAAGTCATGAGATCCCAGTTTTAGGGCTTTATCCAAATTCAAAAAACAAAGTTGAATTGAAAGTTAAAACAAAAGAAGGGAAAATAAAGAAATTTATTCATGAAATTCAAACAAAGGATTCGCAATATCCGGTTCAATGGTTCCCGCTTGAAAAAAATGATAAAGAGTTTCGATATTATGCCAATTATGAAGGCGTTGTTTATGATGAAGAAGGCGTTATAAGATATGAATTCCTAGAAAGTGGTTGGGTGCTGTTTTATTTTTATAAAGATTTTGTTTTTGTTGAATCTAAAAAGAATATTAAAAAATATACGATTTTGGGCGAATTTATTAAGCAATATGATTATCCAGAAAAGTTTTATGGCTATATGCATGGAATGAATTTTAAAGATAATGATAACCTTTTGATTTTTGGAAGCAATGAAGGATCAATGGCGCTGATTGAAGGGGAATATCGACCAACACATCGGGATATTGTTTTAGAAATTGATGCCCAAAATGGTTCAGTTTTGGCTGAATATGATTTGGCAGAAATGTTAAACCCAGATAGATCTCTTGTGATTAAATCTTCTTATAATGAGCAGTCAAAAGTTGATTGGGCGCATACAAATGGGATTGATTATGATGCCAAAAATAAGGCAATTATTGTTTCTGGTCGTCATTTAGGAATGGTTAAAATTGATGAAAAAACAAAGAAACCTCTTTGGTGGTTAACGCCGCATCAATATATTTCAAAATCAGGCAGAAATGGGGATGGAAAGGATTTATCTTCCTTGATGTTAACCGCGGTGGATAAAAATAATAAGCCATATTCTCAAAACGTTCAACTTGGATATGAAAAAGCATCCTTTTTTAAATGGCCATTAAAATCTCATTCTGTTAAATATGCAGGAGCAGGGTATTATTCTATTTTGGATAATTCTGGATTAGATATGTATGATAAAAAACTTTATACAACCAAAAATTCCGTTGCTTCTGTTTTTTATATTGATGATAAAAAGAAAACGGTGAAACAAGTGTTTTTAAAAGACTTAGGGGAATATTCCGAAGTGGGTTCCAATGTGATTTATGATTTGAATAAGAAAGAAATATTAGTTGCTCTTTCACAAGTTCGAAGCAAAAATAATATGAGTTTGGTGAATTCGCATATTTATCGATTTGATGAAAAAGGCAAGCTTTTATATCATGCGATTCAACACAAAAATTCAAATGGGTGGACTTATTTATTTCAACCATTTGAGTTTTATGCCCCAAACAATTGGCCAGTTCCACAAGAAAAACCAAAAGAACGTTGGTTTTAAGAAAAAGCCTTCTAATTTAAATGGTTAGAAGGCTTTTTTTAAGTTAAAACTCAAGCGTTACGTTTTGAAGTTGGTATCCTTCTTCATTATAGTAAGGTTCTTGACTGATTGAGGCGATGGTAACCGTTTCATCCCAGTTTTCTTTTATGTTTGGCGCGAGATGATATTCATATTTTTCCATTGGTTTTAAGTTTGAATAGGTGCAATGAATAATATTTTCTTGCGAGTTGAAAATGGATTGATAAACCTTAAACGGGGAAAGATACGTATAAAAAGTTCCATAAGGCACAAAATCAGAAGAAATGGTTTGAATATCTTTGCCTGTTTTTAAAGAGGCAGTATTTGAAGAGCCATCCCATTCGATATGCGCAATGATGGTACGACCATTTTTAAACAAAAATCCGCAACTTCCATCATAAAACGTTTGGATATAAGAAGGTGTTTCGCCATTAAACGATTGAATAAGCTCAGTTGGAAAAGCAATTTGCTTGAAGTGAAACGTTTTGTTTTCTTCTTGCATGAGGCCAAAAAGGCAAGTTGTTGTGATCCAAAGATCTTGGTGTTTAACTTTAAAAATCAAATCATCTGAAATTTGATTAAAACTTGCAAGCGCTTGTTGAACTTCACCAAGGTTTATTTTTTTGTTTTCAAGATCAAAAGTGGCTTTTTGTACCGTTCCAGGGATGTTTGACCCTGTTGTATTGCCAAAATCAAAGAAATAATATTCTTGTTTGTATTTAAAAATAAAACTAGACGTGTGAGAGGAAATCGCCTCTTTAAACGTTAATTGGATGGCACTTCCTGTGTTTGGAAAATAATAAACATAACCAGAATAAGTGTTTGAAACAAACTCTTCATCAATAACGGTATTGATGCCATATCTGATTGAAATTTCGCTACTTACGTAAGGACACATTTGATAAGATATTTTTTTTGCATATACACTGGCAGATATACCCCCATTTTTTAAGAAAAGCGTTGCCGGGCTGAGGACACCAACTCCTGTTGAAGTTATTTCTTGAGGGGTGTTTCCCTTAAGTTTATGCATAAAAGCTGTGTTACTTGAATTAAACACGCCAGAGCCATTTTCATTTAAGAAAAAACAAGCTTCGTTAAAGGTTGGTTCTATGGTTGAAAAGGGCTGTTTCGGGGTTGTTCTTTTATAAAGTTGACACATTTTTGGAGAGACCTTTGTGCTTGCATTTTCTTTGAAAGCATAAGAGATAAAGGTGTTTTCATCCATATAAAAACCATAAATAATATCGCCAGTTGTTGACCCGAATTCATAGCTAAAATCAGCCATATCATCAATTTTTTCTTTTGCAACGTGGATATAATAATTCAAGTGTGGATTAATAGGGGAATAAATGTTATTTGGATTCCAACACAAGGCCTCGTTTATTAAATTAGGGGTAGCTTCTTCATGAAGAAGGGTGTATGTATAATTCGTTGGATTATCATAAAACCCTTCATCATTAAGGGCAAGCGTTTCATCAATTGGGGTGGCTTTAATAAAATGAACTTTTCTTGAAGAGGTACTCCCCGAAACTAAAACCAAATAATTTTGGCCGAATAATAAAATATCGGGATTATTAATATCAGTTATGATATCCAAAATATTAAAACTTGAAAGTTCATTGGTGTTTGGATTAATTTTAAAAATTGTTTTGCCACCAAGGGCAAATGTATGCGAAGTATGAATATCGCCACTGGCCCTTGCAAATTCAGCTATATTATGCGAAGAGGCAAGTGTTTGTTTGGTTATCAATTGATATGAATAAGTGTTTTCTTCTTCATTGAAAATAAGTTTTAAAACATCAAACAAGCCGTTACTTGCATTATATTGAATTAAATAATCGCCTTTGGAATCAAAAAAGGAATAACTTAAAGCAAAACTTGAAAAATTTCCGCCACTTGGATAGGAAAGGGCGCTGAAAACATCTTCATTTTCGGGGTTAAGAACATAATTTAACCCTAAATTTTGATGAATGGGGTTTCTTTCGCCAACAGATGATTTTACCTTTGTTGTTCTTTGCCTGAGTGGATAAATTGTTTGGGTTTCCCGATCAAATCGATAGGTAAAAAAGGTGCTGTTATAAAAGCCTAAATAAA
Source organism: Alphaproteobacteria bacterium (assembly GCA_045614025.1). Classification (GTDB taxonomy): domain Bacteria; phylum Pseudomonadota; class Alphaproteobacteria; order CAAHEQ01; family UBA3637; genus RGIG4140. The sequence goes on from JAZLCE010000011.1 coordinate 53,290, forward strand.
TGATATCTTGGTAACAACAGCCAAAATTAGCCACGTGAGTGATGAAATCGCCAACAAGATTGCCAGTAAACGAGCCCTTTTGAATTGGAAGATTTTTTTGATTCTTTTGAATCATCACTTTATCGCCTGGATGAAATGTATATGAAGAAAAAAAATCTTTGCTTGGCGAGCTTGTTTTTAATGATTCAATTGCTTGAGAAAATTGGCGAAAAGGCGTTTTATCATTAATTTGGGCTCCTTTTTTTTGAAGGGCTGTAGTGATTAAGTTTTTTGATTCAATGGCATAGTTTAATTTTTGATTTAATTTCGTTGTCATTTAAATTTCCTCCCCATTCAAAGTATCAGCCAATAAAAGAGAGTCTTCATAATTGATTTTGGCTTGTTGCGCCCAATATTTAGCAGAACCAGCGGGATTTTCTTCAATATCGGCATCTGCCCAATATTTGGCTTCTTCAGTGATATAATTTTTTTGTTCTTCAGCGTTTTGATTAAATTTTATTGTTTCTTCAAAGGCATTTTGATTGAAGAGCATAATAGCGCCTTCTAAATCAGCCCCAGCGCTATTGATAATTTCTTGTAAAGCGGGTTTAGCCGTTTTTTCAAGATAATTTTCAATTTCTTCCAGCCCGTTTCGAACGAAAACACCTTGAACTTTTAAATCAATGGGTTCAGTTCCAATGCTCACATGAATAGAATTTGGTAAATAAGAGTTAATTTCTTGCATAAAAATCTCCTAAATTGTTTTAAGTTCTTGAATGGTAAATGAAGCTTTTGTATCTGGGTGAGGGGGATAAAACGTATATTTAGCGCCGTTTAAAAAGGTGATAGACATTTGAATAAAATATGTTCCCGCTTCAATGTCGGTGAGTTCCTTTTCCAAAAGCAAAAGACTTTGCCCTGTTTCAGCATCAAGATGATCTGAAATTTCTTTATGAATCACCGGGAGCAATTGCCCTTCTTTAAAAACTTGAATAGTGATAATGGCTCCATGAATGGGTTGATGAAAATGAACAGGGATTGAAAAAGTATCCCCCTTTGTGATGCTGATATGATTACTTGTTAATAAAAAAGACATGATTCCTCCTTAATTAATGGGCGCAAATTTAGCTGTGCATCCCGAAAAATAAATATAAACATATTGACCAACAGGGATGATCAATGTGTCTGGTTGCGTGTAATTATAAGAATATGAAAGAGAGCGTTTATAACCGCCCACTTCAATATATCCATTCATTCTTGTGGGTAATTCAAAAATAACATATCCAAAAGTTGGCGTGTTATAACCACTTGAAATCGTTGTTAAATTATTATATTTTGGGAAAAGGCTTCCAAGGTATTCAACTTTTTTGTTATCAAATTCTTGATCAATTTTATCGGCAACAAACTTGGTAGATGCCCCTTTATTGGATTTGTCAGAAACATCAAGCGTTGGCATATAAACGGGATTTAAAAATTCTTTTGCTCCACCGATTTGGCAATCTTTGTTTTTGGGAACAAAATTTAAATCAATTTCATCTAATTGAGCCTTTGTAACCGCATCTTGCTTGTTAACGCCATTTGAAACGCCCGTGATGGGAAAACCACCCATATTGAGGGCGCCTTCCATTGGGGCGCGCCCATCTTTTAAAAGGGTTTGAGATAATCCTTCAGCAAAGTTATCATCTTCTGCATCATGGTGATCTGTTACGATTTCAATACCGTTTATGCGGTCTTCTTCCCAATTATGCAGGCGTTCAAAGGTTCCTGTTGTTGTAAATGGCATAAAAAAACTCCTTCTTTAATTGATAAAAAATAAAAAAAGGATAGGACTATAAAAAAAATTATAATCATATCCTTTGCTGTTAAATAAAAAAATGGGGGTATTTAATATCTCTTTAATGGGTTATATCTTAAAAAAAGAAGGCTGACAAGGGATAAAAAATGACAAAAGTGACAAAATAGCAATATTTAATAGTATCAAAAGGTTATTGAAGATTCTTAAAGTATTA
>JAZLCE010000012.1:0-41263 GCA_045614025.1 Alphaproteobacteria bacterium
TTGAAAATCAAATTTTACAATGGGATAGCCCATGGGGTCGTGGTTACCCTGGTTGGCATATTGAATGCTCTGCTATGTCAACAAAATATTTGGGTGAACGCATTGATATTCACTGTGGCGGGATTGACCACATTCCGGTGCATCACGAAAATGAAATTGCCCAAAGTGAAGCTCATTTAGGTCATGAATGGGTCAATTATTGGTTGCATATGGAATTTTTGAACACAAAATCTGGCAAAATGAGTAAATCAACTGGGGGCAAAACAACCATTGATACCTTAAAAGAAATGGGCTATTTGCCAATGCATTATAAATATTTCACATTGACTTCTCATTATCGTAGCTCGGCTGTTTTTTCAGATGAAGCTTTAGATGGCGCAAAAAAAGCTTATGAAAACTTATGTGATGCCATCGCCTCTTTAAAAGCCAAAGTGAATAATGCTTCATTAACTGAAGAGGAAAGCAACGAAGTTGAAAGTTTAACGGCAGAATTTAACAATTATTTATTTGATGATATTAAAACACCTCTTGCCATTTCTCATATGTGGGGCGTTTTAAAAGATAACAAAAAAAGCGAAGCTGTTCGCCTTGCCTATTTGTTGCATGTAGACAGCGTGTTTAACTTAGAATTAAAAAATATTGAAGCAAAACAAACACCTTCTGTTGAAGTGACTCCAGAAATCGCTGATCTTTTAGAGCAACGAAAAGAAGCCAGAGCCACCAAAAATTGGGCAAAATCTGATGAAATCAGAGATAAACTTGCCGCTCTTGGTGTTGGGGTGAAAGATTTACCAAATAAAGAAATTGAATTAATTAAACTTTAATTCTAACCCTATTAAAAAGGCCACTCATTAAGAGTGGCTTTTTTTTATTATGATCAGAATTAATGTCTTGTAATTGAAGGATATTGCCGTCCATAAATTATATCTGTTTTCGGTGTATCTCTTTCTTGAGGCTTTCCACCAATTGCTCGAATAAAGTGATGAATTAAAGCATCTTCTTTGTTTGATCTTAAGCGCAAAACTTCTGAAGCAGGATAACGTGGTTCATAAGCTGATGGATTTTTTTCAATTTCAAGCAAAGCTTTGGCCATTGGTCTTGAAATGCAAATCGTTTGCCCAGACCAATCCAATGGACTATAATCCATTCTAACTTGATCATGACCATTATCTAAAATTACCATATTCCGCGTTGATGAAATATCAACATCAGTTTCCTTATTTAAATATTTATTAACTTCTTCTAAATAATTGGGAGCATACCAATCATCATCATCAATTTTGCAAAAGTAATCATATTCATCTAATGGAATATTTCTGATTGTATCTAATAAATTGCTTAACTGTTCTTTGTTTTCATCAAATCGAACAACCAAACTCCCTTTATCAACAAAGGGTTGCCATTCTTTCATAAATGTTGATCTAATCCAATCTTCCGGTGTTCCTTTAATTGAAACGCTGATTTTATAATTATCATAGGTTTGGTTCATAAATCTTAATATTTGACCAGATAACAGCATCGGCCGTTTCCAGCTACTCATCATTAAAAGAAATTTATTCTTTTTTAAAGTTTCTTCAGATTTAAAAATCTTGGAAGAAAAATTTGAACCATATTTTAGTAATGATTCTTTATTTAAGTATCCTAAAGTAAATAAAAAACCGCTAAAAAAACAAAATATGGCAACAATAATCTTTTTTCTCATTGATATCTCCTTTTTTTCAAATTTTTAACAGTGTATCTTTAAAAATGAAAAAATACAATAATAAACTTAAATATTTTAACATTCTAAAAAAAAGCCCCCAACGTATTGAGAGCTTTTGATTTAATCTTGTTTTTTTTAAGCTATTTATTATAGATGGTTAAACTATCTTCTTTTTCGCCCACATAGGTGACAACAATTTCAGCTTCTTGATCCCCAGTATTAACGCCATAGTGCCAAGTATCAACCAATTCAACAATAGGATCCCCAGCTTTAAGCACTAAAACATCACCTTTATCAGAATAAACCGATAATTCCCCTTTTGTTAAATATCCAATGTTTAAAACAGGATGCTTATGCATCTCTAATTTTTCGCCAACAGCGATTTTGATTCTTAAAACTGTTACTTGTGGTTGATTAATATGAAGTGGTTTAATTGGTTGTTGATTCCAATGACGATCTGTTTGAATTAACATTTCTGAATTTGCTGCAAAACCAACAGCAGGAACAAACATCAAAGCAAATAATATCAAATTAAAATATCTTTTCATCATAGAGTCCTTTTATTAATTATTTATCAATTTCAAAATTTTTAATATGTTGTTTTAATATATTCTTTAACTTTTCAGCATCCTTTTTTGAAAACATGAACCAAGCAATTGATAAACGGTTTGATGGCTTACTTGTTTTTTGATCATCATTGTTTAAAATTCCTTTTAAAACAATATGTGTTAACTTTACGCTAATTACATGTGGTGGCATTAACCCCAAACCTATTGTTTCATTTTCAGCTCGATCAATATCACTCCATAAAGCTTTTTTGCCTCCTATTTCAATATCCATCTCTGATGTCTTCGCAATAGGCTTTTTATAAAGATATAATATGAAAACAATTAGTATCGAAGCAATTGAAAATAACGCAAAAATAAAACTTCCAATAAAAACTTTTAACCTTGATCCCGCAACATAGTCAGAACCATCTGATATTATAACATCAAGCCCAAATAGAGCTAAACAAATCGAAAAAATCAAAAAAATAATCAATCTTTTTTTATATAAAAAAAACTCTTGTGATGTTTTCATTCCAACCCCTTTCTTTAAATTTAATCATATATTTATTATCTTATTTAATTGAATAACTCAAGAGCAATCTTTATTTTTTTTAAGTTCGAATCCAGCCTCCCCAGCCAAAACAGATAAGTCGCTAGAAATAGCGACTTTTTTATTATTTTACAAGCACTTAATCTGGTCCGTGTACAGTGTTTTTCAAAACGCTCTTTTTTCAGCCCTACACGGACTTAAAATTCAAAAAAGCCTTTGTTTTCAATGCATCTATCTTGGGATATCAATTTTTCATCCCAGAGAGAGGCAGATGTATTCAGACTCAAATTTGATGTAAAAAGATGTTCTTATAACACGCTTATTGCTACTGCTATCTCGGGAGCCCTACCTGCCATCTAGAGGACCTCGGGAACCCTGCCAGCATATCCCAGCCATAAAATAAGTGCAACATCGTTAATTGGCTCATTTTTCCTGATAAGGCCTTTACCTGCGAGAACTAATGAGAGAGTATGCTTGTTCAGTATAATTGTTCATTTTAACCTCTACCTACACATATACAAAGGTTAGTAAATGTGATATTCAAAACCTGCCCCAAGGGCAGGAAGTAAAAAATAACCTCGATTTCATCAAAACCGAGGTTAAATCATAAAACAGAACCTAAGAAAAGGATGTTTTATTAGTCAAGTATCAAAGAATAATCAACCGGTTGAGCTGGTTCTGCTTTCTTTTTTGCAGGTTTCTTTGCTTCAGAACTCTCAGATACTTTATAGTCAGGGAAAATATCAGCCAAGAGTTTATTTGAAGCATCTTTTACAGCTCGACCCACCAATAATTCTTCTACATTATAACAAGAAGAAAAAGCACTTTCTTTGCTGAATTTCTTTTCAACAGAACCGGAAGATACGATTTCCATTGTTGCTGTTTCTAAAATTCGATAAGATAATTTTAATTTTGAAGAACTTTCATAACTTGTTTCACCCGTAAATTCAATAAATTCCTTTGTTTCAGTTGCTGAAAAGTTTTCAATTGTTCCAACTAAAATATAATCGGCAGGGACGATATTTTTCAATCTAATTTTATTTTCGGATAAAGTTAAGTCATTTGCAATTAAAGATAATTCATCTGCATAGTTATCCAAATTATTTCTATCTACTAAATTGAATTTTCGGCTGGGAACCAAATTTTCAACAAAGGCATTTGTTATCAATGTATTTAAATCATCCAAAGATACTTTTTGCCCTAAACATTTAAATTGTTTTAAGCCTTTGAATGGTAAAACAGCTAAAGAATATTCAGCTTTTTTAATCAAATTTTTTGATTTGTAATCCTTAGAATCATGTTTTTCAATAACAGCTTTAATCTTTACTTGATGCAATCCATTTTTGGTAGTATGTTCCGTAACTTCATATGAAGATACAATTCCTTTATACTTTGCGGGAATATGTTTAGAATTATCTTTAACACCTGCTGTAATGGTATCTGTTTTATGGTCTTCATAACTATTGTTTGAGTTAACATTACCTTTAGCATCCAAATGTCCTTCTCTACCAAATTCTCCTTTGGCATTTAAGGTTGCATCCGTGTTTGAAGAACTGTTACCGCTTTGAGATTGCTCTCTTGAAATTGAAGATGAAATATCAATTTTATGAAGTCCATTCCCTTCAATAGAAATTTCATTGGTTTGTCTAACCGCATTTTCAACAGCATTTAGAACGGCCCAATCATAATTTTCACCTTCACCAAATGCAATGACACTTATTTCTTTGGCTTGAACGCCAAACGATGACAAAAGAATCAATAATGCAAATAATTTTTTCATTTAATTGTCCTTTCTTACCAAGTTACTGCATTCTTATCTGCGAGTTTTTTAATTTTCTTTTCACCTTCCCAAATCGTTAAGCCGTTAGATAGATCAGTCATTGACAAAGAAAATCTATACTCAATGCGTTTATCTCCGGATACAATAAATTCTTTCTGAGTGATTTTTCCTGATAAACTTAATTCAGGGGCAGCTAAAGAACCCGCTTTACGAACATTTGCCTGATTAAACTCTTTAGATTTTCTCAGTTGACTTGACTTCATAACCATTGAATCTTCTTGGAAAGTTGTAACTCTTACTTTACCACTTTTCATTAATGCAATTCTGATGGATTTTGTCAATTCATCTGTATCAAGACGTTGCATTGTATCATTTTCAATACGTGAAATGACTAAAATATATGGTTGACCATTCGGTTTTGTTACTGTTCCCATTTCCAACATATCTTCAATCATTGCATTGGATGCATCCTCAAAATCGCGTCCTTCTAAAGCGGCTGCACGTTCTGTTGTATCATTTTCAGTATCAATCATTTGTGTTTTTGTGGCACATCCACAAACGGATAACATCATAAAACCAGTCATCAAAAATGTTATATATTTTTTCATATTATATCCTTTCTTTAATGAATAATTCCGTCACCAAGATCATCAGTGATATGTACTTTGTAACTAACAGCTCGTTTTGATGGAGATGTCATTTTCCAAGTGAACTCCATATTTTCTATGAGTTTAGCTGTTTTCCATTTTGATAAATCTGTTGAAATTTTCATCCCATTTTTATCAAACCATTCTGTTTTATAATATACCATTTGTGTATCTGGAGACATTCCTGTTACTTGAACAAATACTTGACCATCTCTTTCGCGTATTGTTGAAGTAGAATCAATATATGTTAACTCTACATCAGAATTAATCGCAAATACAGAATGATCATACTCTAAAGGAGTTGTACATCCTGCTAAACAAAGCAGTGAGATGCCTAAAAGTGTTTTTTTCATGCGTTTTCCTTTCTTACAAATCAAATACACTTATGGTTGGAACAGTTCCACTGACAGGTACTCGAACATAAATTAAAGAATGACCTTCTTTAGGAACAGAAACATTTAATGTCTGAGACCCAACCTGTAATGTTAAATTATTACCATTCTTTTTAATTTTAGCTAATTGTACATTTTTTGGTAATCCATACCAACTTCTTGTATCAGCTGTTGTTGTAGCTATGGAATATGCACCAACTGCAAAACTGGCTATTTCACCAATTAATGCTGCATCCGTTCCCTTTGTTGATTGACGCAAAGCAACTTGAGCAGCAGTCTGTAACGTTAGTTTTGTAACAGCCTTTGCAACAATTCCCGGTAATCTTTCTTTAAATTCGGAAATAAAAATATTATCCATATTTGTTAACAAAGATGTTTGAGCGCGTTGCTTACCATTTGAAACAGAAATACTTGGATAAGCTTCTGCTCGTTCATTTGGATATGGTAATGCTAAAGAAGCAGTTTTAAGATCTCGGGTCACTAAGAAAATAGGTAGATCAATTTTAAAATCCTTTAAATTTGTAATTTCACCATTTTCAAAAACAATCCAAGCTGTTGGTTCAATAATATTTCTTTGACCTGATGCTAATTTATCAGCCAAAGCTAAATCTTCTTGAACATAGGGATTGTTATACATCATACCACGTACACGTTTTAAATAATTTGATGCCGTCTCATAATCACTGCTACTTGTCCCATTCAACATAAAATAAAGACCACTTAAATAAGTCACATACGGATTTACAAAATCTGCATAACCTTTCCATTTTGAAAATTCAGCATAATTAGACATTACCGAGGAAATATTTTTATTATTTCCTTGTTTAACAGCTGCATCCATTTCTGCAGCTTCTTTAGCAGCTTCTTGCTTTTGTTTTTCAATTTCTTTACTAAATTCTTTTACTGCATTTTGTTGAACCGCATAAGCACGATTAATTTGAATTTTTGCTTCTTCTTTATCTTTTAAAGATAAGGCATTCATAAAAGAATAAGCATGCAAATAAATGCTATCCATAATCATAGGGTTATAATCAACAAGACTAGCATTAGCAACTACTTCTGCTGTTCCTCGACCAATACCAGATGAAGCAAAGTCTTCTTGTATAGATGTTGAGGCGGTTATAAAAAGAGCATTTGACAATTCAGGTTTCTTTGCCAAAAATAAAGCTGTCCCAGCATTTAATTTTTCATCGATATTATAATCTTCCAAATCCATATCTTCTACGGTTTTATTACAAATATCACTTTCATCTAAAACAGCACCAGCAGCTTCACAATAGTTTGCTTGCTGATATGATTGAGTATATGTTTCAAATTTTTGTTTATTGCTTAAACCACAAGCAGATAGCAATAAAACCAATGATAGAGCTGTTGTTGACTTTATAAAAGTAGTTGTCATTTTATTTCCTTATTAATTTTATTTAACCAATGTTTTCAATACATCTACCGCTAATGTTACTGTTGTATCATCGACATTTTTTAATGCTAACTTTGTTGTACAAGTTGCTACAATTTCTGTAGCTGTTGTATTAATTGTTGCTTTTGTTAGCTTTCCAGCATTCAACATTTTTGTACCTTCTTCAAGTAAGCATTTGTTTAATAAAACTTTGTTACTACCCATATCTACTTTAGGTAAAGAAAATGCTCCTGCTGTTGTTCCAGTCATTGCTAAGATAAAAGCAATTACTAAGTATTTTTTCATTTTAACTCCTTTTTTTGTAATGAATTAAAATTATGAAGATTTTTCTTCTTACCTATTAGACTACAAACCAACAATAAAATCAACCACCTTTTTCATACTTTTGTATTTTTTGTACATTTTAGAAAAACTATTTAAAAATTAAAGAAAAACAAGGATTTTAAGCTGTTTATAGACGTTTGACTAACTTGAACAAATCCAGAATGACCATAAACGTTCTATTAAATGAGCCACTTTTTTTAACTTTATTTATTAGGAGGTATAACATGGCAGTTATTGGCTACATCAGAGTTTCAACAGATAAACAAACATGTGAACATCAAAAATATGAAATTAAACAATTCGCAAAAGCTCAAAAAGTCAAAATTACGTATTGGGTAGAAGAAACTATTTCATCCAGAAAATCTTTAGATAAAAGAAAATTAGGAAAATTACTTCAAAGTATGAAAGCCGGAGATATCCTGATTTCTTGTGAAATATCTCGTTTGGGGCGTTCAATGTTAGAGGTTATGCACATATTAGAAACTTATTTAAACAAAGAATGTCAGGTCTGGACGATAAAAGAAAATTTTAGACTAGGCGCAGATATTCAATCAAAAGTAATGGCGTGTGCTTTTAGTATATCAGCCAAAATGGTTAAACGATAGATATTATTTTTTCAGATTAATCACTTTCCAAACATTATAATCATTGATAACATCATTATAATGATTAGTTATATTATTTTGATTCATCAATTCTGTTATATAATCATGATGGTCTTTTAGGCCAGGATATATCATTTTATCATTAAAAAATGAATAATATACATTTTTGATAAGCGCTCCAATTTCGAATTGAATTTTATCTTCGATACTCGTTCTATGTTTTTCACCATTAATAAACACATTTTTACTATGTCTGACAACATTTTGAGCATCTGTTTTGATAATGTTACTGCCATCTAATGTTAAATGCATTGGTCTTTTAATTAAAGCTAATTGTGCAGTTGCGCTATAATCAATAGGTTCCTTTATATCGCCGATAACGATTTTCTTATCTTTTGTTTTGATAACTCCTTTATTTTTGATATCTCCAGTCATGCTAACATTTGATGTTTTTGTTGTCAACGAAAGTGTTTCCGTATTTAACTCTTTGATTTTAACATCAGTATCAGAAGAAATAACAACATCTTTGGAGGAAATTTTATTGTAATTGGCTTCATTTCCCGTGTTGTTCAAATGAATAAGATCGTTTGCAATAGCGTTTACGTTGTTTTCATTTGATAGATCGATTTTTAATGCATTCTCTTTTCCAATTGATTGACCAGCTGTTAATGAAATATTTTTAGCAAAGATATTTGCATCATCAGAAGATAAGCCATTCAAAATGCTCATGTCAGTTGTAATATCAATATTATTGGCAAAGTCATTTGTGAGCCCTAGGATTATTCCCATATGTAAATCTTGAGATGATTTTATTGTTAGATTATCAACAACACCACTTAAAATGCCATTAGCTTTTAATTCATCAACGTTTACATCTGTACCATAGATACTTAAATCTTTATCAGCAGAAACATTGTTGAGTGTTACATTTGAATGAGTTGAAACAGAAATACTTCCCGTTTCTGATATTAAATTGTTAGCAATAATATTGTTTTCAGCATCAATCATAGCATTGCCAACAGATAGGCCATTGTTGATATTTAAAACATCCCCAATGCCTTTGATGAATGCTTGTTCGGCTTGATATCCCAATCCATTGCCATCTTCATTTGATGGCGTTGATACAACAAAATAACGCTCTCTTGAACCAATATCTTTGCCCTCGCCCGCAGTTAATGAAATATTTTTAGCGTTAATATTTATTGTTTCTGTTTTTTCAGATTTTTCTGAAACATTGCTAATATTTCCGGCAGACACAACTTTAACAGTTCCCAATGCGCCTTCGCCATTATTTGTATCAATCTTATTGATTTTTAAGCCATTTTGATCATCGTCTGTGCTGAGATAAACATTGCTTTCACCTTTAGATAAAACAGTTATACCTTTATTTGCGGATAAATTTATTGATGAAGTTTGAGTGCCAACATCACCACTTGTTTTAATGGCAATTTGTTCGCCACCAATAATTGAGGTATCAGTTGCATTTTGAAGACCTTTGTTACTTGTTAAGGTTACATTTTTAGAGGCTCTAATTGTTCCAATTTTCATATCGTTATCAGAAACATTTTGGATATTAATACTATTTAATCCTTCTAGATTACCATTGTTATATCCTGCAGTTGCATTTATTGCCCCATTTATATTCACTTCAAGATTTTCGATATTGCCGTCGGTAGATGAAAGGGTTAAATCTTTACCTGCGAACAAATTATAGTTTTTATTTTGATCAGATCTTGCAGAGGCTATAATCCCAAAAGAGGAATTTAATGCTACATTTCCTTCATTTGATTGAATATTATCGATATACATTGTTGCAATAGAATCTAAATATATATCATTTTTAGCTTCTATATTGTAAACACCATTCTTTGCAAATTTTAATGAAGACTCTTTTGTTCCAATTCCTCCATTTAATGCTTTTAAATAAATTTCGCTTCCTGTGATATGATATGGACTGTAAGTTTTGGTGTTGCCGGCAATGATTGAGCCTTCTTTACTTTCTAAAGATATTTTTCCATCATTTTCTGATACAATTGAAGATACAACTAAATCGCCTTTATTTGTAATAGAAATATTGTTTTTAGCTCTGGCTTTTAATTCGTTAACATCAATATCAATATTTTCATTTTCAGTTGTATCAAGAAGTATATTATCAGCTCTTAATTCTAATGTATTTGATGAAATATCTATTGTTTTTCCAACACCATTAAAGTTTCCATTAGTAGATGAGAGGTAAGTATTACCAAGCGCATTAATGTTAATATTACTGATTTCTGTATATGGATAATTAATATACACATCTTTACCACTTGCAGTTAAAGTTCCATTATTTAAAACTTCAACTTGAATGGCTTTGATTGCAGATCCATTTTCTGTTAATGATTCACCAATATTATTTTGAGTATTTAAAGTAATATTATTTGCTGAAATGATAGAATTTATACCATTCGCTAAAATGCTTTTGTTTGATGTGATACTAACATCACCATGAGCAGCAGAAACATTGTTGTTTAATAATATATTACCGCTTCCATTAGATGTAATATTAATTTCTGGTTTATCAAATCCTTGAAAGTCAATTGAAATAGAATTGTTTTTAACTTCATAAACCGGATCATAATTAACCGTTACGGTTTTATATTGTTTGCCAGTAAATAATTCAACAAGCCATGAACGAGGTTCATAAACTTGATAAGAGTATGTTCCACCTGCAGATGTTATTGTATACGCATCATTCCCTGGCGTATATGTTGTTGAATAAACTTTTGCACCATCGGCTCTTTCAACAACAGATGTTTCATTACCAAAGAATCCGTTTCCTTGAGTGTTTCCTGTTGCTGAAGTGATAATTTCACCATTGTTAACATAAGCTTCATATTTTCCAGCATTAGAAGATAAAAACTCGTTTGTTAAATCTTCTTGTGATAGATTATCAAAAGCATCACCACCCTCTTCTGAGGAAAACTTGAAGTCATTGATTGTTAATTTACCTTGAGTTTTGATATCGGTATTTAATGTGTTTGTAACCAAATTATATTTTGAATTATTTACAATATTGATATGCCCATATCCGTTTAAAAGAACAATTTTACCTGTGTTTGAACTGCTGACAATATTACCTGTTAATGTGATATCTCCCCCTTCTATATTCGCCTTAAACAGATAAATATCCCCTGTGACGTTTTCTGTTTTAGTTGAGTTAGTTGGTTTAAAATAGGCTTTAATTTGTTTTAATTGAGATAAATCACTCGTATCATCTGTTAAGGTTAAATAATAATATTCCTCACCTGTTTGACTTTTTGTCATCAGGGTTTTAACGCCATCAATAATCTGATAATATTTATCACCTTCTTTAACAATTGATAAATCAGGAATGTAAACTTCTTTAATTTCGCTTCCGCTTTGAATTAAACCGTTAACATCTATGGTTTTTGCTGCAATATTAATATTTCCTGTTGCAACAATGGAACCATTTTTATTTGATCCAGCAATTTCTAGTTCATTTGAAGTATATTGTTGGTTAAATCCTCCGTTTGGTACTTTTATTTCTAAGTTCTTTGCTTTTAAATTTCCTTCAGATAAAATACTTCCAGTATTGTTAATGATGGAAATAGAACCAGATGTGTTTTCAACATTTCCTCTTAAAACGATATCACCAGCTTGAGAATTGATGTTAACAATTGGATCATTGGCATTCACATGGTTCACAATGGATATTCTTGGTTCACTGTTTCCATTTATTTTTTCATTTATTATATTTTGAGTAATAGATGAGGCAATATTCGTTCCATTAATGCCTCCTTTTAAATCTCTATCAATAATCAAATCACCATAAATGATATTATTAGCGCTATAGTTTTGAATATCAATTGTGAAGTTATTGCCAGGAGCTGTAATTGAACCTGTTCCAGTTACATTCCCTGTTAAATTGACTTCACCTGATCTGATAATAATATCATCTATAACCATTGAATATATAGAGGTATCAGCAGATGCAATTTCTTCTTGTCTTTTTTGTAATTCCTCTATTTTAGCCTGTAAATCTTTAACATCAGCCGTATATTTTTCTTTTGTTTCCTCTAATACAGTATTTATTTGATTGATGTTATTTTCGGCAGCAGACATTGCGCTTTTATAAGTTTCAATTGCTACATTATTTTCATTTATTTGCGTTGTATCTTGCGCTATTTGTTCAGTTAAATCATATTGTTTTGTTATTACAGCATATAAGGCATCAGAGTAAGCTTGACTGTTTTCGCCTCCAGTATTATATGCATCAATCATAGTTTTGAGTTCAGTCATACTGCCATAACTGGTTTCATAGTCTTTTGTTCCAATATTATCTAAATCATTTAATGCATTGGTAATAGTGTTTAATGCTATTTCAGCTTTGTTTTTATTATCAGTTAAATCAATGTTTTTGTTTTCAAGATTATTTTTTTGTGCTTCTGCTTCATCATATCTTGTTTGATAAGTGTCTCTTCTGTTTTCTTCACTTGCCATATATTCCTTATATGCCTTTTCCATATCTTCAATAGAAGAGGTATAGCTTTGAATATCAGCATTAATATCTGAACTTGAAATTGTTCCGATTACTTCTTGTTTAACGAAGATGTTGCTATCAGAACTGACTGTCCCATCCTTGTTGATAATGAGCGTTCTATTTGCTCCAAGACCACTTTCAAGGTGACCATTAAGAATAATATTTGCAGAATTTTTATCTGTTGAATATTCATTTCCGGATCCATGATAAGGAATGAAACCTAATTCATATGCCAATGCATCACGTTTTGCTTTTATTTTTTGTGATGTACTTATTGCTTTAACATCTATTTTATCAAAAGATGATATTTCTGCACCAGAATTGATTTCAACTTTTGATTGTGAATCTTTGTTATGCGCATGAGCTTCCCCTGCAACAAAACTTAACAGTCCACCAGTTTCAGCATAGATGTATGCTTCTAAACTGTTATTGTTGATTGCTGAAATATTTGTATCTTTTCCACTAAGTGATTTTACGCCATCAGAAAAAATAACAGATGCTGTTTGTTTTGCAAGTGTTGCTTCACTTTTACCACCAGCACCAGCAACACCACCATAAGATTCAACGTTTGATTTTGTATAGATATCAACGTCATTTCTTGCTGTATAATTTATATGATTATCTTTTGTTTTAATGTCTTTGTTTGAAACATTAACAGTGGCATTAGTTGTTGCTTCAACAATGGCATCAGTGTCTGCTCCTTGAATAGCACCGGCAGAATACAAATTTGCCTTTTCATTTACATTTAAGATATTATGAGCGCTGATATCAATACCTCCTTGGCCATATTCAGCATTTTCATAGGCTTTATTTCCGCCAAAAGAGGTTGTTGTGCTCATCAATAATTTATCTTTGATAGATCCACCTGATCCATCAGCTAATCCGCCAGCGCCCCCATATAAATCATATTCGGATACAGCTTCTTTTAAAATTTCATTTAATGATTTTAACACAATTCCTGAATGAGCGACGACATCTGATTCAGAATCAATAGATACAGTTGATGTTACATTATTTCTGATTGTTGGAATGGCAACTGTTACTATGCCAAATGCGTCAGACTTATTAAAGCTTTTATATGTGTTGCTTGTATCAGCAGCTAATGCATATCCCCCTTGTGCCAATATATTATAGTTTTTACCCACATAAATATCATTAGTTGAAATAATGTTATTTGTTACTCCCGACCCTGAACCACCTGCAAGAGTACCTGCTCCGGCATGAGTTTCGGCATTCGTGTTGTTTTTGACTGTTGATGTAATTAAAATATTGTTGGCTTCAATATTTGTTTGTGTGTTATTGTTCTCAATTTTAACACCTGAGGTTTGATTAATCTCAGCAAGAGTGCTTGTTCCACCGACACTAATACCACCATAAGCACGACCATCAGATTTTGAAAGCACTTCATTGTTTGCAATAGATGATAAAAGTAAATCGCCTTCAATATTTGCTTTAAAACCATTTTTAATCTCTATGCCGGAAACTTTGTTTATTTTTGCAACAGATTCTCCGCCGCCGCCAGATCCAACACCACGAGTTGTAGCCAATGATGTAGCATTAACTTTTTCATTCGTCTTTGTTTTAATTTGTGCATTACCACTTTGTGAATTTAACGAGACATTATCTGCTAAATTAATCATTGTAGCGCCAGTACTTATAGCGCTTGATTTTGAAACGCCAACATTTACACCAGCAAGACTTGTTGTATCAGATTCAGTTGTGATTTCTGATTTTGAGTCAGCAGTAATGTTTATATCTGATTCTGTGTTAATTTCAGCATTTTGTAATATGTATGTGTTTGTTGTTTTATTAGAGAGCGCTTTTGTAACACTCCCATCGCCATTGATAATGCCTCCAATTGAGGCAAGAGTATAGATATTTTGCATATCAATAGAAGAAGCATTTAATTCAAAAGATTTAGAATTAATTTTTGTATCGTTTGATAAGAAAGCATTTACTGTTGTGTTGTTATCCGATATTGCTGCGGATATGCCAATATGAGCTCCAGCAAGCGCTCCACCGTTGGTTTCAAGATTGATATTGTTTGTGTTTTGGGCAGATATTTTTAAATCTCTTACCAAAAGATCAGCTCCAGAATCAATGAATGAAGATGTTGTATCCATTCGATCTGTTGCCGTAGCGTGCGTTTTTGTATCTTTAGTTTTTTCAAATAGGTTATCTGTTTGGCTTGTTAAATTATTAATGCGAGAATCAGAGTCTTGATCAACTTTTTCTTTTGCTGTTTGAATGGCTTTCATATAAGCATCTTGATAGACACTATTTGCTTTTGATATTTTTTCATTTGCTGTTTTGAGGGTTTCGTCAGCTTGGGATTGAGCTGAAATAAACAACTTTTGATCATCAACATGCATATCTGAATATGAGTTGTTGCCAACTTTTTTACCAATAGAAGAATAAAGAACCCCTCCAGAAAGAGCTACACCACCGCCACTTGCCACAAGGCCATAGGCATTAATTGCTTCGTTGCTTTTTGCTTGAATGCTTACATCAGCATTGTTGCCCATTATATCGGTATTTGAACCAATGTATGATAAAACAGTATTATTAATTTCATTCCATCCAACAGTTGCACCAACCGCACCAATTCCCAATTCGGCACTTCCGATTTGTTCGTTTATTTTACTTATATTTGTTGCTAAAACATTTAAATTTCCATCATCTGCAAGTTGAATGGTATTATCTTGTCCAACAAAGGCCTTAACACTATCTTTGATGTCTGTATAAAGTATGGAACCTGCAACGCCAACATAACCACCTAAAGATCCTGAGAAAACCGTTGATTTTTCATCTTCTGTTCCAATAGCGTTTTCAGATTTTGCCGTTATTTCAATATTTTTAGCATTTACTTGAACATGATCACCTGTATAAGCTTCAACATTATTAGATATTTTATTAACAGCCACTGATGGACCAACAGCAAATTTTCCAGCAACAGAAATAGCACCAATATTTTCAGTTATCGTTATTGAATTTTTTGCATCAACTATTAAATTATCAATCGCATTTTCTTTTATGCCATTATTTATTGTTTCATGTTTGCTAATCTTAGTATCATCTTCGACATAAGCTTTAACAGTTGTATCAATTAAATGAGTAAGTCCTGTGCCTAAAAAAGAAACTGTTCCACCAGCTCCAAATCCTATGGCGGTAATATTATCAAAATATTGTTCGCCCTCAGCTTTGATGTTAATATCATTAACTAAAATATGTTCCCCTCCGAGATAGGCTTGAACGATGCTGGTAACAGAGTTAAATTCAACTGTTCCACCAATACCTGCAAGACCACCAACACCTAAAGAACCAGAATATGAATCAGTAAATAACACATTATCTTTTGCTTGAATATTTGCTTTTTCGCCTTCTAAATGTCCAGTCGCATGAGCTTTAACATGGTTATTAACTGCATTTACATTTTCAACCCCTACACCAGCTCCAGTGCCACCAATACCACCAGAAGCAGTGGAAACTTTGAAAGTTGTATTTGCTGTGGCATTAACATCTAAGTCATTAAATAATGCATTAGTATTTTCAAGATAAGCATCTAAATTATATTTTGTTGTGTTATTAACAAATGAAAGCCCAATACCTGCTGTGCCACCACCGGAAAGGCCACCAGTTATTGTTTGCATATTGGCAATAGCACTTGCATTATTTAAAAGTTTATTTTTGGCAAATAATACCGAATTTTTAATGCCAGATTCAATATCAGATGTGATGACATGTGTGTTAACAATACCCGTTCCACCCCCTGTGCCAGCGCCCCCAGCTGCAACTGCAGTCGTAAAGAAGTCATCTTTTTCTGAGGCTGTTACATCAATATTATTCGCATTCAGCTTGGTATTTTCTGCTAATGCTTTTGTTTCTTTATCAATCACAATCGTATTAATTGTTGCACCAACGCCAACAGCACTACTGATACCGCCACTGCCCATACCCGCATAAATAGTATTAGAACCATTTGCTGAAAGAGAAATATCATTATTAGCTTCTATACCATAAACATTGTTTTCTATTGTTTTTGTGCCCGAAACTAAAGCATTTGCAGAACCGTTTAAAAGAATTGTATCTATAACACCCTCGCCGATTATTCCATGAGCATAACCACCTGCAGCAGTTATAAATGGAGCGTCCTTGCTCCCAATATTTTCATTTTCTGTTGCCAAAACAATAACCTTATTTTTGGCTTTTACTTTTGAATCTTCAATTTTTGCAGAAACAGCATTGTTTATTACACCAGTTACAACCGTTGCCCCTAAAGCCATTGCGCCTGTTGAAACATTGACGTTGCCGGTGCCTCCAGTAATATCTGTTATCCCTTCGGCTTTAACAATAACATTTTCTTCACTTGATTCGATTTCACTGTCTTTAACATGAGCTGTAACATCTGTATCCAAAATAATAGTGTTTATTGAACCAGAAGCAGCAACGCCTGTTCCACCAGCTCCACCAACGGCGATAGACATAATATTTTCATCTGAAATCGCGCTGATGTCTAAATCTTTTTTGGTTTTTACATTTACCCCCTCAATTGTGGCATTCACATTATTGTTATCAACAATTGCATTAATAGCGGCACCGCCGGCTCCAGCGCCAACAGAAGCTGAAATTGAACCATTAATTGTTTTAATATTTGCAGTGTTTTTACTTTGAACAGAAACTTTTCCTTCTTGAGATTTTATATCATTTTTCTTTTCATTTTCCGATTTGATATATGTATTAATTTCAGAGTTGTTAATAATCGAATTAACAGCGCCTGCTAAAGCTAATCCTTTACCTCCAGAACCACCAAATGAAATATTTAAAATATCCGTGTTATAATCAGATGATAATGAAATATCATTTTGAGATAAAATAGATGAGTTTAAAATATATGTGTTAATCGTATTATCAATTGAACCAACATATACTGAACCACCTAAAGCAGAGCCAGATGTATTGGCAGTTACAGATCCCGTAACAGATAATGATTTAAATATTGCATCAGAATTTAAATCCAAATGGTTTGTGTTAATTTCAGAATTTTCAATATAATTGTTTTGTGTTGCATTATCAATCAGTATTGAAACAGAACCAGAAGCTCCCACGTTTCCTTGTGTAATTAAGCCAGCAGCACTAACAGCTAAAGAATCAAATTCCGATTTGTTATAAAGGTTAACATCTCCCGTTGCATCAATAGATGAATTTTTAATATATGAATTAACAGCATCATAAATACCATCAACTCTAATTGAAGCATCACCACTTGATTTAGAACCATAAGCAACTGTACCGACAACAGCTAAATCATCAAAAGAGCTGATAGCTGAAACAGATGTATTGACACCTTTATTAATGCGACCATTTGTTTGATTAATATTTGAATTTTCAATATATGCATTTTCAGTGTTTTCTGAAGCAAAAATAGCTAATGTTCCAGAAAAAGCAGAGTCTTTGAACGCTGCAGATCCAGCAGCATCAACAGTTATGACATCAATATCACTTTGAGCAGTTACGTCTAATGTTTTTGAGGCATTCACATCTGCCCCTTTGATATATGCATTGATTTCATTGACAGCCAAATCACCATCTAATGTTGCACCGATTGCGCTATGTCCACCGTTACCACTTGTTTGTAAAGAAACCGTTCCAACACCTTTGATAACATCATTTTTAAGGTTTGCTTGCACTTGAACACTTTGTTCAATGGTATCTGTTTTTGTATTAACTTTTGCGCCTTCTTTAATGGCTGCTGTTATTTTATTTTGTTGAACATCAATTGAAATGTTTCCTGCTGTTGCCTTATCACTGCCTTGGGCAGTTCCCATGGCGCCTGTATATAATTTTAAATCTTCTTGAGCATTAACTTGAACATTATTTAAGGCATCAACAACTGCATTGCCGATAGATGCTTCAACTTCATTTTCTGTGGATTGAACAACAAGCGCTCCACCCATTCCTGATTTGCCGTGAAGAGCCATGA
Organism: Alphaproteobacteria bacterium; assembly: GCA_045614025.1. GTDB lineage: Bacteria > Pseudomonadota > Alphaproteobacteria > CAAHEQ01 > UBA3637 > RGIG4140. The sequence continues at coordinate 18,489 of JAZLCE010000012.1, forward strand.
CAAGAGCGCCATTGATAAGCATATCTTTAGCACTTGCATTAACAGATACATCATTTCCGGCAGATATATTTGCCCCATCAGCAATAAATGCCTTGGTTACGGTGTTTGACATACTTGCTGAAACAATACCCGCTTTGGCAGCAGTTGCTTTATCGGTATTAATTGCACGGGTAAAATCATATTCTGAATTTGCCAATGCTTCATTTGCATTTCTTAAATTCCAAAGAGATCTTAAAAAAGCGCGTTTATTCTTTAATTTTTCGGATCTGTCTAAAAATTTATTAACTTTATCAAGGTTTGCTTGGTATTCTTCATCAGATAAATTTCCATATTTAGGGGTATTGGTTCCTGTTTTAGCATAACCCATGTTTATTGCGCTGTTGATGAATAATTTTTCATAACCTGCATTTAAATGAACGTTGTTTAATGCATTAACATTCCCTGCTATATATGATATAACTTGGTCATCGGCATAATTAAGTGCAATTCCAATACCTTTTGCATCCTCAGCAGAAGTAAGAGCAACATTAGCGTTAATATGGGTTAAATCTTTTTGAGCATTGACATAAACATTTGATGCATTAATGGCATTTGGTTGGTTTGATGCGCCGATTGAGGCTTCCACAAGACCAGAATCTATGGCTGAAATTGAAATGGATCCTGATAAACCAGATTCATCAGCAGCCCCATTGCCGACTGATACATTAATATTATCAGATAAATCATAGGCCTTAATAGTTACATCACCAGCTTTTTGAGTGTCTGATTGTAAAATAGTAACATTTTTCCCAATTTTTGCCGTTGTAATCGGTTCACCCCATTGGAAAGAAATTGCTCCGCCGGCTGCATCCCCATCACGAGCGGAAGCACCACCAAAAATTCCCAACATTGCCGCACCAGCCCATTGTTGGTTATTTGTATAAGCATCAATTTTCAATGAGTTATTTTGGGCGCTATAAGGCGATTGAAATAACACACTTGAATTATCATGAAGCATTGCATTTGATAAGGTGTTGTTAACAGCAACAGTAAAAGCGCCACTATAAGCACTTGTTTGGTTATCTTTTGAGGATGCATTCGCTGATGTGGAAGCAAATGTATTAAAGAATTGTGCCCCTCCTAACACATTAAAATCAGCGGCACTTAATATATTTAAGTTACCAGCACCATTAACTTTTTCTTGAATATCTTCAGCTTTTGTTGTTGCGCTAATATAATCTCTTGCATCAGCAGAGTTTATATTTTCTATATCTGAAGAGTCTTTTTTCCCACTGGAACCAAACAAATTTTTAGCCCATGTTAGTGCATCTGGGATCCAATCAATATAACTTAAGCCATGTGTAACAGTTGTATCTGATTTAATAACAAATCCTTCTGTGGCGCTTTCATTCCCTTTAATTATAAAATCACCATAAGCATCAGCGGTTGAATTCAAATTTTTAATGTTAACAGCAACAGCACCTGCGATAGAAGTTTCACCATTTGAAGAGGATGAACTTGCATAAAGATTGCTTTTGTTATCTAAAAGAGAAGATTGAAGATTTATATTGCCAGCTTTAACAACAGGTTTGTTTGAATCAGTTGTATCCCCAATTCTGGCTTTGTTATCAACATTATCAATGGCAACACCAATTGCACCAGCAACTTTTAGTTCGTCAAAAACGCCATTTGCTCGGGTATAAGATATATCACTACCCCCTTTAAAGTAATCTTTCACAAACATAAAAATCTTACCAGCCGCACCAGCTTGACTACTTTCACCTAATTGTGTAACAGTGGCGAAAATTGTTTGGTTTGTTGCACCAATATAATTTGCTTGAACATCAAGTGTTCCCAAAAGATCAGCACTGCTATCCATAATAGCTTCATTGATGATGTTACCAATTGATAAAGAGGCAGCTATACCTGATGTTCCATAGTTTGTGTCAACAACAGGGAGCATTCCGTTTTTGGTTGTGTTTGAATATGTTCTATACATTTCAGCATCAACAGTCAGATTGTTGTTAACATCAAGGTTGACACCTTTTTCAACAACGGCTCTATTTGTTAAATCAAGAAGGGCAACATTAAATGAATAAGCGCCACCGTGACCAAATGATTTATCAACCGCATCAGCAATTTTTTCAGCAAGGTTTGTTGAAAGTGTTTGAGATGTTAATTGCATATTGGTTGAGGCAGAAACGTTTAAATTTTCAGCAGTGATTTGAGAACCAGAATGAAGGATTGATTCTGTTATGATATCAACATCGGTATAATTGAAAGCTAAATTTTCAAATATGGAGAAAGATGAGGCAACAAAACTTGTGTTTGCTTTGGCACTCAATGTGCCATCAGCCGTTATTTTCGCACCATTTTGAATATTAACAGATGATTTTATATCTGCCATATGGAAAAAATTTGAAATAAGGAAGTTGGCTGCATTAGGTCCAAGCCAATCAAGATATTCATTACTGCCATATGATAAAAGATCCGAATTAATAGAGGTCACTTCGGCTCGGGCATTTAAGGCCACATCTCGTCCCTTAATATCAGCATTTGATTTTACATTAACACTTGAAGAGGCAACATCATGCTTGGTTTCTTTATCATATTCTTGAGCACTTTTAATCCCTGAATTATAAATTTCTGTTTGAGCCAAAACATCTGAACCATTGCTCTTAATTTTGCCATCTAAATTAACAATTGCACTTAAATAGTCTTTATTTGTTTTTTGGTTTTGAGAAACAATAGTAATACCATTACCGCCATCCATGGATAGTTTATATTTTAAACCTTCTGGTGTTTTTTGAACACCACTTGGAGCCACAGAAGTTTTTGGTGTAGCTATAACTTTTCCATCGTTTTCAGAAAAGTTCATATTTGCATTTAACTCGGCACCTTTTTCAACATTTATTTCATTACCACCATTAATAATATCAATACCGGCACCAGAATTAATTGTTCCTTGAATTTTGATTTCCGCAGGATTTAATTTAACCGCAGCATTAACACCACCACCAAGCAATAAATAATCAGAACCTTCTAACTTAAATGTAACCAAACTGTTTAAAGTATCTTCAGCCACAACTGGTTCTAAAAAACTTCCACTCAACAAATCTTCCATAAAGCTTTTTGTTGGGGTGATAAGCGTTAATGAACCAACATTGAATACACCCGTTTTCCCAACAACAAATCCATTTGGATTGGCAAATAAAACATTACCGCCTATTTCCCCATTCCTATATGAATTGACAATACCATTAATTTGCGAGGCAGAATCATCAAAAACTAAATTTACCAATTTATTTTGAGCATTAATGAGGTTTAGATTAACTGTATCTCCTTGACTGACATTGAATGCACCAAAAGTGTTTACACCAATATCTCCCTTACCGTTAGTTGTTGTTGTGCTGATATTAAAAATATTATTGTTTTGATTAATTGTTGTTTCTGTTTTATATGGAACACCATTTTGATTAATTTCTGAAGCATTCGCAACCATTGGAGCGGATGAAAAGCCCATAAAAATAGTGGCGTTAAAGAGAGCACATTTGATTAAAACTTGTTTATACCATTTGCTTAATTGGGTAATCGCAGTGCGTGAATATTTCATGTTTCATCCTGGCTGTTAATGAATTCTATTTTATTCAAAAATAATAGCAAAATGTCTATTATTAGGCAAGCAATTTTTAATTAAAATTCACTCTTTTTTCATAAAAATTCTTTTTTGATTCAACAGATAAAAAACTTGCATTAAATAAGTTTTTTTAATACTATAATATGACCGATGATGTTTTGAAGGGAAAATAACGTTATGACTGCAAATACAACAAAAAGTATCACAATATTTAGTCTTTTATTATTGGCTAATATTTTTTGCGAGCAAGCTTTGGCTAAAGAGACCAAACAAGAGCAGTCATCCCAAATTAATCAAAGTCTTTTGATGCCAAATGAAACCGTTAACAGTATGACAGATATCGGTAAAGCAAGAAGCGTTTATAATTTAAGAAATATGCGAAATGTTCAATCTGTTGAAGAAAAAACAGAAGAAAAAGAAAAGTTATTTGATGATGAAGAAATAAAATTACCGCCAAGAACACTACAAGACGATACTGTTGTTCACATTTCACGTGTTCAAATTTCAAAATCAAAAGTTTTTTCAGATGCTGAAATAAAAAAGTTTGAATCATTACTTGAAAATAAAGAGGCTACAGCAGAAGATATCAATAACATGATAAATCTGATTAATACCTGGTATATCAAGAAAGGGATTGTCACTGCACGGGCATTTATTGAAGAAGGAAATTTAAATGATGGCATCTTAAAAATAGAATTAATGGAAGCCCATATCGGAAAATTAGAAATAACAGGAAACAAATATCATCATACATGGTTTTTGCGTTCACAAATAACAAATAAAGATGGCGATTTATTTAATCTCAATACATTACAAAAAGATTTAAACAATTTTAACAAGAATGCGCGCTCGATTAAAATGAGAGCCGAATTAAAACCTGGAGAAAAATATGGCACAACAGATGTTAAAATGATTGCTGAAGAAAGTTTTCCATATCACTTATCCGCCTCATTTGACAACTTTGGACGCGATACAACCGGCGAACACAGAGGCGGATTAGTCGCCTCTTCTGATTCATTAATTGGATTTCAAGACAGATTATCAATAGCATTCAATATGGCTCGCTCCTCTTTCAACCCTTATATTGATTACAGCATCCCAGTAAATCAAAAAGGAACAAGAGTGGGTGTTTCATATATGTTTGGTAAAAGCCAAATCAGTTTAGGCGATAATTCTGATTTCGATTTAATAGCAAAAACAAACACATTCAGCGGATATGTAACACATCCCTTGATTGATACCGCAACAGGAAAATTAAGTTTAAACACCTCCATTAATGCCAAAAATTCATATGCAAAAATTTCAGATATCACATATTCAAAATATAAAGATCATTCTGTTTCAATTGGCCTTGGGGGTAATTATAATTTTGATAAAAGAGTTTTATATGCATCATCATATTTGACCCATGGGATTATTAAAGATCATATAAAAGATGATAATCAACGTTTCAGCAAAATAAATGCTGATTTATATTATATACATTATTTACCATCAAGTATCATTGGCACTTTTAGGGCTGGAGGACAATATTCCCCTGACAATATGGCATATCTTGAACAATATCAAATTGGGGGAATTTCAAGTATGCGAGGCTATTCAGAAGGATTACTTATGGCTCCAAAAGCATATTATAGCAGCCTCGAAATGTTGTTCCCAATACCTTTTCTTCCAAAAACAATTAAATGTATCGGCAATGAAAATAAAAGATTTCGTTTAAAAGATTCAATAAAATTTGCCACATTTATGGACCATGGTGGTGTTTTTTATCATGATAGACCAACCGAAAAAGAAAATTTTTTGTTAAGCACAGGCATGGGACTTAGATTTGCTATAAGCAACAATATTTCTGCGCGATTTTATGTTGGATTCCCATTGATGAATAAAAGAGAATATCATGAATCGAATGCAAGATTTCATTTTGATATAATTGCAACGCCATTTTAAAACTAAGAAGAGATGATACTTTAACCCATTCTATTTGAATAATTATCAATAATTATCAGATTTTTTTTGGCCTGACCCAAAATGAAGCACAAGTGTTTGAAGGGGTATATCTTTTTGATTTGTTTCAGGGTTATATAATCTAGCTCCATAGGCCATACAAGATAAACTTTTTTTATCGCCACAAACACTTTCCGTTGTTCCAAGAGCAATACCCGTCATCTTTATATCATTGATATTATTGATATATGTTTGAGCCAAAGATGTATTTCCTTTTGATGCATCAATTCTTGAACAAACCTTTTCAATTTGATTTTCTGTTGAAATTCCACCCGCTAAACTTTTTTTAGGGTTTGCATATTTATCTGAATTATCAACCATATCAAAATCCCCATATTCAGGATCAATTGGGGCTTTATCCCCTGTATTTTGAAGAGCCACATATGCATAATCAAAACCCAAGTCATTTTTCTTTAACAATTTTTCGCAAGCCGAATAAGAAAGCCCTGTGATTCGAACAGACCAATTATTTTCATCTTCAGCACGAACCCAAACAGGCGTACCTAGTGCCGTGTTAAACGATTCATATTCACGCACATCATGAAGCGTTACACCCTCAACTTCGCCTTCATCATCAACTAAACCTGCATCATATGCCGTTTGATTTGAACGATAGTTAACTTTAGAAACAACCTCTCTGATCGGAACGATATAAGGCGCATATTCCCCATCTTCCAACACTGTCAATTCACCAAAATGCAATGGAATATCAAATGAGCGACTTCCTGAAATAAGAACACTCAACTGATCCATTGTTTCAGCTTCATGATACAAGCACATTGCATGACGATAACCAGATACAGAACCTAATAATAAAACACCGACCAATGCACCACCACTCAAAGTTTCGGTAACTGATCGCCCTCTTTCCATTCCTTTGTTTTCTCTAAGCATTGAAACTCTCTCTTTTTTAGCTACCAAAGAATGGGACTACCCCCTAACCTTTTCAAGCTATCAAAAAAAATTTTAAACGTCAATGCTTTTTTTATAAAAAAAATAAAATAAAACAAAAAATTTCAAATACCTACAACAAAAAATAACACAAAGTTAAAAATAGCGTTACATAAAAAACAAAGAAAATAAAGCAAGAGTAATCTATTTAGGCATAATTTCTATCCAAAATTAAATTATCTTGCTTTATTCCTTATTATACTTAAGATAAACACTCTTTATTTAATCTTGAGTTATATTTAATATATCTTGAACGATCAATTCTGGTTTTAAGCGATAGCGTGCGTAAAGTTCATCCAAACTCGCTCTATCTGTAAATTCCTTAAATGACCCATAATTTAATACTTTCATATCGCTTACCCCATAAAAACGGGTTATCTTTTCGCCAAAACCACCATCTAGTTCACCATCTTCTAAAGTGATAACCAACTGATGCTCAGCTTTTAAATTTTCCAGGCACTCTTTATCAATTCCTGTTAAATAACGTGGATTAACCAAAGTTGGTTTAATATGATGTTTTCCAAGCTCTTTAGCAACCATCTTGCCAAGCTTAAAAAAGCTTCCTTCAGCAATAATGGCAACTTGGCTATCTTGTTCTTCAATTTTATAAGTGTTTAACTTACCATAATCAGCCTCAACAGGCAAAGAAGAATGACTCATTTCTTAGAGATACTATCTTATCTTTTAAAAGAATTCTTCTAACTCATCCATAGTCCTCTTTCATAAGAAATTAGTTAAAATCAAAATATATACAATACCAAAGCTCCTAGAGAAAGGAGCTTTGGCAAAATTAATGATTTGTTATTTCGTCATGATTTTTATTATGCTTTTGGGTATTTATTTTCACCTTCTTTTGTCGGTGTGCACAAATAAATCAAAAGAATAATAAAACCGATAATCGGCAATAGGATCCATAACCAGTTCCATCCGGAACGATTGATATCATGCATACGTCTGCAGAAAACAGCCAAACCTGGGATTAGGATGAATAAACTATATAATATTGAAATAAGTTCTAATCCTAAAAAACCCAAAAGAATGGATACAATAAAATTTATAAGTACGAAATTCCAATACTCTGAACGTGTTGCACGACCAGAAAATACCACATATTTTTTGAGACATGTAATGTAATGATTAAACATTTGAATTTTCCTTTCTTTATTTGTTGATACATATTCTATTATTACGAAAAAGACAAAAAAGGCAAGTTATTTTGAAGGATATTTTTTCACATCAAATTTTAAACCAAACACACTCAACAATCTCTGGGATAAAATAAAGAATTTTTAACTACTTAAACCGACACAAACTCGAGACCGCCTATGGCGTCTACTTCGCCATCACTTCGTAAACGAACCAACTACCCCCGTTGGGCCGACCCAGTTACTCCTAGCCAATAAAAAAAACCACCTTAAAGGTGGCTTTTTTATTGGCTGGAGAGGTCTGGTAATACACTGACTTGTTTTTTGTTAAAATATGTTCGAAAATAAATTATCCTAATATAAATATGTATGTGATAAGGTAAGCATATTGCATTAAGATATATTTTGTGGTATATGTTTATAAGTGTAATTTATAATCAGTATTAAAAATGTTAAGGTTTCAAAATTTAGTTATTAGAAAAGCGCAAATAACGGATGTTCCCCAATTGGTTTCTTGGTGGAACGATGGAAAAGTTATGGCGCATGCTGGTTTTCCAAACGGATTAGGTACAACTTCGGAAAAAGTAATATCTCTTCTACAAAAAGATACAGAGGATAGATGTCATTTTATAATTGAAATAGATAATGCTTCTGTAGGAGAAATGCATTATAAAAAAATAAAAGACTTTTATGTGGAAATTGGTATTAAGATTTGTGAACAAGATTTTCAAAATAAAGGATTTGGAAAAAAGATTTTATCTCTTTTTATTCAAGAGTTATTTCATAATAAATGTTATAAAATAATTCAGATTAATGTCTCAAATGCAAACAATATTGCAAAACATGTGTATACACAGTTAGGGTTTAAAGAAAAATTTAAAGCCGCAGATCTATCTTATGTACAATATGAACTTGCTTTAGCTGATTTTGTTAGTTATTTAAGGTAAATGTTTTATACAAGTAAAGCTTATGTTAATTTTAGCAGAAGATAAATGTTATCAAGCAGTTGGATTTGAATTATTGAATACAATATATACTTACTCAGTAAAAAAGATTGCATAAACATTTTTTAGCCATAAACATATCAAGTAAAAAACACCTTCTTTCTTTATATATAAATCAAGTTTATATTTGAAAAGTTTTTCAATATCTACAAAATTGCTTTTTTGACCATAAGTGTTATAAAAAAGAAAATAGCATAAAATAATGCTGTAATTATCAATAGGAGAATATAGCTTATTAAATTGAAAATAAAAGTAGTTTTTTTAATTTTTTTACTATCAAAGTGTTTCTTTAAGTACTGAAATTCGACATAAAATGAAAGTAAAAAACAAATAATTATATTTGTTATGTTTGCCAAGAAAAAATTAGCCGGAAAGAAAACTGATCCAGGTAATGATATGTCACAAGCAATATTTTTACACATAGATCTATCGATTAGTGTATAGGAAAAAATAAGTAAAAGAATTCCTGCAAACGTAGACCATAAATTAGCTCTTATTATTTTTGAACGAAGTTCTTCTTTTGAAAAATTATTTGCGATTTCTGATTTTTTAAGAAAAAATGTTTCAACCCAAACCGTAATAAAAAACAGCAAAATTCCTAGTCCAAATGAGAAAGAATGAGAAATAAATCCAAGCGGGAATACGAATAAAATCAGAGGGATACCTGCATCAGCAAAAGCTGGCATTGTCAGAAAAAAAGTCAGAACTAAGACAAATAAAAATTTCATAATTAACTCCTTTAAAATGATTATTTTTAAATAGACCATATTTTTTTATTTTGCACAAGGAGATTTTTTTATCGCAGAGATGGTTTTGCCGCTACCCCCACAGTTTAGACAACAAAAAAGTTCCGTTAAGTGGCCGAGGTGGTTGGATTGCTTGGGATGAGAATTCCTCGTCCTTGTTTCACTTCGGACCAGCTCATTCTTCGCCGTCTACTTCGCTAACGCTTCGTGAACGAACCAACTACCCCCGTTGGGCCGACCCAGTTACTCCTAGCCAATAAAAAAACCGCCTAAATTGGCGGTTTTCCTATTGGCTGGAGAAGTCGGGTAATACACGGACTAAAAAGGGATGTTTTCTTCTTCATATTTTTTAGGGTCAACAATCTTTAAAACTTCTAAATATAATGAATGATCTATCTGCATTCTTTTTGGTTCTGTTATTTTAAAGAAAAACTCTTTTACATCTTCATCTTCTCCAATCCAAGCAATTTGATTGTTATCTTTATACGCTCTTAAAATAAGATTTACTTCATGTAACGTAAAATCGAGAGGATTGTACTCATTGAGTTTTTTTATTCTAAAATGAGTAGTATCAAATTGTCCTGAGTTTAACAATCCTTGTATATTTTCTATTTTTTCTTCATCAATAACAAAATTGTAAGAAGCGAATTTCTTATCGAAGAAATCTTTTATATTGGCATATACATATAGAATACCATTTTTTTCATTTTTCCATTCTTTTGCTAAAAAATATTTTGCAACATCTTTTTGAGCTTCAATAGAATCCCAAAAATCACCATCTCCTGATATGATGTGTAAATCTTCATTTTCTGTTATGTTATCTTTTAATGTTTCCCAATTAAGTGCATCTCCCATAGAATCATTGTTATCCCTCTTTCTGGGAGGAAGTCTTCTTAAAAATCTTTGTTGAGCTCGATAAAATATGGAGCTTTTTGTGGGAATAACATTAGAAACTCTAATGATTTCTTGTATCATCTTATCTGCACTCAATTGTTCTATTTTTACATCTTCTATTAATTTATTTTTCAAAATCGAATATTTTTCTTTTAACGCACTTTGAGCTTGTCGAAATTCTTCACATTCAACCTTATATTGCTTTAAAAGTGTTGGAACCTGTATTTGATTTGATTTATCCAAATTACAGGTGGTATCATATATTTTTTTTATTCTATTTTTGTAAAACTCATCAATTACATTTTGGGGTATGATTAATCGTATTTCTTCATCTTCAATTAGTTTGATTAATTTAGACAGTTCTCCAATATCCTTTTCTGACAAAGAATAAAAATCAAGAAATATATTTGTATCAATAAAAACGTTTAGCATGTATAACCTATATTTTTATATAAAATCTGGATATATATAGGTATGCAGCTTAATATATTCAATAGGATAGATTGTTTTTTTTATAAATAACTTATTTTTTTGTCTATACCTACACCGCCACTTTATCAAACTCGTCTAAATGATTGATCGTAATTTCAGACTATTAGAATTAAATTGATACAAATTAAAATAAATTACTGTGAGATTATTTCTCTTTAAATCCCATATAAATCCATCTTATGACACAGCATAATAAAAATGGGATATAAAATGTAAAAACAACATTAAAAAGTCCTAAAATATAAAGAAAATCTGTTTTTGATATAGCAATTTCTTTTGTCATATATTGTTTAAATTTTGGACAAAACTCTTGTAGTTTTTTATATCCTTCATCATCTTGCCATATTTCATCTAAAGTTTTTCTCTCACCATGTTTTAAAGCATAGCATTGCTCAAAATAGTATTGTCTTGCTTTATATCCATCACCATAATCACCAAGCATAAAATTCTGCCAATCATTGAAAGTTCTCAAATTTTTTACACCTATGTCTGCTGGATATTTATTATAAACTTCTTTTTGTTTATTTGTATTATATTTATTTTCTTTTCCGAATGCTATGATATTTTCATAGGTCTCATTGTAAAAATAATTATTTAAATCATCATACCAAGAGATTAATGGGATGATTGCTAAAATTAAACCAATGATAAAACAAATTCTACGAATACCTTTATTTTTTAGATATGAGATAAGCAAAATATTTTTTATAAATTTTAACATATTTTCTCCTTACAAAAATTGATTAGGTGTTAATTTACTCGATATAATATTTAAATGCAAGAAAAATAAGGAAAGTTCTCAGGGATGATTTTTTGACATCCCGACAAGGAAACATTGAAAACAAAGGCTTTTTTGGATTTTGAGTCCGTGTAGGGCTGAAAAAAGAGCTTTTTGAAAAACTCTGCACACGGACCAATATAAGTGCTTGTAAACAAAAGAAAAAGTCGCTAAAAATAGCGGCTTGCTTGTTATCCCTAAAGGTGGCTGGATTTGCTTGTTTCACTTCGCTGTCCTTGAAAAATTTTGCTTCGCAAAACCGGCATTCTCTCGCCTGCCTTTTTTCTACGGTTCGAACCAACTACCCCCGTTGGACCGAACCAGTTCTCTAGCTAATAAAAAAACCGCCCAAAGGCGGCTTTTTTATTGGCTGGGGTGGAAGGGATCGAACCTACGAATGGCGGAATCAGAATCCGCTGCCTTACCACTTGGCGACACCCCAAAACTTTTTTCCTATTTACTCCCTTTTTATCAAAAAAGCAAGCGCTTTTTCTTAATCTTCCCCGAACCTATTATTTACCAAATTTTTCAATGCTTCAATGGCTACTTCGGCATCTTCGCCCACCGCCTTAATCTCAATTTCATCTCCAAGTGGCACGCCAAGCATTAAAATACCCATAATCGATTTACCAGAAACAGTAACCCCATCTTTATTTGTAACAAATATATCTGATCGAAACTTTTCGGCTTCTTTCACAAATGTTGCCGTTGCTCTGGCATGCAAGCCTTTTAGGTTTTGTATAGCAATTTTTAAATGAACTTCAGACATCTTATGAATCAAGTTTTAATAAATGAGAGGCAATGTTGATATACTTTCTTCCTGCTTCTTGGGCATCCACAACCGCATCAGCAATTGTTTCATTGCGTTCACGAACCAATTTAACCAACAATGGAATATTCATCCCTGAAATCACTTCAATATTGCGTTCTTCCATAATAGAAATGGCCAAGTTTGAAGGCGTACCTCCAAACATATCCGTCACAACAACAACCCCATCCCCTTTATCGGCTAAAGAAGTTTTTTCCAAGATTTCATGGCGTTTTTTTTCCATGTCATCCGTCACTTCAATGCAAACGCATTCAATTCCTTCTTGTTTACCAACAACATGTTCAACAACAGAAAGCATTTCTTGTGCTAAATTGCAATGCGCAACCAGAACAATACCAATCATTATAATCTCCTATTCTTTCAATTCCCATTCTTTTTGTATCAGCTTTATAACGGCTTTTATTTTCTTTGTCAAGGCATAATCTGATGATAAAAAATTAAAAAATTTCACCTCAACACCAAAAAGATTTTTTTTCTTTTCCTCTTCCAAAAAAATTGGTTCTTTTTCATTTAAACGAATAAGGGCTTTTACTTCAACAGGTTCTTTTTGAACTTGATCAATTTTTAAAATACCCAATTCCCGAATAAATAAACATCCTTGCATTTTTTGAGCAGGCAATGCATATAAGGCCTTATCTTTTAATGATAAAAAAGTTAAATCATCACTGATCAGCTTTGCCCCCTCATCAATCAAAGATAAAGCTAAAGAGGATTTTCCACTTTTTTCTGCCCCTTCAATTAATATTCCAATATCATCAAGAACAATTGAAGTTGCATTATAATAAAGTTCAGACATAAATCCTCTTTAACTTTAGTGGCGTTCTCGGCGGGAGTCGAACCCACGGCCCCAGGATTAGGAATCCTGTGCTCTATCCATCTGAGCTACGAGAACAAACCATTATTTTCCGTGTGTCATCAAAAATTCGCAGAACATACGGAATAAAACAAATTCAACTGCAACACAAACAAGTGTTAAGAAAGCAGAAGCAATGCCACCTGTTAATAATTCAACCAATGCTGCTAAAACAGAAATAGCTAAAATAACTAAACCAACCAAATAAACAACTTTGGCATGACCAGACATCATTGGAGCAAATTTTGAAATTAAAATTGGTTCATCTAATGTTAAAAACTTTTTCATTTCTTCTTTTGTCATTTTAATCTCCTTTTATTTAAAATCTTACAAAAAAAACATAACTTGTTCAAACCCAAATAGCAAGCCTTTTTATCAGCTTATAAACTATTTTTTACGCATTGTTGGGAAAGCAATGATATCTCTGATTGATAAAGATGATGTTAAAATCATAATCAATCTATCAATGCCAACGCCCAAACCACCCGTTGGCGCCATACCATGTTCTAAAGCTGTGACAAAATCATCATCCATCATATCAGCTTCATCATCACCGGCATCTCTGGCTTTCACTTGATCTTCAAAACGTTCTCTTTGATCAATTGGGTTTGTAAGCTCTGAATATGCATTACACATTTCCCATGTGTTAATAAACGTTTCAAAACGTTCAACCAAACGTGGGTCTTCTCTATGTTCTTTTGTTAATGGAGAAATAGATTTTGGATGATCGATCACGTGAGTTGGTTGAATTAAATGTTTTTCGCATTTTTCTTCAAACACTGCAGCCATACAATGACCCCAATCTGCATCATCAGCGACTGGCACATTCAATTCATCACAAACTTTTCTTGCTTCTTCATCTGATTGAATTGCCAAGAAGTCAACACCAGCATATTCTTTAATTAAATCAGCCATTGTTCTGCGAGGGAATGGGCCTTTTAAATTAATTTTATTACCATCAATTTCAACTTCTGTTGTTCCATTTGCTTTTAAAGCAGCTGCTTCAACAATTTCTTCAAACAAGGTCATCATATCCGTATAATCATTATATTGACGGTAAACTTCCATCATTGTGAATTCAGGGTTATGACGCGTATCAATCCCTTCGTTTCTGAAATTTCGGCCAATTTCAAAAACGCCTTGCATACCCCCAACGATTAAACGTTTTAAATAAAGCTCTGGTGCCACACGAAGGAACAAGTCCATATCCAATGCATTATGATGCGTGATAAATGGTTTAGCTGTTGCGCCACCTTTGATCACATGTAAAAGAGGTGTTTCAACTTCAAGAATGCCTTTTTCAAGCAACAATGTTCTGATTGCAGTGATAATATGAGAACGTTTAATAAGTGTTGCAGTTGTTTCTGGATTTGTGATCATATCCAAGTAACGTTGACGATATTTTGTATCTGTATCCGTTAAACCATGGAATTTTTCTGGCAACGGCAATAACGCTTTGGCAAGCATTGTGATTTTCAAAGAGCTGACAGAAAGCTCCCCACGTTTTGTTCGTTTAACCGTTCCTTCAACACCGATGATATCCCCGATATCAAGCAAATCAAGCATTTGCAAAAGTTCTTCTGAACTTTCGTTTTTAGAAGTATAAATTTGCACCTTACCTGTTGAATCATATACATCAATAAACATACCAGAATTGCGAATAGCGCGAATACGACCCGCAACTTTTACCACATCTTCAGTCACCGTGTCATTTGGTAAAGCTTCATATTTTGAAGCAAGTGTTTCAGCCGTATCTGTTGGGCGATAAATTTGAGGATAAGCGTTAATCCCCATTTCTGATAATTTTTCTAATTTTTTTAAACGAACTTGACGTTGTTCATGTCCTAAATTTTGACTTTCTGTCATCCATTACCTTCTTTCTGAACGAAAATAAATAAAACCAGCATTAATTTATCTTGTTTTTCATAATAAGTCAATGAATTTTATTGACTTATCAAAACAAAAAAGATAAAATCAAAAAAAATCATAATTATTATAGAGTATTATCAAATGACAAAACCAGTTTGCCCTAATTTTGATCGCTGTGGCGGTTGTTTATATTTAAATTTAGATTTGAATGATTATATCAACAAAAAGAAAAATTTTATCTTAAATTCTTTTATGCATGAGGGAATCACTCTAGATTTAGAAGATTTCATCTTAATTCCTTTTGGATCAAGAAGACGGGCAACTTTTGCTTTTAAACGAGGCATTATTGGATTTAATGCACAAAAAAGTCACCAAATCGCCCCTCTTCAATCTTGCCCAGCTTTAATTCCAGAACTTAATCAAGTTTTATCTTCCTTACCAAATTTTTTAAAAGAACTAAATAAAAGTGGCGATATTTTTGTTCAAAAAACAAAATTTGGGTTGGATATGCATATTAAAACAGGAAAGGAATCCCCTTCTTTAAATGAACGCATGCTTTTAGCTGAATTTGCAAGCACTTCAGCTGTTACAAGACTTTATTATAATAATGAACCAATTTTGGAAAAAAGCCCCTCCCCTTTACCTGTTGACTTATTTTTGCAACCTTCAAAAGAAGGGGAAGAAACGCTCATTAACCTTGTTTTATCAAATATTAAATCAGAAGATAAAAACATTATTGATTTATTTTCAGGCGCGGGCACATTCACAACCCCTCTTCTTTTAAAAGGATTAAAAGTAAAAGGATATGATTCAGCATCAGAAAGCATTCTTGCATTAAAAGAAAATGGCATCAAACGCGATTTATTTAGAAATCCTTTAATTGCAAGCGAATTTGATGGCATTGACCTAGTGATTATGGATCCACCAAGAGCTGGCGCAAAAGAACAAACAAAAGAACTTGCCAAATCAAGCGTTAAAAAGATTATTATGATTTCTTGCAACCCCATCAGTGCCGCTCGTGATTCAAAAATTTTAATTGAAAAAGGATGGCACCTTTCAAAAGCAGTTGGCGTTGATCAATTTATTTACACAAATCATACTGAAATTATGTGTATTTTTTCAAAATAAGCTCTTGTTTTTTTGATTAAAATGATATAAAATAACCCTTTAGAATACAATGGTATGTTTAAGTGGTGAACTGATGATTGACGAAAATATTATTCTTAAAGAAGAACTTGATGGATTAATCAAACGAATTTCCGATGGAAATTTAAATCCATTTGATGCTTATATTGGTCATATCATTAAAATGAAAAGAAAAAAATTAAAGCTCAGTCAACAACAAGTGGCTTTTCTTTTAGGCGTTACTTTTCAACAACTTCAAAAATATGAAAAAGGCATCAATAAAATCAACACAGAAAAATTAAGAGCATTGGTTTACTTATTAAAAATCCCTTCAGATGTTTTTTCAGAAGGATATCGCATTTTTCAATCCTATTTAAAAACTTCTCTTAAAACAAAAGAAGAAACAACAGATGAAGAAACGCAGGCAAAAGAAACAGAAAAAAAACCTTTTTATCCAAATGAAAAATCTTTAAAGAAAGTTTTAGACCGCATAAGAGAAGACTGGGAAAAAGAAGGTAAAATTAATCACCCTCTTGAAATATATCCTTTTTTTAACAGATTAACTGAAAAAGATTTTCAAAGTTTTTGCCAAAATGAGATAACAAAAATTGAAAAGCCTATTGTTTATAAGCAAAAGGAAGAACCTTTAACAAAAGAAGAAATCACAGAGCAAATGTTTGAACTTTATAAAAAGGTTTATCAAAATATACAAAGCGATCCATTAAGGGATATTTTACTAAACGAATTAGAGTGATTTTAAAAGAAAGGAAACGCTATGAATCAAAATATTTATTTCCCAAATTATGATAAAAGCATTTTAGCTCTTTCCTCTTCAATTTTAAAAAAATATAATATCCCAACACATCATTCCTCTTTACCAAAACTTGATGCATTATTAAAAGAATATAAAAAAATCGTGTTAATTATTTTTGACGGGATGGGGAAAAATATTCTTGAACACCATTTAGATGAAAATTCTTTTTTACGCAAAAAGACTGATGATACTTTATCTTCCGTTTACCCACCAACAACAACAGCGGCCACAAATTCTATTCATTCAGGATTGGCCCCCATTGAACATGGGTGGCTTGGTTGGATGCAATATTTTAAAGAACATGATCAAATTATTGAACTGTTCACTAATAAGGCGTTTTACACACAACAACCATTGGATATTACACCCGTTTCTAAAGAATTTTTAGACTATCAAGATATTTATTCAAAAATATGCGAAAAGCATCCTCAAGTTTATTTTGAACGGATTTTTCCTTCTTGGTACCCAAACGGTGTTTCAAGTGTTAAAGAATTACGCCAACGCATTGTGCAAGCCTTAAAAACTCATGACCAAAACATCATCTTGGGATATTGGACTGATCCAGATTCAACCATTCATCATAATGGGTGTTTCACGAAAAAAATTAATGATATCATGCAAAATATCAATCTTGAAATGGAAAATCTTTCAAAAGAAATAGATGAAGAGACTCTTGTTTTAATAACAGCTGATCATGGGATTATTGATATTCAAGCGGTTTTCATCAATGATTTTGAAGGGATTGAAGAATGTTTAAAACACCCACCAACAATGGAATTACGCACAACAAGCTTTTTTATTAAAGAAGACAAAAAAGAAAAATTTAAAAATCTTTTTGAAAAGTATTTTAAAGAAGACTTTTTACTTTTTTCTCATGACGAATTCATTCAATCGGGATTATTGGGAAATGGCGAGATTCACCCCAAAGTTCATGATTTTATTGGTGATTTTGTTTCGGTTGGTTTTGGCAAGCGAGCCCTTGCCTATTATGACAAGTCATCACCTAATGTCGATCAATTTAAGAAATATCTCCTTTCATTCACCTCTGATCATGCAGGGATTTCAAAAGAAGAAATGGAAGTTCCTTTGATTATATTTAAAAAAAATGAGGATTAGATGAAAATATTAATTGTTGGCGCCTTAGGAGCTGGAAAATCCACTTTGGCATATCATTTAAGCAAAAAATTAAATCTGCCCCGCATAACATTAGATGAAATTGCCAGAAATAAACAAGATGGATCCTATCGTGAAGAGAAAGAAGCGTTAAAACTTTTACATCAATTCACCGCTAAATACCAAAAAGGCTGGATTAGCGAAGGGTCACACATCTATTTAATGAAAGGTTTAAACCCTGATATAATTGTTTTTGTGAATACAAACAGAATCCTTCGCTTGATTCGGTTTACAATCAGATTTATCAAAGCAAAAAAATTAATTGGAAAAGAGATTGATCCAGAACTGCCCGTTCAAGCTTATCATTATCGAAAACTTTCACTTAAAAAAATCAGAGATTATGATGTGAGCGGACTTGAAATTCTTGCTGATTTAAAAGAATTTTTTAAATCAACACCTGTGCCAATTATCAAATATAAAAATAAAAAAGATATATCAAAAATTTTAAACTATAAGGAAATAAACCATGATAAACATTAAAACAGCTCCAAGGTTTCTATATCTCATTAACGCCTTGCAAAATATGCTTTTTTGCTTGCCGATTTTAATGCTTTTTTATCAACATAAAGAAGTTTCAATTGGTGACTTCTTTTTTATTCAAGGTATTTCTCTTGCCGCTGTTTTTTTATTGGAAATCCCGTCTGGATATGTGGCAGATATCTTTTCAAGAAAAATATCTCTCATCATAGGGTTACTTGGATGGGTTGGCGGATATATTTGCTGGATAGCTGGCAGCGGCTTTTACTTTATCTTATTAGGCGAATTAATCTTTGCGCTTGGTATTTCTTTTATTTCAGGCACACTGGATGCTTATTTATATGATCTCTTAAAAAAAAGAAATAAAACCCACTTATATCACAAAAAACTTTCAAAATTGCAATCTTGTGGCAATACAGGGCTGTTTATTGCCTCTTTAAGTGGCGCCTTTTTATATCAATGGATTGCACCAACAGCACCTGCTTATTTTTCAGCATTTTGCTTAATCATAGCAATCATGATTATGTTGCTTTTACCAGATGTGCCAGAAGCTAAAAGAAAAATTTCAAAACAAAAAAGTAAACTAAAGGATATTTTGGAAATTTCAACCTTAGCTTTAAAAAATAAAGAAATTAAATGGTTGATGATTTTCCCAGCAATTTATGGCGCTTTAACGCTCACTTTAATGTGGGGGTTACAATCCGTGATGATTGAAACAAACATTCCAATTTTTATGTTTAGCATTATCTTATCTATCAATTCATTTGGGCGCATCCTCTGGGCAATGATGGCAGGAAAAGCTTTGGATAAATTTGGGTTAAATAAAATTATTTTCTTTAGCTGTGGGCTCGTTACTTTTAGCATTTTAAGCGCAGCCATATCGCCACTTATGCCAACAGCGCTTGTTTATGTTTGCTTGCTCTTTATGATGCTTTCATCAAGCTCTAGAGTTTTATCTAGCGTGGCTTCAACGGCTCTTATAAATCACCGCATTCAATCTGATGAACGCGCAACCGTTCTTTCGGTTAAAAGCATGATTGATAGAATTTGCTCTTGTTTTGCTATGCTTTTATTGAAACCACTCTTTGATAGTTTTGGCGTAGGCTTGACTTTTTTGATTTCAGGTGTTTTAATCATTCCTATCGTTATCAGCGCTATTTATCTTACAAAACTTAAGATTCAAGCCAAAAATTCATAAGGGGAAATATGACTGAGGAACATAACATCAAAAAAACGGCGCTGATTATCAGCAAATATTTGCCAAAATGGAATCATTCTCAAGCCCAAGCTGAACCAGAAAAAGAAGCATTTACAAAAGCCGTTAATCAATTAGATTACACCCAGAATGAAGAAGCTCTTTGGCAAGAATTTGCTCATTTAATTGATCAATTTGTTCCAGACAACCATATTTTACTTAAAAGAAAGGGCATAAATATTATCCCAAAAAAAATACCCACCAGTAAGGTTGATATAGAAAAAGACCTTCCTCAAAATCATGAAAAATTTAAAATTTCAGATAAAGGAAATTGGGTTATTTCAACTAAAAAAATAGCAACTCAAAATGTTGGTATTGTCACCATTCCATTTTTTGCTTTTTCTGAAAATGAAGATGAAACAACAAGGAAAAAATTCATTAATCGCTTTTTTGAACTTAAAAAAGAAAATAAGTGGCATGATATTATTTTTGATTTTAGAGGAAACACAGGGGGCGATGCCCAAGTTTTAAAAGAAATTGCTGAAAGATTAGCCGGCACCTCTCTTAAATATGCTGATAGAATTGAGGCAATTATTCCTAAAGAATCAGATCCTTATCATCATATTTTTCAAAATAAAATTCAAGAAGCTGAAATGCATAGTTTCATTTCAAGTGACGAAGCTGAACGCGCAAAAGGAAATATTTATATCCTGCAAGATGGATGGAATGCTTCGGCAAGCGAAGGCGCCATTTTTATGTTAAAACAACTTAAAAACGCTTATTCCATTGGCGAACAAACATCGGGCACCTATCAAAGTGGAGCAACTGTTTCTTTACCTGTCGCTCCTGAAATTGAATTGGTTTTGGGAACAAAATATATGGAACGCCTTAATCAAAAGGGAAATATTATTGAAGAAAAAGAAGGTTTGAAACCTGATTTTCCAACTGATTCAAAACAAGCTATGAAAAAAGCCTTTTCTCTTATCCGTATGCAAAATCCAGCATTGATACGCACTTTTTTAATTTTGGCCAAAATTGGGGGGCATCTCATAAAAAACAAAAAGAATCACCCCATTCAAAATAAAAATAATCAAAGATAAACAATAACTTATCTTTTTAATCTTGTTATTATTTCATTTTTATGGTATACTTTTTAAAGATGAAATTGATAAAGCGAGGGGAAAATGAATAATCAGTCAAACGAGTTTCTTTTTTTAGATGATCTTAAAAAATGCTTTAACAGAGGCGAAACAACTTTAAGAAAAGCATTAAAGAAATGTTATGCCGAAAAAAGAAATGTAACGATAAAAGGCGTTGAAACATTAGTTGTAAAACCCATTAAAAAAAATAATCGGCTTACACTTTCTCTTTTAAACCATCCAAAAGCCATTCAATCTTTTAAAGATTTTTGTTTTGATGAAGGTATTTTATTAAATCCAAAACCAAAAAGAGATGGCATGTTATCTGCTATGGATTTATTTCAACAATATTCTTGTCCTTATGCCTTTTTCAATAAGGTTTTATTATCTTGCTATAAGGAAAGAAAATCCTTTCAAGCGAATGGAGAAGAAACACCTCTTGTTGAAATGTGTCTTTCTGGATCACAGCAAATTTTAGCTTTAAATGAAGATCGACAAGCTCTTGAAATTTTTAAAAGCATCTGCGCTGAAAAAAACACCCCTCTTGTCATCATGAAAAAACAAGAAGGAATGCTTTCTGCCGTTGATTTATCAAAATTATATAATAAACCAGCTGATGTCTTTATGAATTTATTGCAAAAATGCTTTGATGAAGATATTCATTTTTCAAATGGTCATGAAACCCTTCCATTGGTTCAACAAGTAAAATCTGGTGGCATTCAAATTTTGGCCACAAATAAAGATAAAGATGCTTTAAGCCATTTTATCCGATATGCCGCCTCAAATGGCATTTTGCTTAAAAAAACAACAAAAGCAAGAGCATCAACAGAGGACTTTTTCAAAATTATCCGCGAAAAAGTTTTAACGTTTGATAAATAAACGGCTATAAATCTTTTAAATACCCGTCTAAAAATTGAATCCAATGATCTTGATTTAATTCCAAAAAGAATTCTTTTAAAAAAGAAATCATAAAATCATGCCTTTTTTGCGCCTCTTCTTGAGCAGCTTTTGTTAACATTAATCCTTTTAATTTTAAAAGCTTATCAAAAAAATGATTAATGGCGGGTGCTTGTCCATCAGACATATTTTGATATTCCAAGGCAGATAAATTTGAAAGCGGAAAAACCATTGGATCAAATATTTTTCCATTTTTTGAACAAGCATATTCAATTGTTCGAACAATAGCCACTGCCCCCATGGCGTCCAACATATCAGCATCTGAAACAATTACCCCTTCCTTGCTTTTGGGGCGAATTCCTTTTAAAACATTGCTATACCCCATGTTTAAGATGATATCACACACCTTTTCTTGTTGAATAGGCAAAACACCCGCCTTTTGCATGATTTTTTTGGCATTTAAAAGCTTTTTTGAATTTTCAATTCCAACAAATTTATAATCATCCACATCATGCAAAAGAGAAGCCAACATCACAATTTCTTGATCTGCCTCTTCTTTTTTTGCCAGTTGCATTGCCAAATGATACACGCGTTCAACATGATCAAACCCATGCCCAGGCGCTTGGTTCATCAATTCTTTAACTTCTTGTTGAATCAAATTCATCATCTTTTTGTAACCTATAATTCTTTTAAAATAAAAAACTATCTTTCTTTTGCATTTAAAGACGGCTGAGTATTGGTTTCAGGTTGTTCTCGAGTGATATTTTCTTGATT
>JAZLCE010000013.1:0-115819 GCA_045614025.1 Alphaproteobacteria bacterium
CTCGTCTTTATAGTCATGCACTTGACGCTCGTCTATTTCGTTTCTAGAACAACCGTCCGTGCATCTGTTCTTTCTTCTTATTCACACTCTGTTCAACATCTTTTCGCTTCAGTTCTTTGTTAACTTTTCGTTAACCATTTCCCCGTCGCGGTAGTTGCAAATATAACAAAATAAAAACAACTTGTCAACACCTTTTTTAATTTTTTTTCATCTTTTTTAAATTATGTTGATTTTTAAGCATTTTTTAGTGTTTTATTCAAAAAAACTTTAAATTGCTTTATTAAAAAGGCATATTTATATATACAATAAAAGAAAATGATTTGCAATATTTTTATCAACAGAATATCTTCTTTATATATAATATAGTAATATAATGCAAAAACTAAGGATTTTTAACATGCATCCACTTCAAATTTTCAATTTTTGCCCAAAGTGTGGGTCAAAAAACTTCAAAATTAACTCCGATTACTCAAAAAAATGCTCTGATTGCGGTTTTGAATACTTTAAAAACCCCATTATTGGCGTTGCCGTTCTTGTTTACAACGAATCGGGAAAAATCCTTTGTTTACAAAGAGAAAGAGATCCAGGAAAAGGCCTTCTCGGGCTTCCAGGCGGATTCGTTGATATTGGTGAATCGATTGAAGATGCTGCAACTAGAGAAGTTAAAGAAGAAACCGGAATCGATATTGAAAACTTAAAACTTATTGATAACATACCAAATTCTTATATATATAGTAATATGGAACAAGCCCCATTAGACTTTTATTTTACAGCTACAATGAAAAAAGATTCTATTTTAAAAGAGCAAGAAGGGGAAACAAGTCATTTACGATTCGTTAACATACAAGAAATACCTTGCGATTCGTTCGCCATGCTCTCGACTCGCATTTTCCTTAAAAAACATATATTATAATAAAAAAAGCGGCAGGACACATCCTTGCCGCTTTTAATTATTTTTTAGAACAAGTTTTCTTTTTGGTTGTTTTACAAGCCGCTTTTTTGCATGTTGCTTTTTTAGAAGTTTCTGGCTCTCCAAAAAATTGAACATGGGCTTGCAACCAAAATTCTTCACCCGTTCCATCAGGGCAACCAGCTTTTTCCCATAAGAAATATGCGGCTTCCCGAATCATTTGTTCAGTTACTTGTTTTGTCATTTTTAAGTCTCCACATTTATATACCACATATTCAAATTAGATAATTTAATAATTAATGTCAAGGCAATTAAAATTTTGAATTTAAAAATCACTACTATATTCTTATTATCTTAATATTTTAAATATAAAAAAAAGGCCAGCCAACGGCTAACCTTTTTTTAATGGCGATCCTGGAGCGATTCGAACGCCCGACCCACAGCTTAGAAGGCTGTTGCTCTATCCAGCTGAGCTACAGGACCATGGTTTATGCTTATACAAAAAATTATTTTAATTGTCAAGAAAAAAGAACTAAAATTTCTTTTTTATCTTATAAATATTCATCCATTGATTTACCAAAACGCAAAATTTCTTCAGCTTCAGACAAATAACCATTCCGATTTTCGGAATGCAACACAAATTCTTTCTTAAGTTCAAATGGTTTTTTCGATCCCAAAAATGCCCGAACAATCACTCTTTTTGACAACGAATTTTTATCTTTAACTAAAGGAATAACCTGAATACCACCCAGTGCTGTTTTTTTAAGAGCCGATAAAATATCTGGCAGAGCATCCGTTCGATGAATTAACGTTAACGATCCTTTTGCTTTCACAAATTTTGCACAAGCGCGAATCCACTTATCTATATTTTCAGATTCGTGAAAAGCCATATTTTGCTCTTCATTAACCCGTCCTTGCCCATTTGCATAAAATGGTGGATTCGTTACAACATGATCAAATTGCTTTCCCTTTAACAAATCTGATTTTTTAAAAAGATCAATATGCAAAAATTCAATATTAGTTTTGTTAAGTTCATTATTTTCTTTTGCAAGAGCTATTAAATCTTCTTGAATATCAACACCTGTTATTTTTAAATTTTCAATTCTAGCATCCAAACAAAATGAAACTATTCCGCCAGCACAACCAACATCTAAAACAGATTGTCCATCTTTTGCCAAAACCGCAGATGCCAGCAAAACAGAATCTGATGTTGCCCGATATCCAGACACAGACTGTTTTAATTGAATTTTTCCACCTAAAAAATTATCTATTGTAACTTTCATAAATAAGAGTATACTCTAATTAGAGATAAAAAACAAGAAGTTCTCAAAAAAAGGGCTTTTTTGTTGACTTTTACCTCTTTTTCGGATAGCTTCGCTCAAATAAAAATTAAAGAGAGGAACTTATGAATAACACACTTTTTAAATTATTGGCCCTAGGATCTGTTATCACTTTATCCGCCTGTAATCACAATAAACCTCATAATTCATTACAAGTAACAAATACTTACACTCTTCAATCTTGCGATAGAGAAACAAGAGCATATTTCGTTGAAATGCAAAATAAAGACTCCCATTATACAGGATTTATTCAATCTGGAAATGAAGCAAAAATTCCTGAAACTCGTAAAAAATTCAGAATTGGATCACACACAACAATTGAAATTGCCAAAGCTCATTTTGATGGTATTTACCATACATATGAATAATTTTTAACTTTTATGCATTTTTTTATTGCATTTATAAAAAAAAGAGGATATATTATCTTCATCCGTTGGGGATATAGCTCAGTTGGTAGAGCGCTGCAATGGCATTGCAGAGGTCAGGAGTTCGACCCTCCTTATCTCCACCATTTACCTCTTAAGCTTTTGGCTTTAAGAGGTTTTTTTATACCTATTTTTCAGTAATTTCTGCTTCCCGTCACAGTTACACGTCACTTTGCCCGATTAAGACACTTTACCCCTACTCTATTTGTAAGACTTTTATACCATTTTGCCCGAACGGATTTATCGGACATTGATGATTTTTACCCGATTGGATTTCTCGAACACCCTCGAACCTTAAGACATTTAACGAATTTTCAAAATTTTTGGTTAGATGTCTTAAACGAATGCGATTCCAATGTTAAATCTTATTGTCTTTGTTAATCAACTTTACTTTGATATCGAGTTATGGTATAATAAATAAAGAAAGCGAGTGGGCTGCAGAATCTTGCAGCACTCGCTTTCTTCACAAACATTCAAATACCAACTTATTGACATTATTACTAAGTTTTGATACAATAAAATTGCTAGGTAAGATGCTTCCTTCAGTGGGAGTCTTGAACATCTTACCTAGTTTTTTTATTCAAGCAAAATCTTTTCTTTAATGACGTTATCAGCAACTTCTACCCAACAACCATAAAGTTCTGCCATACCTTGAACGTCTCGTTTCTTTAATTCTTCTTCAAAGGGTTTGTTGTAATCCTTTCTTACAAACAAAGAATTACCCATTCCCATTGGATAATAAACCCAATTTTTCATATAATCTTCTTTACCTGAAAGGATTTCTTCATAAGACTGGTCTATGGATAAAATCTTTTCAATGTCTTTTTCATTATCAAGACTTTCCAATGTGCTCATATATCGCTTGTCTTTGGTCATGATTTGAGTCGCTCCACCCCAGCCCATTGCTCCTGGCATTGCTGTAGCATAGATACAAATGTCTTCGGGTTTTATTTCATCCAAATTATTGGAAGTTAATTTCTTAAACACAAAATCATCATAAATGTATTCATCATTGTTTTGATTCATTTTAAATCCTTTTAATAGTTCTTTAATAACCGTTTTGTAATTAAAGTATGCCCTTCTTCATATAAATCGTCAAGTCTTTGATGGTTAGTTTCTGCTTCGCAGAGTTCACTGATTGATTTGATTAAAGAATGTAATGCATCTATGGATGGATGTCTGTGTTCTGACAGTATCATTCCATAATAATACTTGTTCTTGTTTAAAAATTGTTCAGAAAACTCATATTGAGTATTAATATATCCCAAATCCTTTAAGTGATTAAAGACCTTGATTAAATAATCTGTATCAGGATGTTGTGGGAGTTCTTCTGAGGATTCGGTTTGTTCTTCTGTGGGTTCAGGTTGCTCTATTGGTTCTTCTTTTAAGCCTTTCTTTTCAATAAGTTGAGCCCTTACTTTTTCTAATAGTTCATCTAATTTTTCTATTGCTGTTGTCATATTCATTCCTTTGGTTAATTTATATTTCCAATTCCACCTAACACTCGCAATTTATAAAAGGTATTTCATATTGCTCATGAAGGTTCATTGATACCTTCGTTCGAACAACCGGAGCAACGGTTGTTCTCCACTTGGTATTTATTTGCTCAATGATTAAATACTGGAATGAATATAAAAAGTTCTATTTAATAATTTTTTTAACAAAATTAAGCAAATCTGTTTCTATCTTTTGCCAATCTTGATTTAAATTAATGGTTTTCATTACTATATGAGCATCCTTTATAGGCAAAACTTTTCCTTTTTCAAGTTTATCATTATAAACTGTCGGATACATCAAAGAACCATATTTAATACCTTCAAAAGCACTATCTAAAACATATCCTCTTACTTGATTTATATGTCCTGTTCTATATGTTTCTATACCTTCATTTTGATATGCAGTGACTAATGCATCTTTATAATACTTAGCATCAATAATTAATTGAATCTTTTGCGTCTTATTTTCAATTACAATATCGGTTCTTCGATCTGTTATTTTTTCTTCAACATCAAATATGTCATTCCATTGTTCAAAAGCATCATCATCAATATTCCAGTTTATTTTAGGAGCATGAACCCGATAAGTTTTTTTATCTAAATGCAGAGCATAGAAATTTAATAAAAATAGTTCATATACTCTTTGCATTTGTTCTTCTCGGTAAAAATCATTAAACAATGTTTTTCCATCATTTTCATTAACACAAGTATTGTTGTATAAGATTGTTGCAATAGATATCAATAACTTATATATGAAATTATTCTTATTAAATTTTAATTTTTGTAAATTATGTTTATCTGGTTTTGATTCATCTATGTGATTGAAATAGATAATTTGCTTTTTTAAATCATTTTTTATGTTAGCATCAATAGCATTGTTTTTGATTAAAGCATTTAATGTATATTTAATAATCTGATTTAAAAGGTTATTTGAAGTAAATTCATCAAATTCACAATAAATCTTTTTTTTGATTAAAGAAGCATTATTGATTGTACTTGAAATCAGAACTTTACCTTTTAAAACAGATAATTCATCTTCATTTGTTATATATGATCTATAAAAACCCTGCCGGATTAACTTACCAACACCATAGGAGAAAACTCTTCCAAGCAAATTATATGAATTTGTAATCTTTTCAGATGACACGCTTATAGCATCTTTAATTGAAAGAACATTCCATGCATAGCAAAGCATGTAAAATAAATTCTGTATAGGTATTGGGTCTTTTTTCATGGTTAATCTATTTGTAACTTATTAATCCAATCTTCTGCTTTTTGTTTGTCATCCCACCAATATTCATTCAATAATTCACTAATTTCAAAATGTAATATGCTGTTATACCAATCTTTTTCAGATTGACCGTCATTGAGTTTATTACAAAAATAACTATGGCCGATGCAAAAACCTTTCCCTAAGTTTGATATTCCTTCATCTGCGATATAATTGTTCAATCCTGTAAATTTATCTATTATTTGTTTAGATAAGTCGTCTGAAATACCATTTTCCTTAATATGATTAGCAAAGCCTGTCGTATTGAAAGAAGGTTCTACATTATAGAATGAAAATCTACGGCGTAATGCATAATCCATAATGGCCAAACTTCTATCTGCTGTGTTCATCATACCAATAATGAATAAATTTTCTGGGACATAAAATTTTTCATCACTGTATGCTAATTTAATAGCATATTCGGGGCCTCTCTTATCTTTTTCAATAAGCATTAACAATTCACCAAATATCTTACTTAGATTACCACGATTAATTTCATCAATGATAAAGAAATATTTGTGGTCAGGATCTTTCTCAGCCTTTTTACAAAAATTGTAAAAAACACCTGTTTTTAATTCAAAACCATTATTTGTTGGTTTATATCCCATAATAAAATCTTCATAACTATAACTTTGGTGAAATTGAATACATTCAACAAAATTATTTTGTTTGGAACCGATAATAGAGTATGCAAGGCGTTTGGCCATAAATGTTTTACCAACACCAGGAGCTCCTTGTAATATTATATTTTGTTTATACATCAACAAATTTTTTAGGGTGTCATACTCTTTATCTGAAACGAACACTTCGTTTAAAAAATTATTTTTAGCATATGAAACCGCATCAGACGTTGGTACATCATCTATATTTTCAGCATGCACTAATTTATTGAGATAATTAACCAAATCATTATATTTTGTAATTTCTGTTAATGTTTTAAAGGGTAATGGAGCATTTCCCCATTTTTCATCCAGTTCCCAATCGCCAGATATCCATTCAACTTTTCTGATGTTTTGGTACTCACTTCGATTAGTGTCGTGTATATAATCAGATTTTATTACACCTCGTCCAATAATCTTTTTCCTACCATTTTTTACAAAAACAACATCTCCTTCTTTCATAACATTACAAAAAGACCATATTGCTAATGTATCATTATTTGGTTTTTGTGTCTTACCGTTGTTTCTGATTTCTGTTTCTATTTCATCTCTATTTTTGAATTTTCTATAATCACCTACATCATCCCAACCTAAAACTAAAATTCCCTTCTGATAACATTCTTCCCATTTTTCGGCTTTTGTTCCAGGAGCACAAACCCAATAGCGAACATTACTATTTTCCATTACGTTTTCTTCAATCTCTTTTGTTGCTTCAACAATATCCATATTTGTTTTAAGTTTAGCAAATAAAATCAAAGGGATTTCACATTTTCTTGCAATAAAAACAACTTGGGCAATTTTGGCATATAAATCTTCTTTTGGTTCTTCCCCATAGTGTTGAATTATAGCATCCAACATTTGTACTGAATACCAAGCAGGAAAGATATCTGGAAAGACCATATGTAAATATTTTCTAATCCAAGCATTTTTTATGTTTAATTCATCAAGTTTTTGATAGTCTTCAATGGATTTTAATTCAGTGTTTGCAATGTAGTTGCAAGCATTTACAATTGTATCTCTAATCTTTGTTCCTTCTTCAATCGCTTCATCAATCGATAAAGTTTGAAGAGATTTTCCTTTTCCCTTAACCCAAGAATGTAGTTCTTTTGAATAATACAAACCAAATTTTGCTGCATTTCCTCCACCGATACCACCATAAGGTCTGCTTTTTTTATCCCTTTCTAAGTAGTAGCATAAATTATCGGTATCACCTTTACCTAAAAACAACTTGTCTAATAGTTCTTCTCCTTCTAATGTTTTTAATAACTCGGGACTATATTTTGATTTAAAATCTACATAACCATTCGATAAATCTTCTTTTAAATCATTGCTTATAGAAAGATATTCTTTCTTTGCCTTATCAAAAACATCTAACATTTTTAGGAGTCTCCATATGGGTTAATACCTATAAAAGGTAGAAAAAATACAATTTTATGTCAAGTAAAATAATATGATTAAATAATGGAATGAATACAAAAAAACTCTGCTTTCACAGAGTCTTTTGATTAAATAATTGATTTTGGATCTTTGAAATAAAAACTTGTTCGTATCATTTTCTTAAACTCCTTTAATTCTTTGGATAATGGATAAGATAATGGGAGTAATCTGATGGGATAGTCATTGGATTAAACAACTAAACCCATATTACATTAAGTAAAGTAATTAGGTATTAAACTAATAAATCCAACTGCCTGAGACCATTAGATCAGATCAAATATAAATGGGGAAAGCAACTGCTCGGGGGTGGCAAGTGGTTTTGTGTGGGGTCTTTGCTTTTGGGGGAAGTTGAACATTACTACCCAGAAAGTTCACAGAAAACTATAAAAAGTTCGGAGAAAACTTTTTTAAGTAAGGAAAAAACTAATCAACAAAACAATTTTAATGTAAATAAGTATTCATGCTTGAAAAATATAACCAATTGGATTAAACTTCCTATATGTTAAATGCAGAAGAAATCAAAGCAAAATATTGGGCATTGGAAGTGCTTTCATCTTCCAATCAATCAGATATTGCAAACTTATCTGGTTCATTAGAAACTTCAAAGATTGATTTAAATCCTCATCAGATTGAAGCAGCCTTATTTGTTTTGAACTCTCCTGTATCGCAAGGTGTTATTTTGGCTGATGAAGTCGGTCTTGGTAAGACAATTGAAGCAGGACTTGTGATTTCTGAATACTTTTCACGAGGTTGGACATCTATAATTGTTGTTGCACCAGCAAGTCTTTGTGCTCAATGGCAGGTTGAAATGCAAGATAAGTTTGATTTACCTGCTCAAATTATAGATTCTAAATTATATCAATCTGCTTTAAAAGAAGAAAAGAACCTATTTGATTTTAAAGGAATTTCTATTTGTTCATATAATTGTGTCCTTCAATTAAAAAAACAAATGAAAGACAAGGAATGGCATTTAGTCGTCATTGATGAAGCCCATAAATTAAGAAATTTCTATACTGGTAAGACACAAATAGCAGAATGTATCAATCAAACATTTAAGAATAAAAAGAAATTATTATTAACAGCAACACCTATTCAAAATACTTTGATGGATATTTTCTCTCTTGTAAGCATTATTGATACAAGCATTTTAGGCAATGAATATTCCTTTATGGAAAATTATCTGTATAGCGAACAAAGACATCAAGAACTCAAAAAAAGATTGCAATGTGTATTGCATAGAACACTCAGAAAAGATGTATTAGAATACATTAAATATACCAATCGTGAAGCCATGACGGTTGCTTTTAATCCTACTACTGCTGAGGAAAAATTGTATCATGAAGTATCTAAATATATTCAAGATGTTTCACAAATTGCCATTACTTCCCGAGTTAGAACTCTGATTGTTTTAATGATAAGAAAGTTGATGAGTTCTTCAACTTCCGCTGTGTTAGGAACACTCGAAGGATTGATGGACAGATTAACTCTGATTGAAAGAACTCATGGAACATATGATGATTTAACTTCATTCTTTAAAGATGATGATATTTTAAGAGAATATCGGGATGTGTTAGATAATTATGATGCAATTAGAAAGCCATCAAAAAAGATTACAGTAATCCAACAAGATATTGCTTCTGAAAAGGTTTATTTACAACACTTGATCAATAAGGCAAAAAAAATAAAGGTTGATGGAAAGACTGAAAAATTGATTGAAGCCCTTAATCAAGGATTTGATAAGATACAAGCCAAAGGTGGGCAAAGAAAGGCTATTATCTTTACAGAAAGCAACAGAACATTGAATTATCTGTTTAATTACCTATCAAAGAATGGTTTTAAAGATAAAATTGTAACATTTAATGGGCAAAATAATTCTCCACTATGCAATCAAATATACAGTGATTTTATAGAAAATCATTCATCAGATTTAACAGGTTCCAGAACAAATGACATGAAAAAAGCACTTGTAAATGCTTTTAAAGAAAATGCCGAGATTATGATTGCAACAGAGGCTGCTGCAGAAGGTTTGAACTTACAGTTTTGTTCCCTTTTGGTCAATTATGACTTGCCTTGGAATCCTCAAAGAGTGGAACAACGAATTGGTCGTGTTCATCGGTATGGTCAAAAGTCTGATGTGGTTATTATTAACTTTATTAACAAGAAAAATGTTGCAGATGTTAGACTTTATGATATTTTGCAACACAAATTTAAGTTGTTTGATGGTGTTTTTGGGGCAAGTGATGAAATTTTGGGAACATTATCGGATGGAATGGACTTTGAAAAAGCTGTTGCTTCCATTTTTGAACTTTGCCGAACAACAGAAGAAATCAATCGTGCTTTTGATGAATTACAAGAAAGACTAGGTGTTCAAAGAGAAGAAAAACTTGAAGAAGCAAAACAACTGGTATTAGAGAACTTAACCCCTACAACACAAGAAAAACTTCATCTTCGCCAACAACAAGTTGAGGATTATCTGGAAAGACGAAAGAAAATCTTTTGGGATTTAACAGTTATTATGTTAAAGAAAAACCATCCTGATATGTTTATCAATGAAGATTCCAAACAATTTGGACCTTATGAAGACCAAGTATTTGATAAAGTTAATTTGGATATAAACTATGGTTGCAACTTTAATTTTGCATTAAATTTTAATAACCGAGAACAAGAATTTCCTCTTCACATGCTGTTGCCAAGGGAAAGAAAAGCATTAAAATACAGAGCAAATCCATATAACCCAGATACAGTCTATGGTAAAAAGATTTTAGAAGAAGCCTTAGATTGCACTCAAAACAATGTGCATTTAGTATTAAATCCAACAGAAAACCTTTCCTTTGGTCAAAAGGGCAGATTAAAACTCTCTTTATATAAAATGCAAACTCCAGAGATTAAATATCAGTTAATTGCAACTGTAATTGGCGAAACAGGTGGTTTGTTAAAAATTCCTACTTCAGAGATTTTTGATAATATCAAAGAAATTCAAGAAAGTTCAAGTATAGGATACAAAGATTATTTGAGCCAAGTTCAAGAACAAAACATCAAAAAATATGAAAAATCACAACAAAAACGAATAGATATGATTTTAAAAGAAGAAGTTGATAAACTCAATCGTTGGTTAATTGATGAAAAGCAAGCCATCCATTTAAAAGGTGAAAAAGCAAAAAACAAGATTAGTAGTCTTAAAAGACAATTTAAGATGGAAAAGAATTTTGAGGCGAAATTAAGATTAAAAGCCGAAATCAAAGAGTTAGAAACTCAAATGAATGCCAACGAATTCAATACATTTGATACAGAACGAGAACTTGAAAAGAAATGTAATCGTTTAATCGGCGGCAAGAAAAGAAGCCTTAAACTTGTTCATTCTGTTGAGGATGTGTTTGATTTATCGTGGAGTGTTGGGTAAGTGTTATTTAAAAACATTTTGCCAGAATCTACCTTTTCTATACAAACTAATTAATTGATGTTGATTATGTATAATTCCAAACTTCCTATGTATGGTTCTAATGAATAATAAAAATAAAACTTCACACAAATTCTTAATTTTTATTTCATTTTCTAATATATCTTTATTGTTAGTATATTTATCTGCGTTTCTTTCTTTAGTTTTTATATGACCAAGGCAATCTCTAATTTCAAGTAATTTATCACCGAAATATTTTTTACTTTTAATGTTTGGAAAAATCTTTAGTAACCAGTCATAAATCATATCATCTATTTTTGATAAATTTTCTTCAAAGAAATTCTGCAAATGTTGTCCTTTATTTTTATCATATCCATATTTCGTTTGCCAATCTTCAACAAAAGATCTATAATTCATTATTGATTGATATCCAACATCTGCTCTATTATAGAGTTTGTCTGTTAGAATAATATTTAGGATATTAAATTCATCTTTTGTCATTTTTAACCATAATTCTAAAATACTCCCAAAAGATGATGTTACATCTTTTAAATAAACAGGCAATTCACACTGTTTATATTCTTTAATATTTTTCTTTACAGCTGGTGATAAAAAAACAGAATAATTAGATTGTTTTATTTTTATCTGTAAATCTAATGCTTCTTGTCCATCAACCACCAAAACAGAAAAAAGTTTTGCTATTTGATTTTTTATATCTAAGACTTCATAAAATGATTTTTCTTTATTAAATTTTAATAAAAAATATGGATTGTAATCAGATATTAATATTTGTTTTTGTTGTAAGTAATCTAATACATTCTGTTCAATGTCAATATGTTTCGCAATACTTAACATTGAAAATAAAGGATAGTGTTTTTGAGGGCAATTTTTGATTTGAATTTCATATTCATCATTCCTTGCTTCCAATAATGGTAGAGAATTATATATTTGTAAATCAGTGTTTGAAGAACAAAATGCTTTCAAACAAGGAAGGGAAAAACTTATCTCAGAGATCAAAGGTTCATTTTTATCAAAATAACATCCAAAAATGACACAATTTACAGAAAAAGTTGCTTTGGATGAAATATTGAAATTCATATAACTACCAATAAGAATTGTACCTAAAATAGTTACATTTCCAACTTGTGTAACATCCCCCCTAAAAACTAAATTATTTGTCGCTAATATAATTTCTCGTTCTTTTGAAAACATATTCCACGATAAATGAAGTTTCAGTCCATCATCAGGAGTATAAATCAAAGCACCTGAAAACTTAACATCTTCATTTTCTTCTAAATAAAAATCTCCGATCCATTCTTGTTTTATGTTTGGATTAAACTTTTTCATCTACCTCTCGCTTTCTTCAAATTTTTTATATTCTTTACTTATATTTTCTATCCTTTCTTTTTTATTTTACTCCAAGTTTCCAAACATGATTGTATTGTCATTACGATTTCTTTTGGAATTATAATATTTCTATCGTCAACTTTATTTTTATCTAAATCCTTAGTAAATATTTCTTTTACCAATTCTAGTTTCGTTTCATCCTTTTTGTTAGATGGTTCTTTATCATCACAATTATTACACTTAACCATTCTCATATTTTCCATAAATGGTTCTAATCCTGCAGTTTTAATTTCAAAATCACGTAATTGAAACTCTCTATTGCGCTGTTTGTTTGCAATACTTGCACAATACCACGCTGGCAAAAACAGTGTAAAGCCAAGAGGTATTCTATATAATAAATTTATTGGGTTAAAATTCGGAGAAGAGATGTCTTTATAAAAGGTTATCGCTAAAAAGATTATTACTCCTAACATGATAAATAAAGCAATCCCCATCATTGTGTGGGCAAAATTTTTAGCTCTATTTGCATAACTTTGGGAGCTACCAGATACGGTTGCTTTACCAATAATTCCCCATAATCTTTCTACATCTTTCTGTTTGCTAATCATGTACTCTAACAATGAATCTGTTTCTGTTTTATTTGAATTATGAAACTCATCAAAAACACTTTTCATTTCTGTTGTTTCTTTTTCAAAAGTTTCTTGATTTGTTTTTTGATTTTCTTTAAACTCATTTTTAAATGTTTCTATATTTTCTTCATAATTTGATTTAAAATCAGATATTGTTTCTTCTAAGTTAATATGTTCATCTTTTATTTTTTGTGTCAAATCTTCTAGTTTAGTTTTTAAAGAAGCATTTTCTGTGTTCAATTCTTCTAATTGTTTTTCATACCGCTCTTTTTCTTCTATCCATTTATTAAGTTCATCTTCTTGCTTCTTCTTAAATCTATCTATTTCATCAGCAATAGATTTTTTTATATCATCTCTTTCTGTATTAAAGTTTTCAATGATTTTTCCAACACTTATTTTTACAGTATTTTTGTCTTTATAAACTGGAATTCTCGAAAGATCTGAAGTAATATTCGAATAGATATTATAGGTTGTTTCAATATTTAAAACATTGTTACTTTGCAAGGAAGAAATATTGCTTTGTAAGTTTGATAATAATTGTGTTGGAACAACTTGAGTTAAACAATTATTAAGAACATACTGTGCATATACCAACAGTTGTTCATATGCTTCCAATGAATCTTTATTTGCATCTGTTAAATTTTCTCTCTGCTTATAATCTTCTATAAACTTTAAGATTGTTTCTATTTCTTGATGAACTGAATGGTTTTTATAATTATCAGAAAGTATTCCCATATCTTATTATTCTCCTTCATCAAATTCAAAATCTTCGTCTTTTGGAGTGTAGTCTTTGAGGTTGAGAGGGTATCCGGCACGGCCCCATTCACATTTGGATAAAATAGCTGTTGGAATCTTTTTAACCGTTATGTTCGGATAGTTGTTTGGGTTTCCAATAAAGGCTTTGCAACAGATTAACAGGTTATTATCCCCCACTTCTTCGGCAATCTTGGCTAAAGAAGTTTCTTGTAAGCCCATTGTTGTGGTATAGATAAAACTCTTTTCAGATGAATAGCCTTGTTTCCAATACTTTTCTGTATCGGGTTTGTAATGATATCCCAAAACCTTACACATGGCTTCAGCAAGCATATCGGCATTATATTCGGGAGAAATAATATCCATACCGAAAGAATCTTTGATGATTAAAGAGGATGCTAATTCATAGAATTTAAATCCACCACCACAAGTCCAGTTAATAATTTTTGATATACCACTTTTATCTGTTCCATTTATTACTGATTTTAATCTTTTTAAACAGTGAGTATAAGCATGCTCTCCCATTTCTATACCAATCCATCTACGTCCCATTTTGTGTGCAACAGCCGCAGTTGTTCCAGACCCCAAGAAACTATCAAGAATAATATCACCTTTGTTACTGAACATTGTAAGTAATCGGGCAATCAAATATTCTGGTTTTTTAGAAGCAGCAAAAGCAACCCCTCCTTCATTTTGAGAATTGTTGAAATCTATATCATCCCAAAAATCACATTGTAATTTTGCGAAATATCGCTCACCTGATCCATCTATACCTATATCTTGAATACTTTTGGATAAAGGAGAAAGTCTTCGTCCATTATATGCGAAATTCCGACTTTGTTCTGAACCGATATACTCTACTACTGTATCAGGATTGGCTAAACTTTTTTCTTTTGGTTCATCAGGTATTTCTTTGGTACTTTGAAAAATCTTGTCTTGATTAGAAAAAACAAATTCTTTAAATTTAGGATTCATTAAACTAAATTCATCTATTTTTTCAGATTTTTCAATTATTTTTCTTTCAATTAAAACTTCTTTTAGGCTCCTTTTTATTAATGGAAAACTAGAAATATCAACATAGCTATTAAAATGAGTATCCCACAATTCTCGTTTTTGGTATATAGGATTTATTTTTATTTCAGGACCTTTTTTATATACTAACATATAAGATTTTGTTTTTATAATTGTTTTTTCTTTAGCTGACAGTTTTAACCCTGAAGGATGTGAATCTCGTACCACTATATTATTTACAAAGGAAGAACGTCCAAATATACTATCCATTAAAACTTTTAAATATGCTTGTTCGTTATCATCTATATGGATAATTATCACACCATCTTCTGATAACAGACGTCTTAAAATCTCTAATCTATCACGCATTAATGATAGCCAAATAGAATGTTCTAAACCATCATCATAATGTTCAAAAGCATTACCTGTGTTATATGGTGGATCTATGTATATACATTTAATTTTACCTGTATAATCTTGTTCCAAAGCCTTTAATGCCAACAAATTATCCCCATGAATGAGCATATTGTCATAAGTTGGCTTGACTTTTTGTTCTTCAAACAATCCCGTCGGGGCTGTATCAGCCTCATAAGAAAATGACTTTTCTTTATCTTCTAACAAAATACGAGGTTCTGGGTTAAATCTATCTTCCTTCCCCGGCCATGTTAATTCTAATCTCGTCAATTTATTTGTCATTTTCCACGTCCTTCTTTTTTGATTTTAATTTTAATATTAGCCATAATATTAATCTCTTAAAGATGTTTGTTTTTTCTTGGTAAAATGGTTTTAATGTTTTTTCAACTTCTGCCAAAATATTCTGCATTTGTAAATTAACTTCATCATCTTCAGATTGTTCAATATTGTATTTTTTTAATTCTCTGGATAACTTATCTCTTTTTTCTTCCTTTGTTTGATATAAAATGCGAGTATTATAATCAATTCTGTTAATGATTTTTATGATGCCTAAAAAATGTTTTTCCAAAGATTTATCAAAGATTACATTTGCTTTATTTTTCAAATCTTGAAATCTATCAATTCTATTAATATTTTTTTCTAATTCATATATTGTTTCTAACTGACTACATTGATAATCTGTTGCATCAGGAAACTTAAAGTAATCTCTTATATATTGACTTCCACCAGGTTTTCTAAAGTTTCTGCGAATATATTTTATTAAATCAATAATATCATAAAAACTTTCAACAATTTCTCGTGCCAATTCAATTTTAGGTTGTTCAATAACTTGTTGTCTCCAAGTTTTTAGTCCCATACCTGCAATAATACATCCAGCCAAAAGCAATATTAACTCTATCGTTTTAACGATGCCTTCGAATGTGATATTAAAATCTGTTAAACAAGATAAAATACAATGCATCATTTACTTATTCTCCAATATTTTTCTATTGTATTCTTCTAATTCTTGTTTTGCTTTTTCAAATTCTTTTTTTGCATTCTCTTCGTATGGAGGAATCTCTAGATCTAATCCTTTAATTTTTTTTGGAAGTAATGTTGTTTTATCAACCAACTCTTTTATTTTTAAAATTAATTCATTAAAATACATTATTCTTCTTTCATTATTCATGCGTTCTTCAATTATAACTTTTATTAAATTGATCGCATCCTTTTTATTATCACCACAACTTCTAGATTCTTCTATGAGATGATTTCGTTCTTTTAACAAATCAGAAATAATGTGACTTCCTTGAACTATTTTAATTATATCAATAACATAATTTTCTTCTACTTTTATACAAGGTGAATATTTTTCAACAATAATGGTATCCAAAATCGGTAAATTTAAATAAAAACGTGTACCTATTAGTTTAAAATTTTCAGAGGAATCTATTTCTTTTTCAGGCAAAGAAATAACCTCTTGTAATTTCTGGAATTGTTTTTTTAAATCTATTAATGGATCAAATGTTGTTGACAATACCGATAACAACAAGTTTAAATTATCTCTTAATTCTTTTTTTTCTTTGCGTTCTTCAGCTTTATCTGCTCCATAATAGCGTGTTAATAACCAAACAACAAACGGAACACCAATAGTTCCAATCAGAGGAATACCATAATCTTTCCACCATATTTTATCAAAGATAAAACTATTTCCTATGCAACTACATATATCACAAACAAAATCCATTATTCATCCTTTTTAGCAATTTTTGCAAAAGTCTTTCCTGTCTTGGGTAATTGTTTTGCATTTTTATTAACTCTACGTTCTAGTTTTTTAATATCTTCTGCGGGTGGCAATTCTTCAGGAATAATACCTCTGTTTCCAAGTAAAGCACGAACATCTAGGTTATTTCTAACGTGTTCTTTTGTTATTTGATTTTCTCCCTGTAAATCATCTTTTTTAATATTAAAATTTGTCATTTCTGTAGCCAAGTCTTTTGCTCTAATTGTAATTGTTGGCAAAAAATCTGCTAAAGGACGACTTTCAGGGATACCCATTTTGTTCTTTAACATTTTAGTTGAGTAACCACCAAATAATGCTGCATCTCCTTTGCTTCTGATTATTGCAAAGCTTTTATCATTTCCTCCATGTTCATAAATTAGTTGAGAAAGTTCTGTTTCTGCTGCAGTTAGTTTATCTCTAGCATCCAAACGTTCAGCTAATGCAATACGTTCTTCAATAATTTCCTGTTTTCTTGTTTGAACGGCAAAATAAGTTTGAGCAAAGGCAATGACTTCTTTACGAGGATCTCCGTTTTGAGCAATTAGATAGCAGGCATAACGAGTTAAAAGTATATCATCAATATCTTTTTCAGCTGTTTTGGGCATTTGGATCGTTTTGCTGACGTCAGCAAAATGATCCTCAATTGGCTGTCCAGCATTTTTACACGCTTCTTTTGCTTTATTAATAACTCCTTCAAAGTTTCTCCATTGTGTATAATCAAGCAAGGTTTGCAAATCACGAGCAGACCAACATTCAACACCTTCGTATTCAAAAGATGCATCTTCAAATCCTCTTGTTAATTTAACTATTAGTTTCTTATCCATTTTTATTATCCTTCTGCTCTGTTTTAATTATGGCAGATTCGCCATAATTAAAAATTATCGCTCTGAACGTTTTGCTGATGTTAGCAAAACGATAAATCTCTTTATTTTTAATAGGGTTAACCATTTTGCCGACATCAGCAAAATGGTTAGAGTTAAACAAACCGTGATAATTTGTCACGAGTTGGTTACAATCTGTAACCGACTGATTGCTATATCTTCTATGTAAATTCAAACAGTTACTCATATCTAACTCTCTTTACAATCAGCTACTAATTTATCAAATGTGCGATTGAGAACAACCATTGTGTCAGGTATCAACAAATAATGCCAAGGCTTGCCATTGTGTTCTTGTTCAAACTTTGTAGCAATTTCACACCATCTGACAGCTGCATCCTTTTTGGCTTGAACTGTTTTGTCATCAATGTCTTTTTCGGCTTTTGTTTCAATCATATACTTGGCTTTTGTTGTTTCCACGATAAAGTCAGGCAGATATGTTTTAACTTCATGGGTTGATACATCTTGATATTTGATGTCAAAGATTTCTCTTGCTCTGTCATTATTGATTTTAAACCACTTTAACACTTCCGGAGCACTTTCCAAAATCTCACAAAGGTCTTTTTCTGTACATGAATCAAACTTTTGTTTGGCAAACAAGCATTTATTAAATCCTTCAAAAGCCATATTGCGAATTTTTGATTTGTCTTGAATATGTGCTTTATAATTCACACTTTCAGCCCCTTCTGTGACAGTGATTTTATAAGAAGCCGTTGTAATGGTTGCATAACCACTATCTACCCGAATGTTTAATTTTACAGGGGCTTGCTTTACATGGTCTTTGATTTGTTTATAAATCTTTTTGGCAATATCCTTGTTATTAAAGAACAAAATCTTTCTTGTATTCAATTCACTGCCAGAATATGAAGTAATGTAATCAATTACTTGATTGACCAGTTTGTTCAAAAGGTCTGCATTTGTATCATAGTCAATTAAAATTTCATCAATTAACAAGGTTAAAAGATAATGTGTAATATTTTCATATCTATCTACAAATTCAGCATTATATTCATCTCTGGCAGATTTGCTTATCAATTCTTCAATCAATATTTTTTGCGGGATTGGTTTATATCCATTAAAATCAGATGTGTCAATATCAAAATCTTCAATGGTAAAATCACCTTCTTGTTCATACCAGATTTTAATACGAGGTGTATCAATACTCAATTTTCTGAAATTTTCTGTATATCGTTTCAGGGTTTCTTTGACATCAACCAATGGTTCCAAAGAAAGTTCTGATTTTTCCAATGCAATGTTTTTTAATCTAGTTTCAACCATTTCTTGCATTTTTTCTTGTGTTTCTTTTGTGATTAAATCGGCAGAACTCATCACATAACGGCTTGTTTCGTTAATAACTTCCCGAACAGTTTCAGCAATTCGTTTATTATCTTCATTGGTAAAAACAGGTAATTTTTCTTGTGTTGGTGTTGTTTTTTGAACAACAACATTACCTTCTTGAATTAACTTATCCAAACGGCTTTCATTTTCAACAACAACCTTACCAATTAAGCCTTCATCGGAGT
Source organism: Alphaproteobacteria bacterium (assembly GCA_045614025.1). GTDB lineage: Bacteria > Pseudomonadota > Alphaproteobacteria > CAAHEQ01 > UBA3637 > RGIG4140. Next base: position 19,252 of record JAZLCE010000013.1, read on the forward strand.
TATCAATATATTCTTGTTGAAATTCATAAGCCCCTGCACGAGCAGCCGAAATGATATCATTAAACTTATCATGAGCAATCACATGCAAACGGTCAATCATCTTATCGCCTGTTAATTCCCCAAAAGGCAAGCGAAGACCTCGGCCGATAGATTGTTCAACCAAAATCTTTGAATTTGCAGCTCTTAATGGCACAATGGTATAAAGGTTATTAACGTCCCATCCTTCACCAAGCATATTGACATGAATAACTATTTCTGTTGGTTCATTTGGATCTTCAATATCCAAAAGTCTTTGAACCATTTCATCTTTTAATTCACCATTTTGCTTGGAATGGACAATGATGACTTTTCCTTTGTATCGTCCTTCTTCAAAATCATCACTATCAATACGGGCTAAAATTTCTTCTGCATGACCTGTATTTTCTGCCACAATCATAATAAATGGTTTGACAAGTTTTGTTTTCTTGTTGTCTGCATAAACTTGTAATTCAGCCTTAATGCTTTCATGAACTTTAATGGCATCAACGATTTTAAGGTTTTCTAATTCAACCGAGTTGGCACCATACAATTCTTTATCAAAGTTAGAACGACCAACAACCGATGGTTTCTTCACATATCCATCTGTAATTGCATGAGCAAGATTATATTCATAAGCAATATTTCTAAATGCTTTTCCCTTTGCTCCTGTTGATTTGGCTGTTGCCGTTAATTCAATTCCCAAGACTGGATGCAACTCATTAATCGCAGCCATACCAGCACTGGCTCTGTATCTATGGGCTTCGTCCATAATCAGAACAAGGTCTTTTAATCCCGCCAAATAATCAAAGTATGATTGTCCCAAATATTCTGCCATTCTACGAACTCTTGGTGTTCCACGAGAATCTTGGTCAGAGTTGATTTTTGAGATATTAAAGATGTTAATTCGTAATCTGTCATCATTTGGATTATCAAACAAACCACCCACTTGGTTATAATCATCACCTGTGATAATTTGAGGTGTTCCCACATATTCTGTTAAACCTGGAAAGACATATTTCAGTGTATTGGGTGTAAAATCCTGCTTTAATTTGTTATAAATGGTTAAGTTTGGAGCTAAAACCATAAAGTTTTTAACCTTGTATTCAGCATGAATATAGGCAATCATTGCTCCCATCAATCTTGTTTTACCAACACCGGTTGCAATTGCAAAACAAAGACACGGGAAAATTCTTTCAAAATCTTTTACAGACGGATGAATTTCTTGAATAACTTTCAATGTCTCTTCGACAGAGATATCCTTTTTTAATTCAATCCGTTCAAGGATTTGAGCCAATATATCTAAACTGTCTTTTTGAGGTTGTCTTAAAGAGAGTGCTTGTTCAATTCGTCTTTGTGTATTGTTCATCTTTTAGTCCTTTTTGGTTTAACATCTTATGTTAGTTTAAAATCTTAAAAAAAGCAAGAAAATAAAGAAAAAAGAGGTTTAAGTTTATAAAGAAAAAAATGCTTTTAAGTCTATCAAAATAAGATGGATTTTTACCTATATTAAAAATAATTTAACAAATTTGCATTTTTTTGCAGACGAAGGGGAAAAAGTACGACAGGATAGTTATCAGATAGCAAAATGATACTATTCTGAAAGGATTTTTAAATGTCTGCAACAACTCAAAATTCCGTTATTAAATCAACTGAACTGGAAAACATAATATCCTATTGCTATGGGACGGAGAATTACTATAAAATCCCACAATACACATTTAACTACACTGATGGGATAAAAACTTTCTGCGAAAAGGCTGATGCTTATTGGTTATTGGATATAGTGGCCAGCATCTCTCGACACTATAAACAAATGCATGAAGATTTTATCATTATTGACCTTATCGTTGGCGAAGACAATAAAGCCACCATAACCTTTGAAGACACGAAAGGAATTTTCTTTAAACAAGACATTTCCTTTACAGATTGTCCCAAAGGTCTTTGGAAATTCTATTTTGACAACAATGTTTTCTTTTGGAATGGTGAATATTGATTCCACTTTTTAATCAAAAATGACTTATATATAAGGATCAACAATGAATGATTTAGTTATTAGTGTAATAGAAAAGAATTTAACAAAAATAAAAGAGAGTGAACCTTAAAAATTCACTCTCTTAAACTATTTTGATCTATTAAATTTTAAAAGGTTATTTCCCTTTAATTTTTATTTTTTCACCAATTAATGAAACAATTTCATCTTCATCTTCTTTTCTTAAAATTCCATACAACGGTATTGGAAATGGTCCAAAATCACCATTGTTTTGTTGCAAATAAGAATATTGATATTTAATATTTTTTTTAGGGATTAAAGAAAGAATTTTTTTATTCTTACCGCACAAACGAACTTCTTTTATTTCGGCTCCTTTAATATCTTTAAAATAAAGCGGATTTGATCGATCAATTTTCACATAATCATCCGTTATTTCAACAGCCAAATGTTTTACAAGAGTTTTATATCCCCATACTGTTCCCGTTAAAAAAAACAAGATTAAAATTAAAGGTGAACATATTTTTGTTGATAAAATAAAAATAAACTCTAACACCCAACAAATAAAACAAAGATCAATTTTTTTTATTGGGTAATAAAATATTTTTTGCATGATACCTCCTTATTTATTTTTAATTTTTAAACCATCATGAAATGCATGGCCAACAACAGATCCAATTTCACGATAAACTTTTGAAGAACTATCATAAGAAATCAGATGCAATTTTTCAAAATCAAGATCGCCATTTTCATCTAACATATTTTCATCAGCCAACACATTAATAACTTTACCAGTTAACCGATAATCGCCTTCATCATCTGCCAATTCGATCATTTCGCATTCAAGGGTTAATGGATATTCCATAATAATCGGCGCATCAACTCTTTCTGATTTTTGAATATGAAACCCTGCTTTTTCAATTTTATTAACATGATCACCCGTTTCAATTCCAAAATAATCTGATTCAACAACCGTTTCTTTTGTTGCAAAAGAAAGAGTGAATGCCTTTTTTATTTTTAAATTTTTTGTTGTTTTATGTGGCGCTAATGAAATAGTTATTGCATCAAAATCGCTCTGCATTCCCCAAGCTGCATTCATGGCATTTGGCGCCCCATTTTCATCATATGTAGCAATGATTAAAACAGGCATTGGAGCCATAATTAACTTTTTTGAAATACTTTTTTTCATATCCCCTCCTTTTCCTTTTATAGCAAAACATCTTTTTTATCGCAAGATATATTTTATTATTTATTTTTCTCATCAGATATAAAAAAAGGTCAGATAAACTGACCTTTTTTAGTTTGATTAACGTGTTTTTGTTTTTTCTTCAACAAGAGACATTATTCTTTCACGTTGACGAGAAATAAAAGCAATAAATTCTTCATGGTTAGCTTGAATATTATCCTCATTGAACGCCCTGCTTCTTTCTTGCATTTGTTTTTCAATTGCTTCGTTATAACGTTCATTCCATGTTTGTTGTTGTTTTTCTTCTGGTTTTTGTTCTTGTTTAGAATTTTCAGTTGCAGATAGTGTTGGTAACACCACAGCAACGCTTAATAAACTAAGCATTGTTTTTTTCATTTTATTTTCCTTTCTGTTTTTTGATTTTGCGCATTTTATAGAACAACAAAAAAAATGTCAAGTCTAAAAAAGCAATGTATTATATAAAAAGATTGACATAAAAGAAAAAATATGATAGAATCTTTTCATTCAACCGGAGAAAAAGAATGCAAGAAGAAAAAATCACACCTATGATGCCACACTACTATCCAAAAGAAAATATTATTTTTGGAGCTACTAGTTCATATTATTATGTGTTTTCATCAAAACTTGATGATATGTTTTTTTATAAATCAAAAGTGAATAAAGAATCAGCAAAGGTTCCAATGGAAAATCATGAAATTCGTCACCTTTTAAATATTGTGATGACAGAAATTGATGATTCTTTTAAACCTATGGTTCGTATGATTCAATTTAAGTTTGAAACTGAATATTCTAAAAGAAAACCTGCTCAAGCAATTGAAACTCTTAAAAACAAAAAAGTTTTTGCAAGCGCTCATAACAATGATAAAGAAATGCAACGCAAATTGCGTCAACGTGAAAAAGAATTAAATAAATATAATTCCATCCATCCAGTTATTGTTAAAGACGCAAATGAAAATGACGTAGGTATCTGCACCAAAATGAATAATGATTATTATTATATTTCAACAGAAAATGGGAAAGAAGGATTTTGGAAACTTAATCTAGCGAAAAGCACTCCTGTCACAATTGAAGAAGTTGCTGGGTTATTAGAATATCTTTCAAATGCAGAAAATACATCTAAATTTGCCGAAAATATGGCTCCTCTTTATGGTAAATTTTTAAACAATGGAAAGCCAAATTTATCTTCTTGGCAACATGAAGTTTTGTTTAGTAAAGTTCGGATGGAATTGGCCCGCGCCCTTCCCCGTTTTTCAAGTCAACAACGACTTTTATGTTACAAATCAAAACAAAACGTTCGTTCATAAAAAAGGCGCTGATATCAGCGCTTTTTTTATGATTTATCTTTTTCTTGCCCACGCAAAAACTTATGTCCACCGTGACGGCTTTTATTAATAAAAAACCTTTTTTCATATAGTTCCCCCAAACTAAAACGAAATATTTTTTTAATCATAACTTTTAGATTTTTCTTTGTCAAATCAAAATCAAAAAAGAACATTCGTCTTTTCTCTAGCAAAAAATTTTTAAATATGATATCCTTTTTTCTAAATGAAAGGATTTCATATATGAAACATGTTGATTTATATACAGATGGGGCGTGTTCAGGCAATCCAGGACCTGGAGGTTGGGGCATTCTTCTTGTTTGTGGTGATATTCAAAAAACCTTTTCTGGTGGCGCAAAAGAAACAACAAATAATCAAATGGAATTAACCGCCGTTATCGAAGGCCTTAAAAAATTAAAAATGAGTTGCCATGTTCATATTTATACAGATAGCAAATATGTTTTAGAAGGGGCAACCAAATGGATATGGGGCTGGAAAAAAAACAACTGGAAAAAAGCCGACAAGAAACCTGTTTTAAATCAAGAACTTTGGCAAGCATTAGATACAGAGCTTCAAAAGCATGAAATTGAATGGACATGGGTTAAAGGTCATGCAGGACATGAGCAAAATGAACTTGTTGATAAACTTGCTTGCGAACAAAGAGATTTATTCTCAATATCCTAGAAAATTTTATTCGTTATCAAAAAGAGAGGGAAAATTTTCTTTTTCTTGAGGCATCACTTTTTTAAGTAAAGAATACCATTCTTCAATTGGAACAAGACCTTTAATTCTTTCAGGATAAACTTGATTTTTTCCAAATAAAAGACCTTGTGTTTTAAGTGCTAATTTATTTTCTTTTAAAAATTTCTTTGAATGCTCCTTAGTTGCATCTAATCGTAAAAATAAAATTTCATTTTCTTTATAGCTAGTAAAATGTTTTAGATAATATGAAAATGATAGCTCATTTAGAAAACAAGATAAACAGAGTCCTCGTTCAACTGAAAGATACATCGGTTGATTTTCTTTTCTTAAAGAGTCGATTGTTTCTGGATTTGTTTTAATTGAAATATTGCCAAAAACTGAAACAATTAACCAAATTAACAAAACGATTTGAGGCACACGAATTAAAACAGGATATTGTTTTAACTTTCTTAATGCGCCAAATAAAGCAGGATATTTTTTAAAAATTTCAAATGGTAATAAAGCAATAAAAAACCATATTGCAAATAAAATAAAAATATAACCTTTTACACTTGAAAATGAAACAAGTGTTTCATTTAAATAAGGCTTTGGCAATAAAAAGAAAAGCAAAATAGCCATACCAACATTAAATTTTGGTCGATATAACAACCAAGCAAGTGTTAAAAATGAAATAACAATAAAAATGCCATAAACCTCAAAAAAAACAATGCATTCTGGATAAAAATAAAATAAAATAGCCAAGCATGAAAATAAAAATGCAAAAGATTTTTTAATAAGCCCAATGTTTTTTACAAGAGACTCTTTTTGATCTGGCAATGATAAGAACAAATAAAATAAAGGAGAAAGGAAGAAAAGCAAGATTCCTGATATAACTGCATTTAACCAATTTAATTCCTCGCTTAAAAATATATATGATCCTTGTTGAGGAGAAACACCTGTCTCAAAAATTCCAGCAGAAGAAATTAAAGTAATCATAAATGAATCAGGTATCTTGGCTGTATCCATTTTAATAAGTAATGATGCTTGATTATCCTTAAAATCTTTTTGAATAACCTCAAAATCATCTAATTCTTGAGACTGCAAATTCAAAAAAGATACATCTTGATTAAATGTTGCAATCAATTGAGCATGATTTTTATCAATAACATTCCAAGATACATCAACTTCTTTATTTTTAGGCGGTCTAACAGCCAATTGAAATTGCCGCATCATTTTTGAACAAATATCTGTTGGGTATTTTGAATCATTTTTAAGTGAAAGAGATAAATCTAACATCTCCTCAAGACAAACAGATTCTTTACAAGCTTTGATAGAAAATTTTTTATTTAAATTAAATTCTTGAGTTCCTTGTTTTAAAAAATAAATAAGTGGGAAATAAACTTCTGTTTTATAACCTGTAAACTTTCGATCACTTAAACTTGAAATAGGATATAAAATTTCTTCTTTTAAAATTTCTTTATTATCTGAAGGAAGAATTGTTGGTTTTTCTAAAACCCAACCATCATCTAACAAACCCTCAACCATCAAAAATAAAGAATGATTTTTTGGTATTCCCCCACTACAAGAAATTAAACGAAATTTTCCAATATTTGTTTTTTGATAATCCCCCAATCCTTTTCGTCCAGTAAAAAGACCCTGTTCTGCAATAGGTTCTTCATCTAAAAGAGATGCAGAAGACTCTAATAAAGGTGTGCTTGCTTGCGCAAAACACGTAAAAACTTGAAATAAAAAGCATAAAAATACTAAAAAATACCTCATAAATGCTACTATAACAAAAAAAAACTTGCTTGTCTTTAAAAAAATGTGTAAATTATAAAGGATTTTTTAATAACAATTAATGGAGGCTCGTATTAAACCGAATATGTCAAACGCTCAAAATGATGATAAGAATAATCCAAGAATCAATGAGCAAATTACAAATCCGCAAGTTCGATTAATTTTATCTACTGGTGAAAATATCGGAATTATATCCACAAGAGAAGCGCTTAAAAAAGCAGAAGAAGCTGGTTTAGATTTAATTGAAATTGCACCAAACGATTCATGTCCAGTATGCAAAATTTTAGATTTCGGTAAATATAAATACGAGATGCAAAAAAGAAAAGCGGACGCTCGAAAAAAACAAAAAACCGTTGAAGTTAAAGAAATTAAATTCACATCTAATATCGGTGAAAATGACTATTTAGTTAAAATGCGTGCTGCTAAACGCTTTTTAGAAAGCGGTAATAAGGTTAAATTTACACTTCGTTTCCGTGGAAGAGAAATGTCTTATGTTGACCTTGGAACAGAAGTTTTGAAAAGAGCTATTTCTGATTTAGAAGGCGTTGGTAAAGTTGAATCTGAACCAAAATTAGAAGGCCGTCAAATGGGAATGATGATGGCTCCTAATAAATAAGAAAAAAAATCATATACAAATTAGCCCCATTCTAAATGGGGCTTTTTTTTAACACATTGACTTTTTTAAGTTTTTTTGATATACTAGCCTTATAAAACAATAAATTATTAAAAACATCAAAAAAAATGAGCAAAAAACATTATTACGACCAAAAATATAGTTATACTTATCCCGTTTTTAGATGGGATGGTTTTTGGGTGTTTTGCACATTACCAGTTAAAGAAATTGCAAAAATTTATGAAAATGAAACAGGAAAAAAACCAACCTCTTTTTTTGATTGTGGTTGCGCAACAGGAGAACTTTTAAAACAAGCTGAAAGCATGAATATGCGCGTTCAGGGGATTGATATAAAAAAATACCCTGCTGTTTTTCGATCAAATCATCCAAACATTGAAATAGTTTCAATTATAAACTATCAAAAACCAATTCATCATGATATTGTTTTTTTAAATGGCACCCTCACCTATTTAACAGAAAAAGAAGTTGATGTGGCATTACAAAAATTTAAATCTGCCGGCCTTGTTATTGCAATTCATAACACCGTTGAAGATGATGAAAAAGCAGGTGGTCCAGAATATCGAGATCCCAAACCAAACAAACCTCGTCTTATAAAAAGACAACAATGGTGGATTGAAAAATTTAAATCGAATGGGTTTGAAGCTAAATACGATCCTAAAACAGATTGTTTTATTGCAAAATTCAAAGAAAGAGAATAATTTTATTTCTAATATTTAATATTTTGTCTTGATAATGAAAAAAGATCTTTAAAAAACAGCAAACAACCATTCGGTATTTTTTTTAAACAAGGTGTTTTTAATTCTTGATCCAAACTTTCTTTATTAAAGTACCCTTTTTGAATCAAATCAAAAAGCTGACTTGCATATGCTAAAACATAAATTGCTTCTTTTGTTGCAATATCTTTATAAGATTTAATTACTTGTTTTACACACCAAGACCATTCAGATGAGCTTTCAGCATTATTTTTTTTAATTAAATCTTTAAGTTCATCTTTAAATTGAATTTTTGCAACCTCTTTAGCATCCGATGGCAAAATATCTTTATAAAAACTCTTTTCAATAAACTCATTAGTATATTGCGCTGTATAATCATAAGATTTACCCAACGGCATTCCCCCCAACAAAACCTTGGTTGGAGCTAAATCAAACTCACCTGTTTTCCATTCCACTTGATCAACTTTAACCCAATAATTCTGATTAAATAAAACAGGGCAACCATTTGAAAGAAGAAATTCATATCCAACACTTGTTCTATCAACATCAACACGTTTTTTCCAATAATCTGGCAGCTCATGATCCAACACATATCTTGCCGTTACACAAACATATTTTTCACCATGATACATAACCTCAGGAACATGCTCATACCAAAGCTGAGCAGTTGGAGACATAGAACCCCAAAAATTCCTGCCATTTGAAATACATCCTGCAACATGATTTCGATTGCTTTCTTCATAATAAGGGGCAACAATCTTGTTAAATGTATATGTTTTTCCTGTTGGATATAATAAGCCAATTTCATCTAATCTTTTAGACGTTTCTTTATCAGCAATCATCATTGGATATTCACCGAATGAAACCGTTAACCCTGGTTTCAATTTATTTTTTGAATCCGTTAATAGCTGATTTAAATCCTTTGGTAAAACTTTTTGATCCAACAAAGGGGCCAAACCTAAATTTTTACTTGTATTTAAAACGGCTGTTTTTGAACCATCCGGATTTTTGATTTGCATAGAAAGCAAATCATCATCATTCGAAAAACCATTATCCCATAGGGAAACTTTTTGTTCTTGAATCAATCTATTAGAATCTGTTTTTGAAAAACATGATTTATTGAGTCTTGCCCCCAAAATACCAGCCAAATCTGTTGCCACAAATGTTTGATTCGAATAATTAAAGATAGCCATAAAAAAATTATTTTCCTTTTAACATCTTTTCCAATTCGCTCATATCAGGCATTTGCCCATTTTTCATCATGCTTTGCAATTCACTCATATTTGGCATACCATTTTTACCCATCATCCCTTGAAGCGCGCTCATATCAGGCATAGAATTACCACCCATCATTCCTTTTAAAGCAGACATGCCTCCAAATTTTTTAAGCATTCCCATCATCCCAAACGGGCTCATTTTTTTCATCTTTTTCATCACTGTTGCCATTTGCTCATATTGTTTTAACAAACGGTTCACATCATTAACACTTACTCCTGCTCCATTTGCGATTCGAATTTTTCTAGAAGCTTTTAAAAGATCTGGATTTTTGCGTTCTTTTTCAGTCATTGAAAGAATAATAGCTTGTTGACGCAAAATTAACTTATTATCAATTCCAGCAGCTTCAATTTTATCTTGCATTTTGCTAAGACCTGGAATCATCTTCATCACGCCTTTAATATCCCCCATGTTGGAAATTTGACGCATTTGAGAAAGCATATCATTTAAATCAAAACGCCCACTCATCATTCGTTCAGCAGTGTTCATTGCTTCTTCTTGATTAATCTTTTCCATGGCCGTTTCAACAAGCCCAACAACATCTCCCATACCTAAAATGCGTTCTGCAATTCTGTTTGCATCAAAAACTTCTAAAGCATCAGCTTTTTCCCCAACCCCCAAATATTGAATTGGAACACCCGTTATTTCTCGCATAGAAAGAGCGGCGCCCCCTCTTGCATCCCCATCAATTCTAGTTAAAACAAGACCTGTAATCCCAATTTTTTCATTAAACTCTTTTGCAACTGTAACAGCATCTTGCCCCATTAAAGAATCCACAACTAAAAGAGTTTCTTTTGGCATTGATAAGTCTCTGATCTTTTGAACTTCCTGCATCATCTCTTCATCAATATGCAAGCGTCCTGCCGTATCTAAAATCAAAACATCATACAACTCTTCTTTTGCTGTTTTTAAAGCTCTTTTTGTAATCTCAATTGGATTTTCTTTTTTTATAATTGGCAAAACAGATAAATCATTTTTTTCACCCAATTCGCTTAATTGTTCTTGCGCGGCTGGTCTATATGTATCCAAACTTGCAAGTAAAACTTTTTTACCCTCTTTCTTTAACCGTTTGGCAAGTTTTGCAGAAGAAGTTGTTTTACCCGATCCTTGAAGACCAACCATTAAAACAACATTTTGTTGATATTGAATTAAATTAAGTGGTGTTGAAGTTCCCAACAACTGAACCAATTCATCATGAACAATTTTAACCACCATTTGAGCTGGCGATATTGACTTAATAACCTGCTCTCCAACTGCTTTTTCTTTTACTTTTTGAATAAATGTTTTAACAACAGGTAAAGCAACATCAGCCTCCAACAATGCAATCTTAATTTCACGCATTGTTTCATCAACTGAACTTTGAGTTAAAATCCCACGTTTTGTTAATTTATCAAACGCTTTTGATAATCTATCTGCTAAACCTTGAAACATTATAAATCCTTTCATTTTTGTTTGTTTATTTATAGTTTAAACAGACAAAAAAGTCAAAGATTCTCTAAATAAAATTCCTTTTTTATGATATTTTAAACACAAATAATTTTATTTCTTCTTCAAAATCATTTTTTTAACAGCCTCAAACTCACCAGAAGGAGCACATCCAGTATCTGGGAAAATATAATCTGGCGTTAAAATTAATGGATCTTTTTGATCATTTTGCATATTTACCAAATATTTGTTTAAATAACTCTCTTCCTTCCATTTTGGAGTCGCATTTTCTTTTATATCCGAATCAACCCAATTTTGAATTGTTTGAGATAATTTTATAAAACCATTTTTTGTTCCACCATAAAAAACATTTTGCACATAAAATTTACCATCAACTTCTTTTATATAGGCTTTTGATGTTTTATTTCGCTCATATGGTAATAAATTCATTTCCCAACGATAATGCCAAGGGTGAATTGCATAAACTAATTCTTGATCTTTAGTTGGCAAAATCTCTTCATTAAGATTAGTTAACACATAAAGGTTCACATCCATAAAATAAACATAATCAAATGCATCTAATTCTTTTTTTATCTTTTGAATAATATGGTGTTTTTTTAGTTCAAAATCATTTTCATGAACAACTACTTTTTGAGCTATTTTATGATCTATTTTTAAATCCTTCGTATCTGTAAACACAAAATACTTTTTATGATGATGCGGCAGAAAATTCTTTTTTGAAGATTGATAAAAAGCATTCCATTGTTTAGAATCATCACCCGAAACAAAAGTGATCACCGCAATTTTTTTGGGTGTTCGATCTAAAACTTTTGATTGAGTCAATGGTTCATATTCATCCAATGCATAATAAGATCGGTGGTAAACTTTTACCCCATCTTCAGATGCAATAGATATGGTGTTTTTTGTTCTTCCTAAAACAGTAAGCGACTGATCTTTCCCATTTAATGTTTTTGATTCAGGATTATAATGATAAAGTTTCTTTTCTCCATTTTTGCGTATATATACTAAATTCGCATCAACCTCTCTTTCTTTTAATGGCATACATGACGCTTTAAATGCAACAGCATCAGGCATTACAATCATTGGCATTGTGGAACTTTTAGACTTTGAATTCAGATAGGCATTTAAAAAACTTTCATCCATTAATTTTGGAACAAAATCTTTTTTCAAATCCAACTCAACATTATTTTTAATTGTCTTAACTAATTCAAAAAAGGATTCTTTAGTTCCTCCAAAAAAAGATTTTGTCATATAAAATTTTCTTTCTTCTGTTGGAACATAACTAGCTGATTTAATATTTTTTTCAAAGGGAAACTGTTCTTCATTCCACTCATAAAAACAAGGATGAATCATCGAAACAATTCCTTGTCCTTTGGTTGGAAGAATTTCTTCATTTATATCAACTGTTGGAAGAAAAGATATATCCGCAAAATAAATATAATCAAATGATTTTAAAACACTTTTTATTCTATCAAAAGCATGAAATTTTTTTAAATTCAAACTTTCTTCTCTTTTATCATATTGAGCAATTTTCAACACATTTTTACTAACTTTAAGATTATTATTATCCGTTAAAACAAAATATTTCTTTGAATGCTTTGGTAAGAAATGTTTTTCCATGGTTTCATAAAAAACTTTCCATTTTTCATCACTCTCACCCATTGAAAAAGTCAAAACTGCAATACTTTTGTTTTTTTCATTATGCATATATGATTTTGATAACAATTCATACTCATCATCTGCAAAGTGAACTTTGTAATAAAGCTCTATATCATTTTCATTTTTAATTACAAATGAATTTTTTGTTTTATTCAAAACTTTAAAATTACCATTTTCACTCTTTAAGATTTTAGATTCAGGATAATATTTGAAAAATTCTGACCAACCTCTGATATCAACATAAAAATCTTCAGTTTTTTCTTTTTTAGAAAAAACAAAAAAGCTACTTAAAACTAAACAAATACAAAATAAAAAAATCAACAATCTTTTTTTCATAAGTTATCCTGTTAATAAAATCCAAATTCGTTTTTTTACTAATAACTAAAAGATACAAAAAAGTCAAAGATTCTTAAAAAAAATAGTTGAAAATTTTTTCTATTATAACAAACAAATAAAAAAAGCGCTTCATCTTGAAGCGCCTTTTTTATATTTAAATGACTTTAATTATAAAGCAGCTTTTGCCTTTTCAACCAATGAAGCAAATGCTTTTGAATCATTCAAAGCAATATCAGCCAACATTTTACGATCTAAAGCAATACCAGCTTTTGCCAAGCCATTCATAAAGCGGGAATAAACCATGCCGTTTGCACGAACAGCCGCATTAATACGGACAATCCACAATTGGCGGATTTCTGTTTTTTTCTTGCGACGGTCACGGTAGGCATATTGCAAACCTTTTTCAACTTTTTGTTTTGCAACTGTGTATACCTTGGAGTTACGTCCACGGTAACCTTTTGCCATTTTTAAAATTTTGTTATGTTTTGCACGAACTGTCGTGCCGCGTTTAACTCTAGCCATTTGTAAACCTCCTTATCCGATCAAAAATTTCTTAATGACTTTTGTAGCAGCTTCACTCATAATTGTGCAGCCTCTTGCTTTTCTTTTCATTTTAGAAGTTTTACAAAGTAAGTTATGACGTTTAAAGGATTGAGTTCCTTTGACTTTTCCTGTTCCTGTTAAGGAAAAACGCTTTTTAACAGCGCTTTTTGTTTTCAATTTAGGCATTTTCATTTCCCTTTACTAATAAATGTTTTAAATAATAGCCTGAAGGCAGCCTGTAGCCTTTTTAGCCAATCGGCAAGTATACTATCAAAAAAAATCTTATTTGTCAAATGTTTTTTAAGAAAAAGAGTTGATTATTTTCTATATTATGGTTACTATCATCTATAAAAAAAAGAAAGGTTTTATAAAAATGAATACCCAAGAAGAAAAATTTATTCAAATAGAAATAACTTTAACAGAACATGAAAAAACCATTAATGAGCTTAATGATGAATGCATTCGCATGAATAAGATAATTGATTCATTAGTTAAACAAGTTAAAATGCTATCCGAACAATTAAAAGAAGGAAATATTAAACCTCTTTCCGAAGAAACACGCCCACCTCATTATTAAATCGGTTAAAAAATGAAAAAAAACACATTAAAACTATCCCTTTGTTTTTTGTTAGTTTGTATTTGCACTATTAGCTTTTTTATACCCATTCAAAAAAGCTTAACCCAAAAAAACTATCGCTATTTGTTAATGATTTCTTCTTTTAAGCGTCCGATATTTCTATCTGGACAAATTTATCGTCTTTTAAATCAATCTTATCAAAACTTTGATATCAGCGTTTCCATCAAAGGAAGCCCAAATAATTATGGATTTGCCTCAACATTTTCAAGAGAGTTTGATCAATTTAAAAATACCGGAAAAGTTTTTATTAGATTTGATAAGAATGGAAAACAACTTTCTAATCTTTTAGACACTATCAGACATCTTGATATCAATAAATATGATTATTTTTGCAAAATTGATGATGATGATTGGTATGCTCCTGATTATTTAGAAGAGGTTAATCGAAACTTAAATAAACTGCCACAAAACAAACAAACACTTTCTTCCTCCTCTTATCACGATGGTTTAATTTTAACAGAAGATATTTCAACAACCCATCTTAATAAAAATAACACAAATTTATCAGGTCCAACGCTTTGTTTTTCAAGAAACATTATCCAAGCAGCTCTACGTGTTGAAAAAAATCCAAAACTCATTCGAAAATATCTGCCTAACGGAAACGAGCACATGTTTACACAACGCGAAGATGCTTTTTTAGACCATATGTCCCGTGAAAACGGCACTCATATTGAAAGAGATAGCTTTTATCCAAGCGTTATATACGGATGGCAATATCGTTCTGTTATAAGAAATAAAGGCTATGTAAATTTTTATTAAAAAAAGTGTTGACAAAAAATTAAAAGTCTGGTATCATATATATAATGATTGATTTTTAAGGAGGGATATCATGACAAATTTTGAAACAATTAAAGGTTCAATTAACGCAAAAAAAGCTTTAAACAAAAAAGAAAAACCAATTTTAAGCACACAAACAGCTTCTGGTTTTGGATGTTTGGTTGGCAAAGTCAAAGGAAAGTTAAAGGTTGCCAAAAACGCAGCCATAGCCTTAACTCTTGGTTCAACAGGCGTCTTTTTATCTTCTTGCGCCTCTTCTGCTCCAATGGGTGTAAATAATATGGTAACACGCCAAGGAATGACTCAAACAAGTTTCTCATATAATGCAAATGGTCAACTTACATCAAGAACAACACAATATGCAGAATACGATGCATTAAATGCTGCTAAAGTTGAAAGAGAATATGCAAGAGCAAATAGAGAAAACGCAAATGCATTCAAAACATCTGCACAAGGTTTTAGAGAACTTGGCAGAGGTATTGATGCTTGGAGAAAAGCTTTTAATAGATAAAAAAGCAATAAACATCAAAAAAACACCGGCTTTACTGCTGGTGTTTTTTTATTAAAACAAAACTAAATAATGCATTTATAAAACTTATTAATTAAATTTCCAATCAAAGCCAAATAAGAATTGATAATCATTATTCGCATCCTTTTGATGATTTGGATGCACACGAACACCACCTTGTGTTTTAAATTGCATTTGAGAATTTATTTTTTTACCATAATAAAGTGCATAATCTAATTCACGAGCATCAGGCTTTAATTCAGACACATATCTTTCGCGATAAATCGTATCAGAATAATAATCCCTGCCCGTCGGCAAATCAAAAACAGCATAACCCTTCTTAATTCTTAAAGGAGAAGTTAGTGAAAGCCCTAAATAATCACTATCACTTAATTGATAATAGGCATTAACAAAAAAACCATCACTATGCAAATTTGAGGTAGTTAAAAAAGCTGTTTGTTTTTCTTTTTGGGTTAAACCTAAATAATAAGCCCCAGTAAGATAAAAATTTGGAATTGGGTTTAATTCAGCTGAAAGACCAAAATAATATGTTTGCGAATTTTGAACATCAAATGCACCACCCCCATTTAAACCCAAAAGAGAATCCTTTTCATATAATGCACCCGCTGAAAAACCAATTGAAATACCATTTATTGGTTGATAATTAAGCTCTGTGTCAAATGCAAAAACCTGTTTATCAAAAGCGTAATCTTTATCCAGATCTGTTTCATAAAAAGCATTTTCGCCAGAAACAAAATTCGCTTTCACTTTTAACTTATCGGTAATTTTAAGCTGATCTTCAATGCCATATGCATTATTCATCTTTGTAAAAGGATTAATTTTAGGCATTTTACCTTTTTCAGAAAGATGATGTGTATCTTCTATAAAATAAAAACGAAGGTTGTTCTTATCAAAATTAAATGAAACATCTAATTCTCCTACCCCAAAATCAGATTTTTGATTTGTTGTTTCTGTAAATCCAAAAGAAATTCCCGGAGTTGGATGAACATGTCTTTTCATTTCAAATGAAGTAAATCTTTTTAATTTATTTCTAAACGTTGCTGGATTATGAAGAGCTGATTTAACAAAACTTTTTATAGGCACTTGAAATGAGCGTTCATATTTATCCAACACAGAAACAGATGCAGGTAAAGCTTTTAAAATTTGAGTTCTTAATGATGCTGGGATACGAAGTTTGGATTCTGTTAATTGAATTTTTTCACCATTAATACTATTTGTTGTTGCCAAAACCGGTTTTCCTAAAGGTTTGTTTACAGCATCATTTAAATTTAAAAGACCATGTCCATAAACATTATCAACACCAACAGCTCCGATATCAGTTGCTGTTTCAAGTAAAATTGAAGCCACATCAGATGCTTTTAAATTTGGATAAGCGCCCCACAAAAAGGCCGCCGAACCAGAAACAACTGGTGTTGCCATACTTGTTCCCATAGAAGCTTCGAGATTATTGTTGTCAACAGTTGAAATCACACCCAAATCATTATCACCACCAGGGGCTGCCAAACAATAAGATGATGTGCTTCCACAATTATTTGAATAACTTGAAAGCTGTGTTGGATTACTTGTTTTTGTTGCAACAACAGTTAGCATTACATCTTTAAGCCCATCAACATGAAGCCCCGCCCCAGCATCTATTGAAGGTTCATCATTTGAGTCATTCCCAGCCGCCATTACAAGCAATGCTGTTTGTTTTTGAGCCAAATATTCATACCCACTCAACTTATTTCCTATTACAGTTTTCCAAACAGAGGTTTTCATTGCTGCATTATAATCCTCATCCGCGGCAGAACCAAAACTTGCATTAATAACTTTAACTCCATTATCAACTGCAGTTTTAACTGGATCAATAAGATTACTATTAAAATCATATCGAATTGGCAATAATTCAACATTTTGAGCCACACCATGCATTCCTGTTCCATTTTTTATCGCAGAAATAATGCCTGAAACATGTGTTCCATGAGTATCATTTAATGGCGTATAAACAAATTTATTATCTTCCCATCTATATGAGCTATCATATTGTTTTTTATAATATTCAAAATCACTTTCAGTGCCCTCATAAATAATGGTTTCTTTTCCATTTTCATCCCTAAATGCAATACCACTACTCCAAAAACTATCTTTATAAACCCAACATTGTGTTTGGCTAGAGTTTTGGCAAGGGCCGTAATCAAAATTATACCCACCAGAAATTTCAGGTAAATCAGAATGCTTGTAAACACCCGTATCAACAACAGCAACCTTTATCGTTTCAACATTATCTGTTTTTATATTAATCTTTCCATCAGCTGATTTTGTTGCACTATAAACACTCGCATAAGCTTCTGCAGCATTGATATGTTGTAAAAAATTACCACGATAATATTCGCTTGTTTGAAAATCTTTTGCCGATAAGTTATAAGGAACATCTATTGGTTCCTCTGGCGGAGTCGTTGGATTTTCAGGTTCAATAACAGGTGGCTCAACAGGATTTTGATTTTCCACATCATCAATGGAGGGATCTTCAGGTGTTATATTCGGTGGATTTATTGGATCAGAAATCGGAGGTTGAGAAACATTACCATCATTTCCAATATCAGTTGCACTAGATCCACTGCCACCTCCTCCACCGCCTCCAGAGGCAAGAGCAATTAAGGCACCTGCTCCTATAACACCGCCAACTGCTAATGTTGTGGGTGAAAAAATTGAAGAATCTGACATATATGATTGTTTGGGTAATCTTGTCGGGGCTTTTTTTTGTTTTAAATAGGAAACATTATATCGTCGGTTAAAGTTTTCTAAATGCTCTGGATGAATTTGGCGAACACATGAATGTTGTCTACTCGCACCCAATTTTGAAAGCAGAAAAAAAGCAGGATAATTATAGCGATATATAGATAAACAAAGAGCTGTTTGTCCATACGAATCCGAAAAATCTAATGTTCCATATTGAGATTTGATCTGCTCCAACATGTCAATATTTTGTTGTTGTGCTAAAGAATAAATGTATTCTGCTTGTGCATACGCACTACTTTGAAAGATAAACGCTCCCAGTGAAACTAAACTAATAGATAAAAATTTTTTAATCATAGCACTGCCCCTTAACATCAACCCCATACTTTATTATTATATCACAGAATTAATGTACCGGCAACAAACCTTGCTAACTAATTGTTTTTATTTATTTTAATTAAAATAAGAGCATTCAATTTAATCTAATATTAAAGAAAAATAAGATAAATCTAATTTATAATGAATACACTTCTATACTCAAAGAACACTTATCCTAAAAATTTATTATTCAAAATTTAAAGCTCCACCAACAGATTTTATTAACCTTTTTTTAGCATTATCGGAAAGCACATCTGGAGATTCGGGTTCTTTCTCTTTTACCTTCGTCATTTCAACTTCTTTCTCTGGCACTTTCAAATTTTTCAAGATAATATCTTCTTGGGGCTTTAAATTTTTGCATTCTTCTTTTCCAACATAGTCTGCCCCTACTGGCAATAATTTTTCCGCATAGTAACTTAAAAATAAACATTCTTGAGGTGTATATGTTATATGATATGGCTTAATTTGAATCGTTTCTTTTACACCTTCAATTTTAAGTCGCATTTCTTCAGGCGCAAGATTAGAAGAAATCTGATTTGCTTTACAAAAATCAACGCAATCATCTTTTTTGTAAAGATTTAAAATTTCTCGCACATCATCAGGATATTTCAAGATAACTGCCGTTTTTCTAACCTCTAAAACATTCGCACCGTTGGGTAAATTTCTTTGCTCGGTTACACTAAACTCTTCATTTGTTTTAACATCTTTTAAAACAGCCATTTTTGATTCTGTTTTTAACAAAAGATATGGTTTTTGCATATATCGTTTTTCCTGCTCTAATGAAAAACCACATCTACAATTGTAAAACTTATTATCTGCCAGACGTTTTTTTTCAGATATTGGCACACATGATTTTAAATTCTTTCGCATTTCTGTTTCAGCTTTTTGGAATGAAATTTTCCCTTGCTTTGCAAGTTGCATTAACCCATAATTTTCTTCAGCAGATTTACAACCTGTTAAAATAGCGTGCCAGAAATGATCTAACGCTATTTCTTCATTTCCAAGTTTTTCATCTTTTTTTAAAAAGAAAACATATCCCAAAATATTATGAGCAACAGCCGATCCTTTTTCAGCCGCAGCCGTTAAATAAGAAAATGCCTTTGGATTTTGCATATCCATATAATAAGAACCCAAAACTTGCAAAATTTCAGCTTCCTCATTTTGAGTTAATGTATTCGTTGCCAATGCCTTTGTTAAATATTCATATCCTCCTTGAAAATCATTTTTCTCCAACAAGGATCTGCCTTTTTCAATATAAGCAGCAGGATGCCCCAAAAGAAGGGCTTTTTCACAATAAAGATCATGATATTCATGTTCGGGATAGCGCACACAAAGTTCATAAATTGCTCGTTTCATCTTATTTTCAGAAACATATCCTGCCCATTTAGACCAAGCCAATTCTTCATTTGAAAATCCACATTTATCGTAATATGAAGACTCTTGCAATTCTCCTGTTTCAAGCTGTTCCAATACCTTTTCACAATTTGATGTAAAATCCTCTTGTGCAAAACATAAACTAGAAAAAAAACAACCAGTCAATAATAATGTTTTTGAAAAAAATTGCTTCATATCCCTCTCCATCATTTTTTTCTTTTTATACCAGATATTCCCAACCTTATCAAGAAAATTCAACGCTTGACTTTTCAAAAAAAAAACGTTACGTTAAAAAAAATTAATTTAACATAAAGGAGCTGCTTATGAGTATCGTCACATTACCGCCAGATTATAAACCAACTCAAGATGAAGAATATATGAACGATCGTCAACTCGAATATTTTCGTCAAAAACTCATTGACTGGCGTTCTGAACTTGTTAAAAACTCTGAATTCACATTACAAGATTTAAAAGAAACAAGTTTACAAGAATCTGATTTAAACGATAGAGCCAGCAGTGAAACAGATCAATTTTTGGAATTACGCACAAGAGATAGAATGCGCAAGCTGATTAAAAAAATTAATGCCGCTCTTGATCGAATTGAAAATGGAACATATGGATATTGCGAAGAAACAGGGGAACCAATTGGATTAGGTCGTTTAGAAGCTCGCCCAGTAACAACATTATCAATTGAAGCCCAAGAACGTCATGAACGCAAAGAAAAAATGCAATCAGATGAATAATTCAAATTTTTGGAATTTAAAATCGGGCTTTATATTAGCTTCGGCTTCCGTAAATAGACGAGCACTTCTTGAAAGTGTTCGTCTTATTCCTAATAAAATTGTTTCTCCTCAAATAAACGAGGATCAATTAAAAGATGAACTTCCAAGCCAATATGTTAAACGTATTGCTATTCAAAAAGCAAAGGCTGTTGCATCAGAATATCCAAACGAAATTGTTTTAGCTGCAGATACTGTTTTAGCTGTTGGACGGCGCATTATCAGAAAAGCTTATACTGAAGAAGAAGCTAGAGCAAATTTAAATCTTTTATCTGGAAGAAAGCATCGTGTTTTAACAGGTATTTGCGTTATTTCACCAACTGGAAAAATTATTGCAAAAGTGAATACCAGTTTTGTTACCATCAAAAAATTAGATGAAACAGATATTAAATTAATTTTAGCATCAAATGAATGGAAAGGCGTTGCTGGTTATCAAATTGAAGGAGTTCTATCTGCTTTTGTAAAACAAATGTCAGGCTCTTATTCCAGCATTGTTGGCATTCCCGTCTATGAAACTGTTCAAATTTTAAGAGGTATTTCATAAAAATGGCTGAAAAATTCCTTGTTTGCCACAAAACGGAAAATCAAACTCTTATTGCTTTGCTAGATGAAGAAGAAAATATATCTGAACTTTTTGTTTCAAGAGAAAACTCTTTAAACTTTGATGAAGAATATATTGCTAAAATAATTTCATATCACCAAAAACTAAAAGGTTATTTTGCAGAAACAGAAAAAGGGATAAACGCTTTTATTCCAACAGATAAAAAACTTATAATCGGCGAAAAAGTTTACATTAAAATTAAAAAAGAAGCCAGAAGAAACAAAGAAGCAACAGCTGAATTAATTGAAAATAACAGTTTAAACAATGTTTCTTTTTTAGAAAAAATCAAAATAAAATATCCATATCCAATTAAAGAAATCAACTCTCTTGAGCAATTAATAGATCAATCTTTAGAAGAAGAAGTTTCTTTTGCCAATGGCGCTAAAATTAGCATTCAAAAAACTCAAGCTCTTTGGAGTATTGACATTGATTCTGGCAATAGTGAAATTCCTTTTGATGAAATTAACAAAATTGCCATTTCGCTTATTCAAAAACAAGTTCAACTAAAAAACATGTCTGGCATGATTTTAATTGACTTTATTGGATCAAAGAAAAAACAAGAACAAGAAGCTCTTTTAAAAGAAATCAAAAAAGCATTTAAGACTGATAGCAGAACAAAAATTTATGGATTCAGCTCTCTTCGTTTATTAGAATTAAAACGAAAGAGTGAACGCGCTGATGTTTACGATCTTTTTCTTTCAAAAAATGGGCGAAAACATCCTCTTTATGTTTCCTATCTTATTGAAAGAGCTGTTAAAAATTCAAAAAGTGGTAAACTTCAACTAACCATTCACCCTTTGATAGAAAAATATCTTTCAAAAGATGTGAAATCATTAGCTAAAATAGAACAAAATTTAAATATAGAATCAGATTATTTCGAAATAAAGGAGTTTTTTTAATGACAGAATCAAAAGTAAAATGCCCTATTTGTGGTAAAAACCCAGAAACAAGATATGCCCCCTTTTGCTCAAAAAAATGTGCAGATGTTGATTTGGGCAGATGGTTAAAAGGATCTTACGTTGTTCATACAGATGAAAAACCAGAACCAGAAGACCTGTTAAAACAACTTGAAGACGCCGAATAAAATAAAAAAAAGAAAAAATTTTTATTTTTTTTAAAAAATTACTGGACATTTGCAAAAAAGTCGTGTATAAAGGTCTTACTTCAGGTTAGCCTGGGTAGCTCAGTTGGTAGAGCAAGGGACTGAAAATCCCTGTGTCGGCGGTTCGATTCCGTCCCCAGGCACCATTAAAAAAGCATCGATTTCGATGCTTTTTTATTATATTTACAGAATTCAAAAAACAATATCTTTATGATATTTTATTGAACCCATATCTGCTTCTGGAGAATCTGTTTTTTCAAAATCAGAACCATTATGTGAAAAATATAAAACATCTATTTTTCCAAAAGGGACAATCTCATAATTAAGCTCCTTTGTAAGCAAAATTTTTGACTTTACTACAAAAATATAATCAAATTGCATCTTTTTTATTGTATCAAGATTGTTTTTTGAAAAATATTAATAATATATCCAAACTAAAAAATAACATTCTTATCAAAATACGATTTTTAATTTTAACTTGTGTATAAAAAACAATTTTCGAATCCTTTTGTTTCCATCTATAAGAATTATGCATATTTTAATAACAATCTCTTATAGAGTCAGATGAATCCTTAAACTTTGATTTTGACTCTAATAAAATTTTTATACCTGCAAAATTTATCGATAATAGCCCACTTTCAATGGATTTTATTAATGAGTTCTACTTTGGATTGCTCTCATAAATATAATGATTCTTCTCTTCATTCAAAAACCCCTAAAGATCATTCTTCCCTTTTAGTTTCGCCCAAATTCTTCTAGCTCCCCAAGAATTTCGGCATAAAAAAAACCACCTTTCGGTGGTTTTTATTGGCGACCCCACGGGGATTCGAACCCCGGTTACCGCCGTGAAAGGGCGATGTCCTAGGCCTCTAGACGATGGGGTCATCTCAAGAGATGTGTATTTTATACACTTTTATTATCAAAAAAGCAAGAAGTTTTTTACATATTTTTTATTTTTTTTATTTCTATTTGATTTTATTAACTTTTATAAATAAAAACATACTTGAAAACCAATTGCATTTATCTTATTTATTACTTAATATAGAATATATTTCTTATTTTAAGGAGAAAAAATGAAAAATTTTTTAGATTTAGTTCAAAAGCGTCGTTCCATATATCATTTAAATAATAAAACAGAAGTTTCAATTAAAAAAATTATTAATACCATTCAAACTTGTTTAAAACATTCACCAAGTGCTTTTAATTCCCAAACAAGCAGAATTATTCTTTTAATAAACGATCCACATCTTGCTTTTTGGTCATCTACAAATAATACTCTTCAAAAAATAACTCCTCCGGGAAAATTTAATCAAACAAAAGAAAAAATTGATTCTTTTAAACAAGGCATTGGCACTATTTTATTTTTTGAAGAACAACACACAATTTTAGCCTTAGAAGAAAAATTCCCTCTTTATAAAGAAAATTTTCAAATATGGTCTCAACAAGCCTCTGGGATGCTTCAATATGCGATTTGGTTAGGTCTCAGCGAATTAAATTTAGGCGCCAATTTACAACATTATAACCCTCTAGTTGACGAATATGTTCAACAAACATTTCACACCCCAACCTCTTGGGAACTGGTAGCGCAAATGAATTTTGGAGGCATTCAAAAAGAAGCTGATGAAAAAATCTTTTTAGACTTAAGCAAACGTTTTCATGTATTTAAATAAAAAAAAGGCAAACCTTTTATGTTTGCCTTTTTTTTCAGATTTTAAAAATTTATTTTTTAATATCACCCGTACAATGTGGACATTTTTTTGCACGAATATCAATTTTTGAGAAACAATGAGGACAATCTTTTGTTGTTGGTGCAGCTGTTTCTGCTTCTTTCTTTTCATCCGCATCTAATTTTGCTTGCAATGTGTTCATCCCTTTAATCAACATAAACACTGCAAATGCAACAATTGTAAAGCTGATAATTGTGTTTAAAAACATACCAACATTTAAGGTAACGGCACCTGCTGCTTGCGCTGCTGAAAGAGAATGATATGGTGCAGCTGCGCCCGTTCCTTCTTTTAAAACGAAAAATAAATTAGCAAAGTCAATTTTACCAAGTAAAATACCTAATGGTGGCATAATCATATCTTTTACAAGGGAATCAACAATCTTTCCGAATGCAGCCCCAATGATAATACCAACAGCCATATCCAATACATTGCCACGCATGGCAAATTTTTTAAATTCTGATAATAATTTCATTTTGATACTCCTTTATTTAAATAAATGAAACAAATTTTTATATGAGAGAGAAACACCTATCATTAAATTACTTGCATGAGAGGAAGCTTCTCTTGATTGAGCCAAACGATAAGAAATATATGGTCCAAAAGTTAATGTATCAGTGATATCAACATCCATTCTTGCTGTTAGATTCAAATCATATTCAAGATCTGTGCCGATATATTGACTATAAGAAAGATATTTTCTGAAATATCCGTCTGTAGAAAACTTAACCCCTTCCCTTAAAACATGGCCTAAACGCCAACCAGTTTCAAGAGCAAATTTGCTTACGTGATCACTATAGGTGATATCATATTCGCCAACACCTGCAACATACAACTCTTCAATAACTTTTCCACTTAATAATTTAAGACCGCTCTTTCCACGAAAAACTTTCATTCTTGGCGCATCTTCATTTCTTGTGAATTCTGTTTGATATGCAAGGCTAGCAAATGGACCTAAATCCATTCCACGATATTTCCATGTTTTATATGTATAATCCGATGAAAGCAAAATCTTATCTTCATTTTCACTGGTTTCAGAAACATCACCTTCTTGGTGACCTTTAATTTTTGTTCTTCCATAATTAAGAAAAAGAGAATTATCCCAGCGATACTTATTGGTTTCATATTCCAAAACACCATCAAAAACGCCCTTAATCAAACTTTGATTATCTGCATTTAATTGCGTTACAGGAGAATTTTCATATTCCTTTGCATTTGAAACTTTTGTTGATGAAAGTTCCAAACCAACACGTCTAAAATTCAAACGCCACTCTGGTTGATTAAGAGGATTTTCTTCTGCGTTAGCTGAAACAGAAATTAATCCGGCAACAACTAAAGACAAAGCACTTATTTTTTTTAACATGATTTAAATCCTTTTTGTTGATTCATACAAAAATATGTCTTCTATTTGATAGAACATAAAAGTCATTTTGTAAAGTTCTTTTATTTTAATCCTATAAATTAAAAATAAAGGGATAAAGAATTTTTATTGTTGTGCTGGTTGTTCTTTTTTCTTTGCTTCATCTTCCAAAATCTTTTTAGTCTTAGCTTGAACAAGCTCGTCCATCTTAAATTCCATATCTAAAATAAGTGTTCCTTCTTCATCATAAATTTTAGCAACACCATCTTTTTTGCCATCTTTAAAGAAAGAAACACTTCTTAAAACGCCATTATCAAAAAATGTTTTACTTTCACCCTCTAACTTATCATTTTTATAAAAATCAATGCTTTGAACAACTCCATTATTATAATAAATGGTTTGTTTTCCATTTAATTTTCCATTTTCATAAATACCTTCAACATTAATCTTTCCATTTGGGAAATATTGTTTAAATTCACCATGAGGCATATCATTTTTAAACATTGTGCGCGTGCTTAAAGTGCCATCCTCATAATAATTGGTAAATTCACCATCTTTTTTTCCAGATTTGAAAAGAGTTGTCATTTTAACTTTTCCAGTTGGATAATAAGCAACAACAGCCCCTTCTTCTGAACCATTTTTATAATTTTTTTCAAGCGCCACTTGACCATTTTCATAATATTCAACAAGCTTGCCATCTAATACCCCATTTTTCATTTCAACACTTGATTGAATATTACCATCTAAATAATAAGTGATGAGTTTTCCTTCAATTTTATCATCAACATAATTGCTTTCCAACTTTAATTGGCCAGTATTATAAAAAACTTTAGCTGAACCATGTTGACGTCCTTCTTTATAAAACACTTCTTTTTCAATTGAGCCATCTTCATAATAAGATTTTGAAACACCTGTTAATAAATCATCTTTATATTCTTCTTCCTGCATCAATTGACCAAAATCATAATAAGATTTTGAAAATCCATCCTTTTTACCAGCTTTATATGTTTCCTCTGTTCGTAATTTTCCATTTTCATAATAAGTTTTAATTACGCCTTCAGGCCCTTCTTTTTTAAAAACACCCTCGCCTTTTAACTTACCATTTTCATAATATTCTTTTACTTCTCCATCTAAATAACCATCGGTATAAACACGAACGCGTTGCAATTTATCGCCTTCAAAATAAGCTTTATCTTCACCATTTCTTTTGCCGTTTTTATACATTGTTGCATATTGAACACTGCCACTTTGATAAAAAACTTTTGATAAACCTTCTGGCAATCCCATATTAAAATAAGATTCGTTTAAAAGTTTACCATTTTCATAGTAAGAAACAGATTTACCATGCAAACGACCTTGATTATATTTTTCAACCGTTTTTTCTTGCCCATTTTCATAATATGTAACACTTTCCCCATGAGGAAGCCCATTGAAAAAGAATGCCTTTGCTTCTATTTTACCACTTGGATATGTTCGTTGCAAAATGCCATTAACAGGGGTTTTATCTGTTTTTTTCAACATGAATGGATTTTGAAAAATCACATCATCTTTTGTATACACTGGCACTTCTATTGTTTTTTTTGCTTCAGGGGCTTTTTGATCTGGCGTTTTAGCTGATTGAGCCTGAACAAAATCAGCTCTCATAAAAACGAATCCAAAACTCAAAGCAGTATATAAAAATAAATGTGATTTTTTCATTTCAGCCTCTAATAAAAAATAATTTAAAACATTTTAAAACAGTATCAAACTTTCGATTTAAAATCAAACTTATTTTAACAAAAAACATAAAAAAATATCCAGTTTTTTTGGTAAAAACTGGATAAAAAATGATATTAAGTTTTTTTATTTTAAACAAAATTTTTTTCTTTAGCTTTTAATAAAATCTGAACGCGATTTTGAACTTTAAAAGCACGAAGTAAAGAGCTCACATGCATCTTTATTGTTGGTTCGGCAACACCCAAAATATGGGCAATTTGTTTATTTGAAAAACCTTGCGCTAATTGATTTAAAACTGCCACTTGGCGTTCAGACAAAAAGGATCCATCATCTAAAGCATATGCTTCTTTTTGATATGGTTTTATACTTTGAATCATCTTAATCTCCTGTTACAAAAGAGCAGATTCCATTTTTCGAATCTTTTCCTCTTTATATGCAATTTTTCTAGATAACAATTCCAACATTGTTTCATGATTGTTTTTCTTTGCCCAATCTTGCAACATATAAAGTGTTTTTAAATTTTGCTGATTTGCTTCAACAATAAATTGCTTTAATTCAAGTGGCAATTCATCCCATGCAACATCAATTTCTTGTCTTAAAATTTTTCTTTCTTCTTGAGATAAACATAGATCTTTATTTATTTCTTGTTTCATTTTAACCCCCAAAATAATAATTTGTTAAAAGGCGTTGTTTACATTGGCTTCTAAGCCTTTTCAATCACTCTTATAGGTGTGTTTTGGAAAAAGCTTTGTCAAGGGAACAAGAAAAAAACAATTAATTCTGTTTATTTATTCTTTTTTAAATAAGCAATCACCGCTGTAACGGCTGCAGGGGTAATTCCCATCAAACGGCTCATTGCTCCAATTGTTAATGGTCTATGACGATTAAGCCTCATTTGAATTTCATTTGAAAGACCACCAACTAAGGCATAATTCATATCATCTGGAATTTTAAGAGCTTCATCTTTTTTAAATGAATCAATATCTGTTTTTTGACGAATTAAATATCCTTGATATCTACCTTCAATTTCAAGTTGTTCTGCAACATCTTCTCTGATATCTTTTAAAACAGGCCAAACTGTTACAACATCTTTCCACGAAACACCTTGGCAAGATAACAAATCAAATGGATTTCTTTTTTGCCCATCAAAATTCACAGAAAACCCCATTTGATTCAATTCTTTTGGAGTTCTAAATAAAGTTAAAACCAAATCTCTAGCTGATTTCATAAGCGATTCTTTTTCAAGAAAAGTTTCTTTTCTTTCTTTGCCAACACAACCAAATTCAATTCCCAATCTTGTTAACCTTAAATCAGCATTATCTGCACGCATTGTTAAGCGATATTCAGCCCTTGAAGTGAACAACCGATAAGGTTCATCAATCCCATGAGTTGTAATATCATCAATCATAACACCCAAATAAGAATCTGCTCGATCAAAAGTGAGCTCTTTTCCTGTTTTTAATGCAAAATGAGCAGCATTTACACCTGCTAAAAGACCTTGCCCTGCCGCTTCCTCATAACCAGTTGTCCCATTAATTTGGCCTGCCAAATAAAGACCCTTTATCCGTCTTGTTTCAAGAGTTAATTTTAATTCTCTTGGATCAACATAATCATATTCAATTGCATAAGCATATCTTAAAATTTTAACACTTTCAAGACCAGGAATGCTTCTTAAAAAAGCCTCTTGCACGTCTTTAGGTAATGAAGTTGAAATCCCATTTGGATAAACGCTAATACCATCTCTTGTTTCTGGCTCTAAAAAAACATGGTGAGAATCTCTACCTTGAAAACGAACCAATTTATCTTCAATACTTGGGCAATATCTTGGACCAATTGAATTAATTTGACCAGAATAAAGTGGCGCACGATCTAAATTATCTAAAATGATTTGATGCGTTGTTGGTGTTGTGTGTGTAATATAGCAAGAAACTTGTTTTGGTTCAAAATCTTTTGTCATAAATGAAAAAGGTTTTGCAGGATCATCGCCTTTTTGTTCCTCCGTCAACTCCCAATGAATTGTATCTTTATCCAACCTTGCTGGCGTTCCTGTTTTTAAACGTCCCATTTGAAAGCCCATTTTTTTAAGCGAAGGAGTAATCCCTTTTGAAGCGGCTTCTCCAAAACGACCACCCTCTTCTTTCTCTGGACCAATATGCATCAAACCATTTAAAAAGGTTCCCGTTGTTACAACAATACTTGAAGCAAAAATTTCTTCATCCCCAACTTGAATTCCTTTAATTTGATTATCGTCAAAAATTAAATTTCCAGCATCCCCTTCTTTGATTTCAAGATTAGGATACGAAAGCAAAATTTCTTGCATATATTTTTTATAAGCATCTTTATCAGCTTGCGCTCTTGGACCTTGAACGGCTGGACCTTTAGATTGATTTAAAATACGAAACTGAATACCCGTCTTATCAATCACACGAGCCATTAATCCATCCAAGGCATCAATTTCGCGCACCAAAGTACCTTTCCCCAATCCTCCAATTGCTGGGTTACAAGACATATCTGCAATTGTTTCAATATGATGAGTTACCAAAAGTGTTTTTGCGCCAACTCGAGCTGAAGCTGCTGCGGCCTCGCATCCCGCATGTCCACCACCAATAACGATTACATCATATTGTTGCATTTTCTTATCCTTTAAAAAAATTTTTATTTATTATATCAAATATCATCTAAAAAGTAAAGCTTAACCCAAACACATTCAATCTTTCATTGATAATTCTTATACCACTTAATCAAACAAAAATTTTAAACCAAAGTTTTCAAATTCTTTATTTAACAAGAAAATCAAGACCCGTTTTATCCTTCCTCCTTGATAAAACGGGTGCTCAAATATTACCATAAAAATAAAATTATGTCAATATTTTTATTTATTTCAATAAGATATCACTTGCCAATGCAAAAATCTCTAAAAACAACATCAAGCAATTCGTCTGTTTCAATTTTTCCAACAATGCGGCCTAATGCTCTTGCACTTAAACGCAAATCTTCAGCTTTAAGCTCAATTTCTGGCGCCACCAAAGCACTTTTTAAAGAAAGCAGACAATCTTTTAATGCTACACGATATCTTTCACGCGTGATCACCCCATTACTGTCTGGTGCAAAATTTTCTTTCAAAAATGAAGAAATAGCTTGTTGTAACTCTTTAAATCCTTGCGTTGTTTTCGCACTCATAAAAATTTCACCTTCTTGAGGTTTTTTATGAATAATATCAATTTTGTTCCATACCGTAATAACAGGGATATTTTCAAGCTCTTTTGGCAATGGTTCTTTATGCGGATATGATGCAATATCTAAAACATGCAAAATTAAATCTGATGATTCAGCTTTTCGAACAGCTCTTTTAATCCCTTCTGCTTCAATCGTTTCCAAACTTTCACGTAATCCAGCTGTATCTGCTAAACAAACAGGGAATCCGTCAATATCTAAATAACTTTCAACAACATCTCTTGTTGTTCCTGCAATATCAGAAACAATGGCAACATCTCTTTTTGAAAGCAAATTGATTAACGAAGATTTACCAACGTTTGGTTCCCCAATAATTGCAATTTGAAAACCATTTCTTAACCGTTCCCCTTTTTGATTATCCGTTAAATGATTTTCAATTTTTTCAATTAACTCTTGAATACCCTTATCAATTAAATCCATTTTTTCTGGTGGAATATCTTCTTCAGGAAAATCAATAAAAGCTTCTAAATAAGCCATATCATGAACCAAAGCTTTTCGCCAATTTTCATAAAGCGAACCCAAAACACCTTGCATTTGAACTAAAGCTTGTTTGCGTTGCAATTCTGTTTGAGCATCAATTAAATCCATCAACCCTTCGGCCGAAGTTAAATCCATTTTACCATAAACAACAGCTCTTCTGGAAAATTCACCAGCTTCTGCAGGACGCAAATTTTTAAACCGAGACAAAGCTTTAAAAACCGCTGAAATAACCCCTTGTCCGCCATGAACTTGAAATTCAATTGTATCTTCACCTGTAAAACTATTTGGTCCTTTAAAATAAAGACAAAGCGCTTGATCAATTTCAACTCCATCTTGATCAATCAATTTTGAAAAATAAGCATATCTGGGTTTTGGATTTTTAATTTTTGTCATTTCTTCAAAAACAGTTAACGCTTCTGTTCCGGATACCCTAATCACAGCAACGCCACCCTTACCGGCACCAGAAGAAAGCGCATAAATTGTTTCATTCATTGAATATGCCATTTTAAATACCCTTCAAAACTTTAACAAATTGCGCACGAACAGCTTCAATATTAATATTTTTTTCAGAACTTGTCACCAAAATCTCTGGATATGCAGCAACATGCTTTTTTGCTGTTTCAATTGTTTCAGATAAAACTTTTTCACAAGCCGTTTTTGAAATTTTATCAATTTTTGTTAAAATAATTTGATAACTTACTGCAGCAGAATCTAACATTTTCATAATCTTCACATCAACTTCTTTGATACCATGACGTGAATCAATCAATAAAAACACTCGCTTTAACTGAACACGCCCACGTAAATAATCATGGATTAAACGTGTCCAAGCTTGAACCATTTTTTCTGGAGCAGCAGCATATCCATATCCAGGCAAATCAACAATATAAAACATACCTGAAGCATCAAAAAAATTAAGCTCTTGAGTTCGTCCAGGCGTATTAGAAGCCCGCGCCAATCCTCTTGTTTGCGTAACAGCATTAATTAATGACGATTTCCCCACATTTGAACGCCCTGCAAAAGCAAATTCAGGTAATTGACCAATTGGAAGTTGATCAACACTTGCTACACCTCTTAAAAAGACAGGACTCTTTTGAAATAATTCATTTCCTTCTTTTTTCAATTTTTCAGTTTGTTCTTCAAGGGTTAAAAACGTCATTATTCAACTCCTACTTTTTTCATAATATATTTTTGTTGTAAAATGGAAAGAACATTACTCCATGTCCAATAAATAATTAATCCTGATGCAAATGAAGCCATCATTAATGTGAAAATAACTGGCAAAAATTGCATCATTTTTGCTTGAGATTTATCAGTTGGTGCTGGAGAAAGCTTTTGTTGAATATACATTGTTAATCCCATTAAAATTGGCCAAATACCAATTGCAAGCAATGCTGGAACTTCCCAATCAAAATATCCAAATCCATTGAAAATTGTTAACGGATCTGGCATGGATAAATCTTCAATCCAACCAAAGAAAGGAGCTTGACGCATATTAATTGAAATTGAAAGAACTTTATATAACGCAAAGAAAACTGGAATTTGCAATAAGAGCGGTAAACAACCTGATGCAGGGTTAATTTTTTCGCGTTTATAAAGATTTGCCATTTCAATTTGAAGACGTCTAGGATCATTTTTAAAACGATCTTGGATTTGCTTTAATTTTGGTTGAACTTTACGCATCTTTGCCATACTTTCATATGACTTTGTTGCAATTGGAAGCATTGCAACGCGGATAATAGTTGCAAAAACAATAATTGCCACACCCATATTTCCAATCAAAGAATAAAGGTAATTTAAAAAGCTTAAAAAAGGCTGTGTTAAAAAGCGGAACCATCCAAAATCAATACTCAAATCAAAATGTTTAATATTCAAATCTTTTTGATATTGATTAATCACATTAATATCTTTAGCACCAGCAAAAAGCATCACTTTTTTTTCAATAGCACCTTGAGAAGGAATAACTATATTATCTGTTTCAAATGATGCATTATATTTTTTATTTTTATCTGAAGAAAATGTAACCGCTAAAGAATCATTTCCATCAAAAATCATTAATCCTTGCCAATATTTATCAGTTAATCCAAACCACCCAGATTCAGTTCTTCCAGAATAAATTATTGGTTTATCATCATATTTTTCTTCGACCAATTCATCATTTAAAAATCCAACAAAACCTTGATGAACCGTTGAAACAGCAGGCATTTCATTCATCACTCTTTCAAAAGAACCTTGTTGATAAACTTTAATAGGTTGATCTTTTAAATTATGAACTTTATCTAAGATAGAAATCATATATTTATCATCAAGTTCAATTGTTCTTTCAATTTTAATATCAGCATTTTGAAAAACAAAAACTTTTTTTGTTTCACTAGACAACCCTTCATCTAAAGCCCAGAAAGAATTTAAATGAGGCATACTCACATCTTTGCTTTGCCACATTAAGCTTGTGAAATAATCTGAATTAAACAACTGAACTTTTTTAGAATCTTCCTCAACAGTTTCTTTATATTTTAATAAAGATAAATCTGTTACACCCCCTAAAGCAGCATCAAAAGAAGCTTTAATATATTTATTTTCAAGTGTTACAGGCTCTGCTTTTATAGGAGCAGCCTCTTCTTGACCAACAACAGCATTAACCAATTTAGCATTATCAGCTTGTTCAACAACTGCTGTCGTCATAGAATTTTCAACAGCTTGTTGTTCTGGCGCATTCACATAATTAAAACCAAAAAATATTAATGTGACCAACACCATTGCGATCATCATATTTTTAATTTCTTCTTTTTGTGGACTTACGTTATTTTTACTCATTTATTTTCCCTTATTTTGATAATTTCTTGGGAACAGGATCATATCCTGACCCGCCCCATGGATGACACTTTAAAATTCGTTTGGTTGTTAAAATACCACCTTTTACAACCCCATGCAACAAAAAAGCTTCTTTTGCATAATCTGAACAACTTGGTTGAAACCTGCAAATACTTCCTTTAACCGGCGAAAGAAAAAGCTGATATAGCCGGATCAATAACAAACAAAAAAAAAGCAAAATTTTATGCAAGAATTTCATCTTCTTTTTTTTGTTCCTCTTCCTCAGTTTGCCGCTTAATAAAAGATTTTAAAAGATATTTCAAATCCTTTTTTAAATTTAAAAAATCTTCATCTAATGCAGCCATTCTAGCAATAATC
This sequence comes from Alphaproteobacteria bacterium, assembly GCA_045614025.1. GTDB lineage: Bacteria > Pseudomonadota > Alphaproteobacteria > CAAHEQ01 > UBA3637 > RGIG4140. The sequence continues at coordinate 53,462 of JAZLCE010000013.1, forward strand.
ACATAATCAAACCCCGCACAAGCATACTCTTTAAAAACAAGGCGTGCAACTTCTCTTAAACGGCGACGAATACGATTTCTTTGAACCGCATTTCCCAACTTTTTCGTTACCGTAAATCCCAAACGCGCCCCTTGAGTTTCATTTTGAGCAACCACTTGCAAAATCATTGTTTTCGCAACAAACTTTTTACCGTGATGCGTTGCTTTTACAAACATACGGCGTTTTTTCATTCTTACAGGTTGTTCGTTTGTGATAACTAACATTTTTTCTTCCGAATAAAAAAAAGGAACAATATCGCATCGCTCCCTTTTTATAATAGTTTAAACTAATCTTCGTCTCTTTTAAGCAAACTTAAGCGCTTAAAACTTTACGACCTTTACGGCGACGAGCGTTCAAAACTTTACGACCACCTAATGTAGCCATTCTTGCTCTGAATCCGTGACGACGTGTCCGAACAAGCTTACTTGGTTGATATGTGCGTTTCATCTTATTTCTCCTTAAATTAATATCGTTATTGCATTATCAGACCGCCTGTTTCGGGCCTGTTTTAATTAAAGTGTTCTTCTTTATACAGTTTTTAGACAATAAAGTCAAGCATTTTTTTATAAAAGTTAAAAATTATTCATAAATGCGTTCTTTTTCATCTCTTAAATATCTTTCAAGACCTAAAAGACGATTCATTTCTTGAGCATTTAAATTTTCAAGATTCACACGCTCAATATGATCCAATGCCGCATTAATCATCCCCTCATACTCTATACGTTCTTCAGGAGTTAATTTTGCCAAATCCCTTCTGATACGTGGCAAATCTGCTCTAATACGAGATCGTTCATCTCCTAAGCCTTCAAGCAAAATGCGTTGAGCTACAGTTGGTCGAACAGATAATTTTTTATTAAATTCTTGAGGACGAATCACTCTATCTTCTTTTGATCTAGAAGATTGATTTGAATGTTGTAATCTTGCCCTATCTTTTGCAAAACTAACAACCACAAAACAACGGTATAAATGACTAAGCAAGCGTTCTGCTGCCTCTTTTCGGTCCGAATCTGCAGGAATTTTTGAACAAATATCCGCAGCCAATTCATATTCAAGCAAGATATCTCTTTCAACCTTAGTAACAATATCAAGCTCTTCTTTTGTTACAATTCCATCAGAAAAAACATTCTTTAAAAAACTAATTAAATCTCTATAACGACTAAGTGTTGGAAATCTTGAATTTTTACGATATTCATCAACATTATCCGTGTAAAATGATTCTTCACCCATTATAATCTTCCTATCCAACAACTTCTTTTGTAGCAGCCATCCGAGCCAAACTCTGACCAAAACTTATACCTTGCAGCGCTTGCAGCATCGCACCCTTTGAATTCATCTTACTTAATCCAGAAACCAATGTTTCTGCCCAAGCTGAAAAGCCTTGTTGTTCTGCCGGCGTTGTTTTATCTTTAAATTCTTGAACCAAGCCAGACATCATTTCTGTCAATCTTGCTTTAGGGTCATTCGCTAACTCAGAAAGCATTAATGCCTGCCGAACAGCCGGTGATGCATTTGTTAAACCAATCTTTAATTGATGATGATCCCTTGGCGTCAACATCACATCCGTTACAATATTCACATTATAAGAAGAATTTGCCCCTTCTTGATTTGGACCAAAATAAGCATCTGCCACATCCATTTTTTCAAGTTGAGCCAAACGTTTTCTTTCCATTTTTTCACGTAATAAAGCAGCTTTCACATACATGTTTGTTAAATGAGTGGAAAGTGTTTCGGCACCCATTATTTTTGAATCATCCATTCCTAAAGTGCTTGAAAAAACAGCCACACCTAAAAGTTGAGAAAGCAATTCTGACTTCACAAATTCAACCGTTTGAACATCTTCATCAGTCAACGTTTCTTTATTCAAGAGCGCATTCATTTTTTCAACATACTCTGACTGCAAAACTTGTTGTTTAATTAAATCTGCTGCTGTTGGTTCAGAATTAGAAGGCGCAGAATCTTGTTCTTGAACCACTTCATCAGCAAGAACATCTTTAACTTTTTCTGAATCTTTTTCTTCTTCAAGATTCTCTTTTTCCATTACTTCATTTTCTAATTCATTTTCCATATTACCCACCTTACAAATACCTTCCTAACTATTATTTTAACAGATTTATTTATTTTGTCAAGTGTTTTAAAACAGCAAAAGGATTCTCTTTCACATCTTCAGCTTTCAACTCATAATAAGAAAAAGTTTCATCTGTTTTTTTAGGAAATGGATTCAACGCAAGCCCTAACTGTTCTTGAACAATATTGTAAAAATAAATTCGACCATTTTCAACAAGCTCAACATCTTCCTCATCCACTAGAAAATCCCCCTTATTCAAAAGAGCATTATAAAGATTTTCATCTTCAGTAAATAAAAGGCGAACCGGGTCTTTAATTTCAGTTTCAAATTCTTCCAATGAAACAACACATTTTTGTTTTATTTTTGCCGTTAAAGTCCCCTGAATTTCCATATAATCTTTATTTAAAAAGGCATCAAATTCAAATATTAAACTTTGAATTAAAGGTAACTCAAAAAAATTTTTCAATTCTTCTTTTTGACTCTCAGTTGCCTCCAAGATATAATGTTTTTTTGATTTATTTATTGTTCTAACATCTAAAACAAATGCAATGTCTTTTTTAGATTTTGAGGATTTTTCCATTGACGAAACACCTTTCTTTTGCTTATATTAAATTAAATTTATTATAGCAAAGAAGGTGACAATGTTCAAGAAACTTATTTATGTATCTTTACTATCAAGTACAATGCTTTTATCAGCCTGTGGATTTGAAACATATCAAAGCGGGGATTTACCCTCTCAAAAAAGATTGGATATGATAACAACAGGTTACTCAAAAGAGAAAGTTCTCGATTTGCTCGGTGCTCCAATTTTTGAAAATAAAATTGGAAATGAATCTTTTTATATTTATTTTAGAAGTAAAAAAGAAAATCGCGCATTCTTTCATCCAGAAGAAGTTGAACGCGATATATATGTCATTTCATTCGCATCAAATCAAACAGTTAAATCTGTTGAGCACTTAACTCTTAAAGATGGAAATGAAATTACTTTTGACGAATCTTACACAAAAGTAACCGGAAAAGAACTTTCCATCATGGAACAATTGGTTAAAAACTTTGGTCGATATGATGCAGGTGGCCGTGATAGTTCACAACGAATGTAAAAAAATAAAAGAGCGATTTTTATAATCGCTTTTTTAATACATCAATAAAATAAAAAAAGCGCCTCAAAATGAAGCGCTTTTTTTATTTGCAAGAATTATTTGCTTTCAACCGATGGCGTTACCGTTTCAGCTGCAGGTGTTTCTACAGGAGCTTCAGCAGGCGTTTCAGTTGTTGTTTCCGCTGGCACTTCTGCAGGTGTTTCTGCTGGTTTTTCAGGAACAATTTCTGTTACTGTTTCAGCTTCAACAACTGGTGTTGCAGATTCAATAGTTTCAGCTACTTCTTGTGCTTCTTCAGGCAAAACTTCTGGTTCTAAAGCCATATCAGCTTCTTCAACAGAAACAGGCTTTGTTTCAAGTGTTGAAACAAGAACTTGAGCTTTGAAACGTTTTAATTCATCTTCAATTAATTCTGGAACTTTTTGAGAAAACAATTGTTTGCGCAAGAAATCTTTTGTTTCTTCAAATGAAGGTGGCGCAGCCATGCGACGATCTTCAACTAAAACAATATGCCAACCAAATGAAGTTTTAATTGGTTCAGACAATTGACCTTTCTTAAGTTCAAAAACAGGTTCTGTAAATGCAGGGATCATCATTTCTTTTTTGAAATAACCTAAATCACCACCATTATTACTTCCTGCATCCAATGATTTTTTGTTTGCTAAAATTTTAAAATCTGCACCAGCTTTCAATTGAACTAAAATATCTTTAGCTTCTTTTTCAGATTTTACCAAAATATGACGAGCGCGAACTTCTTCTTGACGAGGGAAGTTTTTAATTTCTTCCATGTAGATTTGTTTTAACTCTTCATCTGATACCATTTTTTTGAATTTTTCAACCAAATAGGCTTCAAATAAAATAGCATTGATTCTTTGTTGAACAATTGGGTTTTTAGCAACATCAGAACCTTTAACTGCTTTTTTAAGAACTTTTTCAGAAACAACATCCTTAACCAATTGAGGATAAATAGCTTCAAATGGCAATTCTGATAATTGAGGAATTTGAGAAACCAACTCTTTTACTTCTGACAAATAAACTGGATCTCCATCAACTGTTGCCACAACCTTGCCTGTTTTTGATTTAAAATCAGACCATGAAGGAATTTGAACCCAATTGTTAGCAGCCATTGCCCAAATTGTTGCAACAATAATAGCAAAACCACCAACCAAAATTGTTCCCGTTTTCAATTTTGAAGCACATGAACAATTACAACCTGTTTTATCACAAACTTTTTCAACCGTCTTTTGTTCTTGAACGGTTGCTTCTTTTGTTTTTTTAACCATTTTTCTCTCCTTTTTAAGCTACAATAATTTTTTTATAATAACTTTTCAAAGAAAAATCAAACGTTATTTTATGGTTTTTTAAATTTATTTAAGCTTTTTATCTTAAGCGTTTTGATAGCTCTCCGATAAATCCTTTTGCAATAGATGGGTGAAGTGACATAACCTGATATAATCTATGACCACTAATTTTTAAAACAATTGTTTTTTCAAGAGCTTTAACTGGATATGGCAAAACAGCTGGACTTAAAACTGTTGTTTCTCCAAAAATTTGACGCGAGGCAAATTCTTGTATCGTTTCTCCTTCTTGAACTGCTGCAGCCTTTCCTAAAAGAACAATAAATAAAAATGAATTTTCTTTTTCATTATCAATAATCACATCCCCTGCTTTATAAGTTTTTTCTTCTGACGCTGTAATTAAATCAGAAAGCGCCATTTCTGAAGCACTTTCAAACATAGGAATATTTTTTAAAACTAAAACTTTTTCAAATGTTATTGACATTTTTTTCTCCTAATTTTCAAAAACAGCATCTAAAGACTGAAATAAAAGCTGACTTGTTGGCAACCCAATTAATGTTTGATGCAATTTTTCTTCATCTTTTTCTAATTTGCAAAAGGCCCAAATTGCCGCCTCTAAAACTAAAGGGCTTTTTGACTTTAAATATTTTTGAACAGTGTCTAAGGCTAAAGGACAATCCAACATTCTTAACACATAAAGTGCCGTTGCTTTCATCCAATCTGGCAACATAAAGGGAGGATCATTCAGCAATAACAGAACATCATTTGTTGCACTTTCAATTGTTATATCCGCATTAATTAAAGCTTTCTCATCTTGATTTAAATCAACCATCACCTTTCTAACCAATACGAATAATTTTTTAGGAAGCATATCTTGCAAAGAACTAATTGCCAAATCATACATTTCCGTTCTTTTTGATAATAAAATCTTCACAGCTTTCATATAAAGTTCATTATCTTTTAATAACAACAATTGATATAAAATTGTTTCTCTTGTTTCTTTCAAATCTTCTTGAATAGCTCTAATCAAAAATGAAAAAACTTCGCTGGTTTGAGGAAAAGTAACTTGTTTATACCGCGTCATCAAATCTGAAAGCCATAAAATTCTGTTTACATCCTTTTGAATTCCATTAAATAAAAGCTCATATTTATCATGATGCGTCCAAAAAATACCGCTATCAATCATCCCTTGAATAATCGTTTTTCTTAATTTTTGGTTCCCAATTTGAAGTGAACGCAATAAAACTTGTTTTCCTTCTCCACTTGGCAACATACTTAAAAACAAAATCAATGTTTTTAATCTAATTGGTGGCGTTTCTGGGTTATTTAATGCGCGTTCAATCATCGGCAATGCTTTAACACCATAGCTTTTTAAAGCAACTAAAGCATTTTCTCTCAAAGCCATATCATCTAATGAATTTAAAATCAATGGCAAACATTCTGGATGATCAATTTTTGCAGCAACCAATAAGGATTTTGAAGCAACAATTGGCGTTGTGCTTTTCAAAAGTCGTGCAAGTTGACGCATCAACCCAACACTTGGGGCCCAATCAATAATAGAAAGAGCAAGTAAATTATCTTTAATTTTTTTAGAATTAACAAGTTCTTGCAATCCATCTAAAACCAATAAAGCTGGAGCTCCTCCTGTTTTTAAAAATCCACACATGGCGCCCACTTTTAATTTTTTATTATCAAGATAAGGTAAATAAGCATTTATGCCATTCAACCCTTTATTTTCATAAGCAATTTGAATTAAAAGACTTAAAGCGCGACAACGAACTTTTAAAGATGGATCTCTTAAAAAGATTAATTCAATTGTTTTTTCATAACGAGATAAATTATAAAGAGAAGACATTTTTTCAAGCACATAAAGGCGCACTTTTTCATTTTTATTTTTAAGTGATTTTAAAAGCCATACGGTATAAATCCATTGGTTAGAAACTTCTAAAACCTTTAAAAAATAAATCGCATCATTTTTATTTTCAGATATAATATTTTTTTGAATATAATCTAATACTGGTCCATCTAACAGTAATAATGGTCCACCTCTCCATGCTCTTAAAGATAAAAGCGAAACAAATAATGAGGAATAAAATTTAAGAGATAAAAATCCTAACAAAAACAAAAATAAAGTTAAACTTAACAATATCCAAGAGTGTTGTTCAAAATAAACACAAAGTAAAGCTCCCGCCATAAATCCAGCCGGCTCAATAAGCATCCATCTTTTTTTATTAATATTTTGACCAATACCCTGATTTAAAAGACGAAGCAATGCCAAAATAAAATCTTCAAAATAAAGAAAAAGAGATAATGATATTAAAATCATCCCTACAATCGTTAAATAAACAAACTGGCATAAACTTCCAACTGCAATTTGAAAGGCTCCCAACAAAAATAAAACCATACCTCCCGTTATCATATAAAAATAACGAGTGCGATATAAAACAACAACGCATAAAACGCCAATAAAACCTAAAAAGCCCCACTCAATCAACAAATATTTCCATGTATCTAACAATGCAAATTCTTGTGCAATTGATTGGTAAAACAAAAAATCAGATAAACATTTAACAAGATAAACAAAGAAAGAAACTAACAAAACTGTTCGAACTAATTTAAGCTCAGAAAGATTTTTTGCAGCTCCTGTTTTAGTTACAAAAAGTTCTTTGGAAACAGAAACAATTTTTGAAAGAATGAATAAGCTAAAATAACATCCCAATAATAAGAAAAATGAAACATATAAAACACTATAAGCACCCCATTTAAAAATTAATGGAATAAATCCGCCACACATAAAACCTAAAAACAAAGCACCCATAATAAAAAGTCGTTTTAAACTTTCACGTCTAAAAGGCAAAAATCTTGAAACAATTAAAAAAAGTGCCATAGTAAAAAAAGCAAACAATAGATATTTGCTCACAAATAACACATGCGCAAAAAGATTTTGATTTAATGTTTCAATTCCAATCAAAAGCAACGTGCTTAAAAACATAAGCGCGCTTAAAATTTTAATAATACCATAACCTTTTCTTCTTGTTAAAACGCTTCTTTGAAAACCAACAAAAAAGAATAAAAATGCAACATAAATAAAATCATATCCCATAACTGATAATGGAACATGTTCAAAATAAAGGCGAACAGCTGCTGCATCATATCCAGAAAGCGCAACCCCCATAAAAAATGAAAGTAGCATTAAACAAATAAGCTCTCCCCAATGAAAGCCTGGTATATTTGAAGCGCGTAAATAAGCTTTTTTCAAAAACGTCATTTCTTATCCATCTAATAACGAAGAAGCATATTCTTCAGCAGTAAAAGCAGACAAATCTGAAATTTTTTCTCCAACTCCTATTGCATAAATTGGTAATTTAAATTTATCTGAAAGTGCTAATAAAATACCACCCTTTGCGGTGCCATCTAATTTAGTCATCACCAAACCAGAAACAGGAGTTAAGGAAGAAAAAGCCTCGACTTGCATTAACGCATTTTGGCCAACCGTTGCATCTAAAACAAGCAAAGTTGCATGAGGTGCTGTTTCATCTATTTTTTGAATTACTCTTGTTATTTTTTTAAGTTCATCCATTAAATCTTTTCTATTTTGAAGACGGCCAGCTGTATCAATAAAAACAATATCATCTTTCTTTTCTTTAGCAGATTTTATCGCATCAAAAATCAGTGCTGCTGCATCTTTATTTGTTTCACCAGAATAAACAACGCAATTATTTCTTTTTCCCCATTCTTTTAATTGATCTACAGCCCCAGCTCTAAACGTATCTGCCGCAACAAATGAAACTTGATATCCTTTTGCTTGATAAAAGGCACCCAACTTTCCAATTGTTGTTGTTTTCCCCGCACCATTGACACCAATCATTAAAACAATAAATGGTTTTTTTTCTTCTTTTATCTCAAGCGCCTTAGCATATGGAGACAATCGTTCAATAATTTCTTCTTTCACAACTTGTTTAATGCTATCAGCATCTGTTGCACCCTTTTTTTTGATTGCATCTAAAATTGCCGTTGTTGTTGAAACCCCAACATCTGCCATTAAAAGGGAGTCTTCTAAATCTTCTAAAGAAGCAGCATCTATTTTTGAAAAAGAAAACAGCCTTGCTGTTTTTTTCATTCCAAGCTTAAAGCTTTCCAACCAACTCATTTTCATTCCTTTTTGTGATTAAAACAGAAACAATTTCTCCCGTTTTATTTGAATTTGTTTTAACTTTTAAATAATTTTCACTATATCCAACACCATTTTGTTCCACCAAAACATTTAAATGTCGTCCTTCAAATTCAGTTAACTTTAGATTTAACAATCTATTTCCCACTTCGCGTAATTTAGCAGCACGCTCTTTTCTGATCTTCATCTCAACCATTGGCATTTTAGCTGCTGGCGTTGATGGACGTTCTGAATATGGGAATACATGTAATAATGAAATCGGCGCTTCTTGAACAAATCGCAATGTGTTTAAAAACATTTCTTCTGTTTCAGTTGGAAATCCAGCAATCATATCTGCGCCAAAAACAAAGTCTTTTCTTTTTGAAAGAAGTTTATGACAAGCTTCAATAACTGGAGCTGATAAATGTCGCCGTCCCATGCGTTTTAAAATCATATCATCCCCAGATTGCATTGATAAATGAAGATGAGGCATCATTACTTCATTATCTGAAAACAAATCAATCAATTCATCATTCATTAATGCAGGATCAAATGAACCTAAACGCAAACGCTTAAGTCCTTTAACCTCTTTTATAATGCGTTTAAGCAAATCATTTAACCCATAAGGATAAGAAGCAATATCAACACCCGTTAAAACCAGCTCCAAAAATCCATTTTCAACAAAACGTTTTGCTTCAAAAATCACTTGATCTGGTTCTAATCCTTTATTCTTTCCTCTTGCCTTATGAACAATACAAAATGTACACGCATGTGAGCAACCTTGTTGAATTTGCAAAAAGGCTCTTGTTCGCGATTCAAAATCGGAAATAATTGGAACATTTGTGTTTGCATTCATAATATCAGTTACTTGAATTTTAGGTCCAAATAATAGTTTTTCTCGGTCCAACTTTTCAATATTTCCAACAACTTTAAAAACCTCAGACATGCTTGCATATCGCTCTGCATCTAATTGGGCTGCACATCCTGTTACAATAATTTTCATGTCAGGATTTTCTCTTGCCACACGACGGATTGTTTGCCGACACTGACGCTCTGCTTCGCTTGTTACTGCGCATGTGTTAACCACAAAAAGGTCATCTTGATCTGATAACAACTCTTCTATGATTTTTGATTCAAATGTATTTAATCTGCACCCGAAAGAAATTATTTTCATTAGCTTTTTTTCTTTCTTTTTTTCAAAAAGGAACGTTTTTCTTTTTCTTGTTTGCGCTTATTAAACTTTGTTATTTTAACCTTTTTAATATGGCGTGCATCCACATCTAAAACCTGAAAAACAATGCCTGAAGAATGTTCAACTTTTTCACCAACGCGGGGTAAACGACCAGCCAAATGGAAAACCAACCCCCCAACTGAATCAACATATTCTTCCTTTTCCTTTTTCGTCATGAAAGGACCAATCATTTTTTCTAAATCTTTTAATAAAATTCTAGCATCTGCTTGAATAACGCTATTGCCAATTTTATGAAGAACTGGGGCTTCATCTAAAGCATCATGTTCATCTTCGATTTCACCAACAATTTCTTCTAACAAATCTTCCAAAGTAATCAACCCATCTGTTCCACCATACTCATCAATAATAATAGCCATCTGAGCTTTCTTTTCTTGCATTTCACGAAGCAAATCTAATGCACGAACTGAAGGAGGAACAAATAAAATACTTCCCGTCATTAATTTTTTAACTGAAACCTCTTCATTTTCCATCATGGCGCATAAAATATCTTTCACATGAATTACACCAACAATATTATCCAGCGTTTGTTCATACACAGGTAACCTAGTGAACTTTTCTTCTGCCATCATTCTCTTTAATTCATCGGATGAAGCATCAATATTAATCCCAGTAATATCAATAGTTGGAATTCTAATTTCTCCCGCTCTAATATCTCTTAATCTAAAAAGATTTTTAAGAAGAGAAATTTCATCAGGATCAATTAAAACTTTATCACCGCGTTCAACGCGTTCATCCATAATTTCTTCAATTGTTTCTAAAACTTTTTCTTCTTCTGGTGGTCGAACAAAAAATGATTTAATTTTTGAAAATATTGTCATTATTCCACATCCTTATATGGGTTTTCATACCCCAATGATTTCATTATTTTTTTTTCAAGAGATTCCATGTTCACCGCTTCTTTTTCATTTAAGTGATCATATCCTTGCAAATGAAGAGCTCCATGAATCAGCAAATGAGCCAAATGTGCTTCAAATGTTTTTTCTTGTGCTTTAGCCTCTTTTAAAACTGTTTCATAGGCAACAATAATATCCCCTGCCAACCATAAAAAACCTTTTTGAGGAGGATTCCCCGTTTCAAAAGATAATACATTTGTTGAGCTATCTTTTCCCCGATATCTAAAATTCAAATCATGAACAAAATCATCATCAGCCAACACTAAAGAAACCTCAGCCGGCGTATAAGAACTCCACGCCGACCGAATAATTTTTTTACAAAACGCTTGAACAGCTGAAACGCGCCTTGAATACCTTTTATCTAATTGTTGAATACATATATCTATCTCTGACATTATTCCTTACTTTCAGAATTGGCTTTATCATAGGCTTTAACAATTTTTGAAACAAGCCCATGACGCACAACATCTTTTTCAGAAAATTCCACAAAGGCAATACCTGGAACTTTCTTTAAAATTTTTACAGCATCTAAAAGACCAGAAACCGTTCCTCTTGGCAAGTCTGTTTGCGTTAAGTCACCATTAATAATCATTCTTGATCCTTCACCTAAACGTGTTAAAAACATTTTCATTTGCATTGGCGTTGTGTTTTGAGCTTCATCTAAAATCACAACGCTGTGACTTAATGTTCGACCACGCATATATGCTAATGGTGCCACCTCAATTTCACCATTTTCAAGTTTTTTATCAACCATGTCAGCTGGTAACATTTCATAAAGTGCATCATAAAGTGGCCTTAAATATGGATCAATTTTTTCCTTCAAATTACCTGGCAAAAAGCCTAAATTTTCACCAGCCTCTACTGCTGGTCTTGTTAGAATAATTCGATCCACTTTGCCTTCTAACATTGCAGAAACAGCTTTAGCAACCGCTAAAAAAGTTTTCCCAGTTCCCGCAGGACCAAGACCAAAAACCATTTCATATTTATTCATAGCTTCAATAAATGCGCCTTGCGTTTCACTTCTAGGATTAATGTGACGTTTTTTTGTTTTTAACGTCAAATCTGAAGCGGCATAAACTTCTCCTGTAATTTCAGCTGTCATTTTGGCTCCTTTTCATTTATTTACCCTTCTTTTACCATTATACCATGGTTAAACATTTTTGACAAGTGCAATTCACTTTACGCCACAACCGCTGTTAAAGATGTTGCCGAAGCTTTTGTGATTTTCAACATCACAATCTGATTTAAAAAGCTATCAGGCAACGAAACATGAGTGCCTTGAAGATAAGGTGTATACCCAACCAACTGACCATCTTTTTTTCCTTTTTCTGTTAATAAAACAGGCAAAATTTTACCAACAGTTTGAGAGTTAAATTCTTGTTGTTGAGCCATTAATTCTTTTTGCAAAATCATTAATCTTTTTGTTTTAATATCTTCTGGTACTTGATTTTTCATAATCGAGGCTGGAGTTCCTGGACGAGGTGAATATTTAAATGAAAAAGAGCTTGCATAACGCACACGCTTCACAACTTCCATTGTTTCTTGGAAATCATCTTCTGTTTCACCTGGGAAACCAACAATAAAATCTGACGAAACGGCAATATCAGGGCGAGCTTTTCTAAATGAAGCCACAATTTCTTCATAACTTGCAGCTGTATATTGTCTATTCATTGCTTTTAAAATTTTATCACTTCCAGATTGAATTGGCAAATGAATGTAAGGCATCAATTTATTTAAATCTTTATGCGCATCAATCAAATTTTGCGTAATTTTTGAAGGATATGATGTTGTATATCTAATACGTTCTAACCCATCAATTTCAGCAATTTTTCGAATTAAATCTCCCAAATCAGATGCGCCTTCACCATGCCAACAGTTAACATTTTGCCCCAAAAGCATAATTTCTTTTGCCCCTGTTTCAACCAAATCTTTAGCTTCTTGAATAATTTCATCTGCGGGTCTTGAATATTCGCACCCTCTTGTATATGGAACAACACAATAGGTGCAAAAATTATCACATCCTTCTTGAACAGCTAAAAAAGCAGTCGCAGATGTTGCTTTTGTTTTTGGCAAATAATCAAACTTTGAATCAGCAGGAAAATCAGCCAACAAAACGCGACCTTTTTTTCTGTTATACGAAGAAACAAGTTCTGGCAAACGATGATAATTTTGAGGGCCCAATGCAATATCAACCAAATGAGAACGCTTTAAAATTTCTTCCCCTTCAGCTTGAACAACGCATCCACAAACAACAATTAAGGTTTCTTTGCCTTCTTGTTTTCTTTTTTCTTTAAACTCATTTAATCTGCCAATTTCTGAAAATAATTTTTCAGACGCTTTCTCTCTGATATGGCATGTATTTAATAACAAAATATCTGCTTGTTCAGGATCAGTTGTTTCTTGATACCCATGAACAAACATAGCATCACGCATTCTTGCTGAATCGTATGCATTCATCTGACAACCAAATGTTTTGATAAAAATCTTTTTCAAAATTTAAACTCCTTATCTTACTTTAAATAATTTTCAACCTTAGTCTTAAGGTTATTAATAACTTGTTTTCTTAAAAACGGATCTGCTTTTCCTTGTTTGGGGAAAATCGTTTTTTCAAATGTTTGATATTCGCTCTCAGACAAAACTTCTTTTGCTGTTTCCATCATTTTTCTTTGCTTCCATAAAGAAGCCAATTTTAATAATTCTTGTTTTTTCTCTTCAGATAACTGATAACTCTTTAACAATGCTGCAGCTTCAGATGAATATTTTCTTGTTGTTGGATAAAACCATTTTTGTTCAGCTGGTTCGGAAGCCAAAAGCAATAATACTAAAGGATGCAAAACCTCACCCTTAAAAGAATAATTATCATCTGAATTTAATGCTGATTTAATTTGAGTTAAATAAGAAACTAATAATTTTCTTTTTTCACTATCCCTATCCATTTCAATCAACATTTTCGCCAATTGAGTTTGCGCATAAGCATTCCCATTATCAGCCGCTAAATGATAAAAAAGAAGCGCTTTCATTTCATTTTTTTAAGCATTTTTTTCACCATTTTCAAAAATGCCCGCTAATCGAATTTGCGATTCTTCATCATTTTCCATTATAGCACAATTTTGATATAATGGAATTGATGCTTTCACATTTTTTAAATACATCGACTCAGCTTGAGGACAAGCTGCAAATAAAGAAGATGAAAACAAAAATGAAGTTAAAAAAAGAAGAAATTTATTCATCAAAATTGACCTCTATTTTCGAAACAGATTCTGGTGCAGGAACAACTTGAGCCTCAAATGCAAGCTCACTGTTCCCATCAATAACTTTTTCAAGATAATAGATACGCTTTCTTGCGACCACACGATCGCTATAATCATAAACAACCGCCTTTGTTAACGGCAACTGCCCTTGATAAACAGATGTATTTACAATCACACCTTTAATAAGTAAACGACTTGTACCAACTTCATTTACTCCAATTTCATAAGAAATATTTTGAACTTTTAAAGCCTCTTTTGGCGCAAATTCACTTGAAGCAACATCAGCTTTAACTTCTTGATTTTCCAAATTTTGAATAACTTGTTGCTCGATTTCTTTTTCAATAATAGGAGCACTTTCTAACTGAATATTTTCTTCACTTGCTTGTTCAACCAAAACAGATTCATTTTCTTTTTCTTGCAAAGAAATTTCTTCCTGAGAAAAAGTTAAATCACTTTTTGCTTCCTCAACAACAGGTGTTGGCACAACAGCTGGAATCGCTTCGATAGATTCCTTTTTTAATTCCATTTTTTCTTCTGTTGTTTCTAAATTTAATGGTTGTTTATCTTCAATTTGAATGCCTAAATCCGAAGGTGTCACAGAAGCTATTTTTTTTGATACCAGCTCACTTTTTTGATCGGCTTCATTTTTTTCATTCGACCCAAAGGCTTTTTCAATTGACTGATTCATAAATTGAACTAAAAAATCCTTTTGACTATAAGCAGCATAACAAATACCAAACCCTATTCCAAGCCAAACAACAAGTGAAACAAATGTTGTTTTTTTAGATTTAACTGGTTTAAATTCTTCAGGAACAAAATTAAATGGGTCTTGAGAAAATTTTGGTTCTTTTGTTTCTTCTATCGGATCATTAAACAACGAAAGAGAAATCGGCTCATGCGGTTCATCTAAAAAAGTTTTTTCTTCTTTTTTTTCAGGAATGTCAAAAATATCCATTGTTTTTTCAAGAGTTGATTTTTCATTTTGAGAAGGTGTTAATTCAACAACATCTTCTTCGTGATCAAAATAACAACCACAAGCAGAACAATGGCATTTCTTCCCTTTTAATGAGATATCTTTATCCAAAATTTGATACTGTGTAAAACATTTTGGGCAAATAATTAACATTTAGCTTTTCCTTTTAAAAAAAATAGTGTAAGTATAATATAAACGATTTTTAAATAACTTACAACAGTTTTTCAATAGGGGCATCAAAGTGGCAACAAATAAATTATCAACACCAATTGCTGAATTCAATGGCGTTTCGTTTAAATACCCAACGGGACCTGAGGTTTTAAAGGATATTCAACTTACTCTTCAACCTGGATCATTTTATTTTATGACTGGAGAAAGTGGTGCAGGAAAAACATCTCTTTTAAGTTTACTTTATTTAAACAATATTCCTACAAAAGGTCGCATTAGATTATTTGGCTATGCGTTAGATACATTATCAAGAGAAGCAAAAGCTCAAATCAGACGACAAATTGGGGTTGTTTTTCAAGATTATCGCCTTCTTGATCATTTAAATGCATTTGATAATGTTGCCTTACCGCTCAGAATTTCAGGCACAAAAGAACAAGATATCAAAAAACATGTTCGCGAATTATTAGCATGGGTTGGCCTTGAAAAACAACTTGATAAATATCCTCATGAATTATCTGGTGGCGAAAAACAACGCGTTGCTATTGCAAGAGCGGTGATTAATCGCCCTCGCCTTTTATTAGCAGACGAACCAACAGGTAACGTTGATGACGCCATGGCTAAAAGATTAATTTATTTATTTTTAGAACTCAATAAACTTGGCACAACAACCGTTATTGCCACACATAACCATAACCTTATTAAACATTTTGGCTTCCCTCGCCTTCATTTATCTCATGGGCACATTGAAGCGGTTGAAAAAAACAACACAGCAAACAAAGGTTAATCAAGGAACAATATCATGAAAAAAAGAACAGACATTCCCTTTTCATCCGATTCATCAAAATTTTTCATTCCATGGCTTAGTATGTTTATGGTATTTATTGCTACATTAATTTTAGCCATTGCCATTGTAGTTTATTCTTCCGTTCAATCTTGGACAAGCAATATCTCTGGCACTCTCACCGTTCAAATTCCAACATACACTGAAAAAGGTGAAAGCAGAGAAGATCAAATCAATAAAGATATTGAAATGACGCTCACTCTTTTAAGATCAAGCGAAGGTATCACAGGGGCATCACTTTTATCTGACGATCAAATTTCAACTTTGATGGAACCATGGTTAGGACAACGTGATGCTATCAATGAGTTACCTCTTCCAAAAATTATTGATGTGAACGCCGATCCAAATAATTTTCCAAACATCAGAAGATTGAAAGCCGATTTATTTGATCAAGTTCCAGAAGCAATTTTAGATAGCCATCGTGCGGCACTTTCTGATCTTGTTGCCTTTTTTGAAAACATGGTTCATTTAATTGCCTTTATTTTATTACTAATTTTAATCACAACAGCGCTCTCTGTTATCTATGTAACAAAATCAAGTATGTCTGTTCATCAAAAAGTTATTGAACTGATTCACATGATGGGTGCAAGTGATTTTTATATCACCATTCAATTTGCTATGCGCAGTTTTAAACTTACTTTACTTGGCAGTTTTATCGGATTTTTATTAGCTATCCCAATTATGGTATTGTTTGATTATTTCTTGCGCCAAATGAGCTCTAGCTTTGTTCTTGAAAGCACGTTAAATCCTTTGCAATGGCTGATTTTGGTCAGCGTTCCAATTTTAACGGCATTGTTATCTTTTGTAACTGCTTATAGAACTGTTTCAAAAACATTAAAACAAACGTTATAGATGATAAAAAAACTGATAAACATTAACATTTATTTTTCTATGATTTTCTTGATGTTTTGGCTCATCGGATTTTTATTTTTTAGCCTTTACGCCTTATCATTTAAATATGCGCCACAAACGCATTCGGATGCTGTTGTTGTTTTAACTGGTGGAAGCAATCGAATTAACACAGGGCTAAAACTAATTAAAGATAAAAAAGCAGAATATATGTTAATTTCAGGGGTTCATAAAGAAGTAACAAAGCAAAAATTATTTCCAAATGTTGAAGAAAATATTTTAGATAAAATCACTTTGGGGTATATGGCGCTAAACACAAAAGGAAACGCAAAAGAAGTGAATGATTGGATTAAAGAAAAGAATATTCACTCGATTTTATTGGTTACAAGTTTTTATCATATGCCCAGAAGTATTTTTGAAATTCAACAATTAAATAAAGAAATTCAAATTGCACCGCTTCCTGTTTTTCCAAAATCATTCAACAATTCTGTTGATTGGATTAAAACAAGATATGCTTGGTTGCTTTTTATTGAGTATCACAAAGTTATTTACACAAGGCTAAAAGCCCTCTTTTGAAAGGATATCATATGACAAAAACTTATAAACCATCAAAAATCAGATCTCATTGTTTTAATCTGTTTTTATATCTTGGCACATTTATATTATGTGTTTTATATTTACCAACAATGTTTATGTCAACAAAAGGATCTGGCTGCTTTCCAAGAGTTTGGTCAAAAACAATGCGTAAAGCTTTAAAAATTATTTGCAATATTGAAGTTGAAATTAAAGGTCTTGAAAATTTACCAAAAGAACCTGGATATATTGTTGCCGCAAAACATCAATCAGCAATGGAAACCACTCTTTTTCATAGCATTATTCCAAACCTCTTTTATGTTTTGAAAAGAGAATTACTTTTCTACCCTTTAGTTGGTTTTTATTTCCTAAAAACAGGTTGTATTGCTATTGATAGAAAAGGTGGCACAAAAACCATGCGTAAAATGGTTAAGGGTGTGAAAAAGAACTTAGCACGAGGAATGAATTTAACCATCTTCCCTGAAGGAACCAGAACAGCTCCAGGAAGCAAAAAACCATATTCGCCTGGCGTTGCTTTTCTTTATGAACAATGTAATGCCCCCATTGTTCCTGTTGCATTAAACACGGGTTATTGCTGGGGAAGAAATCAAAAATATAAAACACCAGGTATTGTTACAATTTCATTTTTGCCAGTTATTGAACCCGGACTCAACAAACGCGAATTTATGAAAAAACTTTATGACGTGATTGAAACTGAACAAGATAAGCTCACGCATCCTCAAGAACTTTTAAAACAAAGAAAAGGTTTATAATGATTGAAAGAAAAATCGTCTTAGGCGTCTATTCTGATTCTAGTTTGAATAACGTTGAACTTTGCTTGATTGAAACAGATGGGATTGATATATTTGGCAAGCCCATTTCATTGCTTCGCCCTTATAGCAACGAGTTAAAAGACAAAATTTATAAATTTATGCTTAAAGGCGATTTTTCTAATACATCTAGCATGACAGAAATTTCAAAAGAAATTACTGCTTTTCATAAAGAAGTGATTTCAGAGTTTATTAGTTTAAACAAACGCGAATATCCTCATATTGATTTAATTGGCTATTCAGGACATACTGTTTATCAAAATCCAGATGAAAAAGTAAACATAACTCTTGGAAATTTTGAAGAGCTAGCCACTCATTTTAACATCCCCTTTGTTGGCAAATTTTTAAATTCAGACTTAATGGCAGGTGGTCGTGGTGGACCTATTTTCAGCACCTTTTATGATGCCTTAACAAGAAATGAAAAGAAGCCTCTTTGCATCATTTCATTAGGCGGCATCATCACTTTAACCAATATTAATCCATTTGGACAATTACAAGCTTTTGATTCTTCAATTGGTCTAGTTTTATTAGATCATTGGATATATAATAAAACAGGCGCAGAAATGGATTTTAATGGGAAATATGCCAAACTAGGTAAAATTGATGACTCTTTGGTAAATCGCCTTTTAAAAGATAAATATATCCTTAAAACACCACCTAAAACCGTTCGTCGTGAAAGTTTTATGGATTTATATAAACATGTAGAAGGGTGTTCTTTAGAAACAGGCGCAGCTTCACTCACCAATTTTATTGCAAAAAGCATTCTCTTTAGTTCTACTTATTTTAATGAAGAACCAATACAATTTATTTTAACAGGTGGAGGTATTTATAATCCAACCCTTGTTCAAATGATTAAACAAGAAATTAAACAACCAATTAAAACAGCTCTTGATTTAGGATGGGATAATGACACATTAAATGCACAAGGATATGCTTTTTTAGCTGTACGCTCCATTTCAAACCTTCCAATTAGCTTTCCAAAAACAACTGGGGCTTATGAAGCCGTGACAGGTGGAAAAACATTTTATCCATCAGATTCGCGATTCGCATAATTTTTAGGCATTTTTAGCGACTCAAAATAATTTTTACCATATTTTTTACATAAAAAAGTATATAAAATTCAAGATTTTATGAAATTTTTATATTTTTTCTTGCTTTTTTTGTTTGATTTGTATATATTGCAGTCTTCCGTTCAAATCAACAAAAGAGGAAAAAATGAAACAAATTATTCGTAAAACAGTTTTAACGTTAACGGCATTTATGTCAGTTAATTCTGCTTTTGCAAACACATTAACACCAACACCTGAAACGGTTAAAAATGGTGTTACTGCTACTCAAACTAAAAACAAAGATAAAAAAATTGCAAATACATTACCTCCATCATATGAAGGAAAAGCAATGGTAAACACTTTACCTCCATCATACGAAGGCAGAGCAATTGCAAACTCTTTACCACCAACCTATGAAGGCAGAGCAATTGCAAACTCTTTACCACCAACCTTCGATGGCCGAGCAATTTGCAAACAAGCTATTAAATTTAACATTCTCGATACTCAACGCGTTAGAATGGGATAAAAAAGGATACAAGAAAGAAAGGAAAGAAATTAGTTATCATCTTTTCCTTTCTTTACTTTGATCATTATAAACGCCTTTAAAGGTGTTTTTTTATGCTTAAAAATTGATATCCTTAAAAAAGAAAAAGAGAGTCAAAAGACTCTCTTTTTCTTTTTTAATATTTGCCTAGAATTTATATTTCAAAGAAGCCAATCCTGTGTGATTTGTATAATCTCCTTTGAATACACCTTCATATTCTAAAGCAATTTCTGCTTTTCTGTTGATATCTAAACCAACGCGAGCACCAATTTCAATACCAAACTTATCCAAGTTTTCTGTTACAACATCATAACGGGCCCCGTTAACCAATGTCACAGAATTTTCTAAATCTGGTTCTAAGAAATCATATGTAATAGCTGCGCGCAATTCTGGATACCATGCAATTGATGGAGAAAGAGTGTAACCAATAGTATATTGAGCACCCAAAATACCCGTTAACACATGACCATCTGCACCGCTTACTTTTTGACCAGCGCTATCTGTATGTCCATGTTGTTTAATATAGGTATATCTTAACCCGATTTCAGGCGATAAAACACCACTGGCCCAATCACCCACAACAAATGGTCCCATTTTATTACCAAACATGATTTGGCCACCAAAAACATCCACATCATATTCAGCTTTTACTCGTTCTGTATAAACCTTTTTGTTTTCTTCATAAGAAGAACGCGTATATAAGGCTAACCAATTTGTATAAAATCTATCAGGATTATATTCGCCATAAACAGCAACCGTGTGTGATTCAACTTCTGTATCGCGTTGAACTGCCGTTCCATCTGATTTTGCAAATGTATAGGCAACACCAAGTTTTGTGTCACGAGCAATATGTTTATCAAACCCAATGGCAAATCCTTCTGTATCCATGTCAAAACCTTTATCGCCCGTATATTCAGACTGACCATAAAGGCTTTGCATCCAAACTCGAGATTTGCGTTCTGGGAAGCGATAGAATCGTTTTCCTCTATGAACATATCCTGTTCGATCCATTGATGCATATAATTGCTTTGAAATCATGCCATGCAAACGTTGAGTGATTTCTGTTGCTTGAGCTTGAATAAGTGGAGAGACATCTGGCGCAATGCCATCTAAAGCATCTTTGTAAACTTTAGAATCGCATCCTCCTGGAGCTTGAGCCAAGTTATTCAAAAGATCTCTGATTTCTTGAGCTCTGTTATGGCCAACCATATCTTCTTCAGATTCAACCCATGCATTATGAACACATCCACCATTCGGACAGATTGGTCGAATTTTAGTTAGTTCATAAACACCATCACCCTTATATTTAATGTTATACATGCCATTTTTAGTGATGGTTGCAAAACCAGTGTTATCTACAACATTTAAAGTTGAAGCATCCAAAATTTTAAATTCTTTTGGGCCTTCCCCTTTATTCATATGCTCGCCTGCTTTTACGCGAATGGTAATCGCTGTATCATCACTGGAAACATTAATTGTGTTTGCACTTAAACCACCAAAATTCTTGCCTAAATCTTCTTTAGTGCCATCTTTTGTGTTTAAATGAACAAGCATTTCTGATCCAGCATTTACATTGATCACATCACCATAAACAGCTGATTTACCAAGGTCAATTCGGCTGTTATTCACATTGACAGTTCCAGTTTTGGATTTATCAATATTAATAACCCCTTTTGTTAAATCGGATGAATGATGCAATTGCAAGGAACTGTTTGAAATATTTAATGTTCCTTTATTCACAACATCTTCGCCATCTGCAAACAAACGAACTTTTTGACTTGGAGCTGGATGACCACTATTTTCAGTTTGTTGACTATAATATGGATCATAATCCAAATCAATTGTATCTTTAGCGCCTTGAATGGTCACTGTTCCACCTGTTTCATTATAGATAGCGGATCCACCATTTGTTGCGCCGTTGTTTTTAAAAGTTGTTGTTGCGGCATTATTAATTGTTAAAGTGCCAGCATTATAAATGGCACCACCTGTTGCAGCCGTATTGGAATCAAATGTTGCACCTTCAATTGTTGCTGAAGCATCAGCTAAATTATAAATAGCACCGCCTTTTTCTGTTGCCTTATTGCCTTGGAATGTATCATTCGTTGAAGTTAAGGTTCCTTTAGGAAGTGTTACACCATCAGCCAAATTCGAAATTGAGCTTGTTTCATTCAGAATAGCCCCACCATTTTTACTTGAGTTAGCGCTATACGTATTTCCTTCTGAATCAAATTTACCAGTATTATGAACGGCACCCCCAGTTTGTTGAGACATATTATTGCTGATGATTGCATTTTTAACCGTTAAATCACCTTTAGCTAATCCAACAACTGGGCCACTTTCAACAGCTTGAATCCCAACCATATCATTGCGAATCGCACCACCTGCACCTATTGCATCATCATCTGTTTTATTGCTATCAAGCGTACCACCATTAATTACCATTGTTCCAGCATTATAAATGGCACCCCCTTGATAACCACCAATGTTATTTTTCATTGTAACATTGTTTAATTCGGCTTCTGCAGCAACTGTTTTTAAACTTCCATCAGATGATTTATAAACATTACCAATGTTATAAACAGCTCCACCAACTTGTCTAGCTTTATTATCCACAAACGTATCTTTCGTTGAAGTTAAAACAGCCTTTGGTGGGTTATATACCACACCATCAGCTTCTCTTGAAGAACTTACCTCATTTCCAATGGCACCACCAGAATCAGCAACGTTTCCTTCATATTGGTTTGAAATTGAGTTGGCAGTTGAAACATTTAAAATTGCCCCACCGATCACAAGAGTATCCTGATTATTATCCGTTGCCCTATTTTCTTTAAACGTTGAATTTGAAACAGTTAAAGTTCCATATTCAACAGATGTTGGCTTGTCATCTGTTCGATTTGTAACAACAAAATCATTAGAAATGGCGCCACCATTTCCTGTTGACGTGTTTGCTTTGAATCCAGCATCATCAATTGTTAAATTACCCGTATTTAAAATGGCGCCACCATTTGTTTTTGATGTATTGCTAACAAAGTCATCCCCTTTTGAAGTAACCGAACTATCTTTATGAACATAAAGCGCACCACCAGCCTCAGCTGCAGAGTTTTGATAAAATCTATTGCCAGACATTTGCAAGGATTTTCCTGAAAAATCAACTGCACCACCGTGACCCAATAATTCCCCCGTTGTTCCCAATCTGTTAACCGCACTGTTTCCAACAAAAGTATTGTTTGTTACTGTTGCATTTGAATTACCCTCAATATTAACGGCGGCACCATTTCCTTGAGCAGAGTTACTGATAAATGTGTTATCCGAAACATTAACAGCAATTTCATGTGTTGAATCACCTGAAGCAACAATCCCAGCACCAAGATCATTTGTTCCATTTGCATCTTGAGCACCCACAGTTGAAGATCCATAAAAAACATTATTTTTTGCTGTTAAATTCGCATTATAAGTATAAACAGCTGGCGCACCTGAAGCATCAATATTATTACCTGTTGAATCTTTTATCGTATCATCATTTTTCAAATAATCGGTTAAGTTTTGGATATAACCAGCAACATTATCCCCTTTCACATTCGCAATATTCGAATAATCAACACCTTGTTTCATATCCCCAATATTTTGAACAATTAAGGTTCCATCACCTGTTTGACCACTTAAATTATATACAATTGATCCCTTAATGGTTTCACCTTGAATAGCTTGCCCAGAAGAAGTGTTTCCATCAACTGTTAGCGTTAAGCCAGGTTTTGTTACTTGATAAACATCCATAGCTCCCCACACTGAACTATCTTGAAGAACTTGATTTTTCGAAGCTTCGGTCATATTAAATGTATTAGAACTGGCCGTTCCTGCATTAACGCTATCAATCCAATCAACAAGATCTGTTGTGCCAGAAAAAGATGGGGAACTGAACATCATTGAGCTTAAAATAGTTGCCCCCAATAAAAACGCCGTTATTTTTGTCTCCCTCATAATACCTCCAACGTTTAAGAAAAATAGAATAGTCCTAATTAAAGTTTAACACCTTTTAATCCATCCGTCTAGTAAAAAATAGTAATATATTGATTTTTTTAATCAAACAAATAAAAAAAATTTTATTAAAAAATATAAAACTTTTAAAAAGACCATAAAAAACCCGCCTTTCGGCGGCTTTTTTTTATTTTCACCTAAATCGTCACAGCACAACATTCCTCTGCTGGCGTTGATGTTTCAGGAGGTATTGTTGTTGATGTTTCAGGTGGCGTTGATGAATGCCCACAAGCGATTGCAGCTGCTTTACAAGATTCATGGTTAGGATCTTCTTGAGCATCACACATCTGTTGCATACAATCACATTCATTTGAACAAGACGTTATCAATGGTGTTGTTGTGCTTACAGGCGTTGTTGTATAAGTTGAAGACGTTGTTGGCTCTGTTGATGATGAAGGAGCCGGAACATCTGTTGTTGCCGTTGTTTCTTTTGGCGTTGTCGTACTGCCCTTTGGTGTTGTAGATGGCGCAGATGATGTTGTTGGCTCTGTTGACATTGAAGGAGCTGGAACATCTGTTGTTGCCGTTGTTTCTTTTGGCGTTGTCGTACTACCTTTTGGCGTTGATGATGGCACTGATGAAGTTGTTATCGTGCCACCTTTTGGCGTTGTTGACGGCACTGATGAAGTTGTCATCGTGCTACCTTTTGGCGTTGTTGATGGCACTGATGAAGTTGTCATCGTGCTACCTTTTGGCGTTGTAGATGGCACTGATGAAGTTGTCATCGTGCTACCTTTTGGCGTTGTAGATGGCGCAGATGACGTTGTTGGTTCAGTTGACGTTGAAGCAGCAGGAACTCCCGTTGTTACCGAAGTTTCTTTTGGCATTGTCGTACTGCCCATTGGCGTTGTTGATGGCACTGATGAAGTTGTCATCGTGCTACCTTTTGGCGTTGTCGATGGCGCAGATGATGTTGTTGGCTCAGTTGACGTTGAAGCAGCAGGAACTCCCGTTGTTACCGTTGTTCCAACTGTTGATGACTCTGCTGGAAGTATCACTGACGTTGTTACCGGCGTTGATGACGTTGTTGGTTCAGTTGAAGTACTGAAGAAACTTGTCAACGTTGTGATAAGTGACGTCATCGTACTTTCTTTTGGTGTTGACGTACTTGCAGGTGTCGTTGACGGTGCTGAAGACGTTTCCGGAGTTGACGTACTTGCAGGCGTTGTTGATGGCGCTGAAGATGTTTCTGGTGTTGATGAACTGAAGAAACTTGTTAACGTTGTGATAAACGATGTTGATGTACTGGCCGGAGTTGATGATGGCACAGAAGATGTTTCTGGTGTAGATGTGCTTTCAGGCGTTGTTGATGGCGCTGAAGATGTCGTTGCAGCCGTTGACGTACTTGCAGGTGTCGTTGACGGAGCTGAAGATGTCGTTGCAGCCGTTGACGTACTTGCAGGTGTAGTCGATGGAGCTGAAGATGTCTCTGGTGTAGACGTACTTGCAGGCGTTGTTGACGGTGCTGAAGATGTTTCTGGTGTTGACGTATTTGCAGGTGTTGTTGACGGTACTGAAGATGTCTCTGGTGTAGATGTGCTTGCAGGCGTTGTTGACAGTGCTGAAGATGTCTCTGGTGTTGACGTATTTGCAGGCGTTGTTGACGGTGCTGAAGACGTCGTTACAGCCGTTGACGTGCTACCTTTTGGTGTTGTTGTTGGAGCTAATGTTGCGGTTGGAGTCAAAGAAGTTGTTTCACTACCAAACAAACCTGAAATTGTTGAAACAATAGATGCCATTAAACTTGTATTTGAAGTAGTTGTAAAACCAGTTGCATCACTGGATGTTTCTGTTCCTGACACGTTTAAAGACGATACATTCGAAGTTGCACCATTTGTTGTTACCGTTGTTTTTTTAGTTGTTGTCGTTGTATTTGCCGCCCCATTGTTACCACCAGGAATATTAACAACAACAGCTTTATTCACTCCATCACTATCTTTTCCAACCGCAACAACAGCATTTGCAGAAATATCTGCCACCATTAATGCGCATACAGCAACACCAACAAACAACGTCCATTTACTCATAGAACCTCCGGAAAATTTACTCATTTTATATCCCCCATCCAACATTTAAATGTTAACACACCCCAAACTCATGTATAAGGCCTTTTCTTTTATTTTATCATACATTTTTTTTGCTTGTCAATCACAAATATCTTATTTTTTTCAAATTAATCAATTAATTTTAATTTTTAAGCATCAAGAATTAATTTCTTCTAAAAAAACGGCTTTAATTTTCTTTCTTGCACCCGAGTCAAAGCTTACCTCTAAAGCATCTCCAATATCCTTTAAAACCGTTCCATCACCAAACAATTCATGATGCACACGCTTACCTATGCGTTTAGAAGATTGAGGCTTTTGTTTTGATGTAAAATTCAAAGAATTAAATGAAAATTCATTATCAATATCAAAATTTAAACTTTCTCGTTCCCATTTACTTTTATTTCTTTGATCATAACCATCAATTTTAGATTTGGAATAACCCAAATTATAATTTTCTTCTTGAGAAAAATATGTATCTGACCATGCAGGCTGAACAAAATCCCTTCGCCCTTGCTTATTAATTGGATCAAAAACTTGAATATGATCTTCTGGCAATTCATCAATAAATCTTGATGGCAAAGAGTTTTGGGTTTGCCCATAAATCCGTCGATTAAACGCATGCGAAATCAAGGCGCGCTCTCTTGCCCTTGTTATTCCCACATATGCCAATCGCCGCTCTTCTTCTAAGCCAGATTCCCCCGCCTCATCTAATGCTTTTTGATGTGGGAATAACCCCTCTTCCCAACCAGGCAAATAAACTTGTTTAAACTCCAATCCTTTAGATGCATGAAGCGTCATCACAACCAATTGATCGGAACTAACTTGTTCATCCGTATCTGTTACCAACGAGGCATATTCAATAAATTCATCTATGGATTTAAAATCATCTAAAACAGAATAAAGCTCCATCACGTTTTCAACACGCCCCTGTGCCTCAACAGATTTATCTTGTCGCCACATTTGAAGATACCCTGATTCTTGCATAATAAATCGGGCAACCTCAGCAGGATAAGCACTTAAACTTTTTTCTTTTGCAGCTTTGATTAATGATATAAAACTTTCAAGTGTTTTTCTTAAAAGAGGTTTTAATGGAGCCCATGAAATTGCATCAAAAAGAGAAATATGTTTTTCCTTTGCTGTTTGACTTAAAACATCTAAAGCCGCAGGACCAACCCCTCTTTTAGGTTTATTTACAATTCGTAAAAATGCTAAATCATCATTTGAGTTTAACACCAATCTCAAATAAGCAACAGCATCTTTAATTTCTTCACGCTCATAAAACTTAAACCCCCCAATGATTTTATAAGGAATTCCTGTTCGCATCAAAACTTCTTCAAATTGACGCGTTTGAAATGTTGCGCGCACCAAAATCGCCATATCACTTAAAGCAACACCCTTTTGTTGCTCTTTCAAAATTTCTGTTACCACCGATTCTGCTTCTTGAGAACCCGACCAAAAACCTGTCACACGAACTTTTTCACCCGCGCCTTGCAATTCATCTGCCGGTTTTAAAGTTTTTCCAAGTCTGCCTTGATTACAAGAAATTAATCCAGAAGCTGCACCTAAAATATGCGCCGTTGAACGATAATTGCGTTCAAGTCTTATCACAAGCGCATTTGGAAAAATCTTTTGAAACGATAAAATATTTTCAACCTCAGCACCACGCCACGAATAAATTGATTGATCATCATCCCCAACACAACAAATATTTCCATGTCCTTTAGCTAACATTCGAAGCAACAAATATTGCGCCACATTTGTATCTTGATATTCATCAACCAAAATATAATGAAATTGTTTTTGATATTCTTCTAAAACATCAGGATTTGATTGAAAAAGAGCCAAGGGCAACAACAATAAATCTCCAAAATCAACAGCATTTAATTCTTTCAACCTACGCTGATATTTTTCATAAAAAAACAAAGCACGTCCTTCACAAAAAGCCGTATTATGAGCCGCTGTAACACCACTTGGTAAAAGACCTTTATCTTTCCATCTTTGAATCACTTCCAATAATGCAGCTGGCGTATATTTTTTAATATCAACACCCGCCTCTTGCATCATTTGTTTTAATAATCTTTCTTGGTCATCTGGATCCAAAACAATAAAGTTTTTTTCTAACCCCAACAAAGCACCATGTTTTCTTAAAATCCGAATACCAATTGAATGGAAAGTTCCCAACCAAACAGAAAACGCATCGCCCCCAATCATTCTTTCCAAGCGCTCTTTCATTTCTTTTGAAGCTTTATTGGTAAAAGTCACAGCCAAAATTTGCCATGGACGCGCTTTTTGTTCATGCAAAATATATGCTATTCTTGTTGTTAAAACTTTCGTTTTTCCCGTTCCAGCCCCAGATAAAACAAGAACTGGCCCCTCCGTTGTTTCAACAGCCTGCCTTTGCTCTTTATTTAGCTCATCTAAAAATTTCGGAGCCGAATGAAAAACAGCTCCATTTTCGAAATCAGGTTCTTCAATATCAAATAAATCCATCATCAACTCTATCGTTATATACCATTTTTGTTCTTCTTAAAAAGAGAATGCCTCTTTTAATGTAAATTGTCAAGAATTCTTTAATAAAAAAGAGCTTTTGCCCTCGCAAAAACTCTTTTTTATTTTAAATTGATTAAAATTTTTACAACGTATCGTTTTCACAAATAATTTGATAAATTTCATCAATATTAGATGCTTTTCGAAGAGCTGTTGTGATCGTTTCATCACGCAACAATTTTGATAAACAAGACAAAGCTTTCAAATGGTCAGCCCCAGATTCCTCTGGCACCAACAAAAGAAAAACAAGGTCAACTAATTTACCATCAACTGCTTCAAAATCAACAGGATTTGTTCTCACAAACGCGCAAAAGATTTTTTCAAGCCCTAATAATCTGGTATGCGGCAAAGCAACACCATGCCCCACACCCGTTGAGCCCAAACGTTCTCTTTCAACTAACGCTTCAAGAATAACCCGTGGATCAAGATTTGTTTCTTTCGAAGCCAAATCTGCCAACTCTTCAAGCAAATTTTTCTTACTGTCTGCAGTTAAGTCTGCGATCACACTTTCTTTAGACAGAATATCTGTAATTTTCATCATAAATCCTATTTTTATTTCGGATCAACCCAACCGATATTACCATCTGAACGACGATAAACCATGTTTAATCCGCCATGTGCTGTGTTTTTAAACAATAAAGCAGGCAAATTTTCCAAATCCATACGCATAACAGCTTCACTCACTGTACAAACTGGAATTTCAGTTTGCATTTCAGCAATAATTACAGGAGCATCAACTGCTTCATCAGATTCAGCAACAGCTTCAATAACTGACATATCTGCCATTTCAACAACATTTTTATGTTCAACCAATTTGTGTTTATATTTACGCAATTGGCGAGACAATCTTGAAACAGCGCCATCAAGAGAAGCATAAGCATCTGCTGATGTTGCAGAAGAACGAATAACAGCACCTGTTTTTGGATGAACTGTTAATTCTGTTTTAATTTCGCTTCCATCTCTTGTTACACGAATATCAGCGCTAACAGCTTCTTCAAAATATTTTGAAACAGATGCATCAATTGCGCCTTCAGCATAAACTCTGAAATTATCACCTAAATTAATTTGTTGTCCGGAAATTAATATTTGCATTGTCTTTTCTTTCCTGTTAATAATTAAACCTATACGAGTTTCACATTATCGCTTTTTCAAGAAAATGTCAAGAAGAGAATGACACAACCTAAAAAAGAACCTTTTGGATTATATATACACTGGCCTTACTGTTTAAGTAAGTGTCCTTATTGTGACTTTGCAAGCAGCGTTTCAAAAAAAATAGATGAAGAGATGCTTTTAAAAGGATATCTTAGAGACCTTATTGTTTTTAAAGAAAAATTTAATATTCAAAAAGAAATTACCTCTATTTTTTTTGGTGGAGGAACGCCCTCTTTAATGAGCGAAAAATTATTTGACACTTTAATAAATGAAATCGCAAAAAAATTTAAACTATCTAACGATATTGAAATTTCTTTAGAGGCAAATCCAGATGCAATTACAAAAGAAAAAATGAAAAATTTTTCAACTTCTGGATTAAATCGACTTTCTCTAGGCGTTCAATCTCTAAATGAAAAAGATTTACTTTTTTTAGGAAGAAAACATTCTTTAAAAACCGCACTTCAACGCATTGATGAGGCAAAAAACATTTTTAAACGCATTAATATTGATTTAATCTATGCAAGACCTCGTCAAGCCTTAAAATCTTGGGAAAAAGAATTAACAAACGCACTATCTCTCGGTTTAAAACATTATTCTTTATATCAGCTCACATTAGAAGAAGGAACGGTATTTTATAAAAAAAATATACCTCAAATTTCAGAAACCCAGGCCGCTCGATTATATTGTTTAACACAAGAAATTATGCAAAACGCTGGGTTATCCGCCTATGAAATTTCAAATCATGCCGCAAAAAATGAAGAATGCAAACATAATCTTCTTTATTGGGAAGGCAATGATTATATGGGAATTGGGCCTGCTGCACATGGCCGAATGAATCTTATTGCCACTCAAAATTACAAAAATCCTCTTCAGTGGCTTTCTAACGGATTAATATTCACAAAACTCACCTCAAAGGAACGCGAAGAAGAAAAACTTTTAATGGGACTAAGATTGATTAACAAAGGTTATCCTATAACAAACATTAATCCTGAAAAAATAAAAATCGCATTGCAAAACAACTGGATTATTCTTCAAAAGGATAAAATATATACAACGCTTAAAGGACGCCTTTTGCTAAATAAACTTATTTTATTATTATCCGATTAAAAAGAGCTATCTGCTGGCGAAACCTTTATAATATAGTTCTTTCCACGAATTTGAAACATTTCAAGTAAGCGATCGTTTGTTCCATCTTTATTAAATCTAAATCGACCATTTAAACCAACAAAACCATCTTCACTTAACAATGCTTTTTTATTTAACATATCTTTTTGAGATAAATGGCTAATCAATGAAATACCATCATATCCTAAAGCAGAAACAGAAATTGGCTTGGTAAAAAATGCTTCTTGGTAATTCTTTTGATAAATATTTAAATGATTTTGAGGTAAATCTGCAAAATAAGCACCAGCAAGCTCTCTTGAACCTTGTCCACGCAATGTTGCCAATCCATAAAACGCCACCAAATTGGGTGTTACATCATAATAAGAAAGAAGAGAAATTAATTGTTGCAATTTCACTCCTTGTTCAAAAACAAATAATGCATCAAATTCAATTCGATCAGCCGTTGGATTTTGAGCTAATTCTTTTTCTTCTTCTGTCAATTCTTTATCTTTTAAATCAATAAGTGGTGGTGCAATTTTTTGAACAGCAGCCATCAAATCTGGATTTTGCGAATCATATAAAGAAATATGTGATAATTGCATGCCCGGACAATAAGTTATCGCTTCTTCAAATGATTTTAAAACCATTGCTCCTGTTTTATCATTTGGCCCTAACAAAGCTATACGGAATTGACCTTTTTCACAAGCAAATTTAACGATTCTTTTAATCTGTTCTTCAATTAAGAGTGCCATTGAATAAACATTATTCCCCAAAGCGGATGTATCAGATGTAAAAGAAAGAACAGGAATATCTGGATCTAAATTTTTAATAGCGGTAACACTGCTTGAAAAAACAGGGCCCAAAATAATATCCGCATCATTTTTTTTGGCTTTTAAATAAGCTTCTTCTGCCCCTTGAGGCGTTCCTTTTGTATCATAAAAATCAACCTCTGTTACTTCATCAGTTGATCGATCTAACTGCGCCATTAAAATAGCATTACGAAAAGCATCTCCAAGTGCTGCAGAATCTCCTGATAGAGGTAAAAACACAGCTGTTTTTGTTTTTTCTTTTTGCACTTCATCAAACATACCCTCATCAAATGGGCTTGTTTTTTTTGTTTTCAAAGCGCATCCTGCTAAAGCAAGAGATAATGTTACCATAAGTATTTTTTTTAACATAAAATTATTTCCTTTTCTTCTTTCTTTTTATTTGGTATACTGAAAATATTAAAAATTTTCAAGTATTATTAATGAGGTTCTTATGCTTATTTTGGTATCCACTCCAATCGGTAATTTGTCTGACATTTCAAAAAGAGCGATTGAAACTTTAAACAACGCAGATATTATTGCGTGTGAAGATACAAGAACAAGCGCCTCTTTATTTTCACTTGTTGGTATAAAAGCAAAAAAACTTATTCCTTATCACGAACATAATGCTGATGAAATTCGACCAAAAATTATATCATATTTAGAAAAAGGACTTCTTGTTGCTCTTGTAAGTGATGCAGGCACTCCTCTTATTTCCGATCCAGGATATCGACTTGTTAGAGAGTGCCGCCAAAAAGGTTTAGAAGTTTCAACAGTGCCAGGTGCTAATGCCGTTTTATCAGCTTTGCAACTTTCGGGTCTTCCTTCAGATGCCTTTTTGTTTGCTGGATTTTTACCACATAAACAAAGCGCCAGAAAAAATCATTTATCCACCTTTAAATCGGTTCCTGCAACACTTATTTTTTATGAAACAGCGAATCGACTTATTGATTCTTTAAAAGATATTTTAGATATTTTAGGAAACAGAGAAATGTCTGTTGTTCGGGAAATTACTAAAAAATTTGAGGAGACAAAATCTGGTTTTGTTTCGGATCTTATTGCATATTATGAGGAAAATGATCAGCCTAAAGGCGAAATCGTTTTAGTAATCGATAGAAAAAGCGAAAATATTGAAGAAATTAACATTGAGGATCTTATTCTAAAAACATTAGAAACTTCTTCTGTTAAGGACACGGCTGAAATTGTTTCAAAAATTAGTGGATATCCCAAAAAAGAAATTTATAAGAAAGCACTGGATCTTAAAAATGGCAAAAAAGTTTAAAAACACACATATAAGCGAAAGTATTGCTCTTTTTTATTTGAGATGCAAAGGATATCGATTGCTCAAAAAAAATTTCACCGTTAAAAACGGCACTGGAGCTGGCGAAATTGATTTAATAATGAAAAAGGGGAAAACACTTGTTTTTGTTGAAGTAAAAAAACGAAAAACATATTTAAAAGCTGCAGAAGCAATTGACATGAATAATCAACTTCGTGTTGTTAAATCTTCTGCTGTTTTTTTAAAAAAATATCCAAATTTTCAAAATTTAAATATTCGATATGATGCCATTTTATTTAAAGATAAAAGCTGTTGGCCAAAACATTTAAAAGATGCTTGGAGAGTTTTATGAAAAAAAGGCTTCTATATTGCTCTTTTTTTTGTTTATTTCTCACCGGATGTCAATTTATTGGAACAATTTATAATGCGGGTCACAAAGTTACTTCTTTAATTTTAGATGACCGATCTTTAAAAGATGATTACAATGACACTAAAATCAATATTGCTATCCGCAAAAATTTAGCTCAAAAAGATATCAAATATTTTTTAGATATTGAAATCACCGTTTTTGAAGGCTGTGTTTTATTAAATGGCGCTTTACCCCAAACAGCGCTTATTGATGAAGTAAATGAAATCGTTTGGAATACAACTGGCGTTAAAAAGGTTTACAACTATATTCGATTGGATAATCCTGCTGATATTGGTATTGTTAATGAAGATGCAGCAATTTCCGCTAAAATTCGATATGAGCTGTCCATCACAAAAGGTATCTCTTCTGTTAATTATAAAATAACTATGGAAAATGGCACCATCTATTTAATGGGAATCAGTGAAAACGAAGAAGAACTTAAAAAGGTTTTAGCTGTTATTAAAAACACGATTAGCGTTCAAAATATTATTGTTTTAACACGTTATATCAATTAAGAAGCTGGTGGTAAAATTTCAATAACAGCCAATCTATTTTTATTTTTAGAAACAATTGTAAATGAAAAACCATCAATCACAAATGTTTCCCCAACAGATGGAATTCTTTCAACTTCATAAAGAATATATCCAGCCAAAGTTGAAGCTTTATCATCAGATAATTCCCATTTAAAATGACGATTAATATCACGCAAAGTTGTTTGTCCATCTAAACGGAAACCACCTGCATCTGTTTTTACAACCTGTAAATTTGATTCTGTTGGCACATCATTTTCATCAGAAATATCACCAACAATTTCTTCTAAAATATCTTCCAGAGTAACCAACCCTTCAATCACCCCATATTCATCAACAACAAGTGCAAAATGCTCTCTTCTTCTTTTAAAAGCATGAAGCTGATCTAATAAAGAAGTAGTGTTTAACACAAACCATGGTTTTGTTAAATAGTCAGCAACAGAAACTTTTACTTTTCCGCGATAATAAGCATTCATTAATTTGAGCAATGCCTTTGCATGCAAAACACCAATAATATTATCAGGCTCCCCTTTCCAAAGCGGAATACGACTATAAGGGGAACGACTTAAAAATTCAAAAATTTCTGTCAACGGCAATGCTGCATTCAATGAAACAACATGACTTCTGTGCACCATAATATCTTCCACTGTCACATCGCTTAAATCTAACACGCTTTTCAACATAACCTTTTCTTGGCTAATAATACCATCATCTTCAGATGGCATTAAAATAGTTCCACGAATTTCAGCCTTAACAGTTTCAGCATCAACTTGTTGTTCCCCCTTTGGTAAAAATTTAATCAATATCTGAGAAAAAACACCAAAAGCCTTTACAATTGGAGAAAAGCAAAAAACAAAAAACGTTAAAAGAGGAACGCTAAACATTGAAAATGCCAAAGGATTATTCAAAGCATATGTTTTTGGCATAATTTCTGAAAACAAAAGAACAACAACGCTCACCCCAAATGTTGCAATTAAAACACCATATTCCTCACCAAAAAATTCAATCATTAGAGCTGTTGATAACGCCGTTAAAGCAATATTAACAATATTATTCCCAAATAATAATGTTCCCAAAAGCTTAGCTGAATCTTTTTTTAACAATAAAATATGTTGCGCTCTCCAATTTCCTTTTTTCCCTAATTCATAAAGTTGAGGCATGGAAACAGCCGTCATAGCCGTTTCTGTTCCCGAAAAATAAAATGAAAGCAACAACAAAAAGAAGATCAAAAAACAATCAATCATTTTTTATTTTTTCCTTAATGGTTTGGGCAACCGCTTTTTTTTCTTATACTTTGGCAACGGTGCTTGATTTTTATCTTCAACATTTTCAATAATATTTCTTTTTTCAAGCTCTTTTAAAAGACGACTTACTGTTCGATATGGCGATTCTTTAAAAGATTCAACCATAATATCTGCCTCTGAATAAACAGGATATCTTTCGTGAACCAATCGTTCAATTGTTTTATGGTTATCTGCGGCAGGAACCAATGGTCTATGTGTTCGACCTTGTGTTCTTCTTGAAATAACATCGCTTGAAGCTTTGATCCAAATGGAAATAGCTTTTTCAGAAGCAAGCTTTCTTGTTTTTTCGGATAAAAAAGCACCACCACCAGAAGAAAGCACGCAAGGTTCCCCATTCAGCAATCTTTGCATTACGCGTTCTTCACCTAAACGAAATTCTTCCATTCCACATTTAGAAAATAATTCATTAATCAAAAAACCTGTTGATCTTTCAATTTCTTTATCACTATCATAAAATGGCAATTGTAACTTTTTAGATAAAATTCGACCTAAACTCGTTTTTCCAACCCCCATCATTCCAACAAGTAAAATAATTTTGGGTTCTAATAATTTTTGTTTCATGTTCTTTTCTTGACAATTCTTAAATAAATATAGTATTACTGAATATCATAGCAAGATTTATTTAATCTGTCCAGTATAAAGGAGTATAAAATGATTCATAAAGAAGAAAAAAAACATATTTTTCTTAAAATAACCATCCTTTTGGTCGTTGCTTTTTTCGTTGTTTTAGCATTTATTGAGCCTAAAGCAGAAATTACTCATATTGAAAAAGAAATCCAAACACCATTAAATTAATGAAAAAAACTCTTCTTTTATTTTGTTGCTCACTTCTTTTTTATTATAATGCTTTAGCATCATTAATTGATTCGGGTGTTATAATAAGTGATATTGCACCTTTTTCACTTAATACACTTGGTTCTCATGATAAGTTAAAAAAAGATTTGTGGCAAGAAAGCAATCCTGAAACATTATTTCAACTCGTCGATCAAATTGGAACAAAAAAACTTTCTCCTGCTTCAAGAAAAGCCCTCATTCTTTTATTAACACAAGATACAACTGGGCATGAACTTAAAAATCAAAAAGAAGATATTTTTTTAACAAAAAGACTTGAAGCATTAACCCGCCTTGGTGCTTTTGATGAAGTATTAAAATTGATTAACCTGATTCCTTCACAAAAGATAAATCAAGAGATATATCTTTTAAAAACAAATATTCTTATCGCTCAGGGAAAATTTGAAGAAGCAGAAAAAGAATTTGAAAATTTATCGCCTTCATTTAAAACTGATGAGACAAGAATTAATCTTTTCTTAGAAAAAGAAGAAAAAAACAAAGCTATTTTGGCTTATGAAATATATAGGGAAAATCAAGAAACTTCAAACCCGCTTTTTTCTGCTTTAGCCGAAAATATTCTTCTTGAATTAGAAACAAAAATTCCAAATGATTTACCATTAAATATTGAACATATTTATTTATTTTCAAGATTAAAAGAAAACTCTTTTTCATTAAAAAATCAATTTGAGGGCATCCAAAAAATCTTTGTCAATTTACCTGTATCAGATATCAGCGAGCGCATTTATTATGCTGAAAAAATATCTTTGAATGCTCAAGAACTTGAAAGTATTTATAAATTACCTCTTTTTGATCTAAAAACTGATCCCAACCATTTAAAACGCGCTGAAATTTATCAAAAAATCAAAACTGAAACTGATATTTTTGCAAAGGCACAATGGATTAAAACCTTCGCAAAAATTGCATTTCAAGATAAATTAGGTCTTTATATAGCGCCACTTATTGAACAAGAATTAAACGCTATTTTACCTCAACAAGAATTAAAAGATCTTGCTTTTTATGCTGCTCAAATTTATATCCTTCAAAACAATTTAGAAAAAGCCTATGAGTGGTATCAAATTTTAAAAAATGAAAAAGAAGACTCCTATCAAAAAGAAAGATTGTTGCTAATTCCAGGTCTTCAAAAAATAGGAGCTGGAATTCCTCAAGAGACTGAGTCTCTCTTAAATTATTTTTGCACTAATTTAAAAGAAGAAAACTGTTTGCAATTTTGGAAAAACGCTTCTCAAGAATTTTATGAAACATTAAACACTCAAAAACCAAACCGCCCTCCTCTCATGATTTTTGAATACCTAAATCATGAGCATCAACTTAAAACTGGTGAAAACTTAATTAGGGCTATTTTTGATTTAAATGATGAAAATATTTCTGACAAACACTCTTTAATATTTTTCATCAAACAAAATTATCCTCAAGATGTTTCTTTGCCACTTGAACTTGAAGGAACACTTTATCAATGAGCCTAAAATTAATTGATTCTTTTTTGGAAATGATATTAGCCGAACGTGGTGCTGCACTAAACACGATTACGGCTTATCGACATGATTTAAAAGAACTATATAATTTTTTGTTTTCAAAAAAAGTTAAACTTCAAAATGCAAAAAAAGAAGATTTGCAAGATTATATCGAATTT
Source organism: Alphaproteobacteria bacterium (assembly GCA_045614025.1). Classification (GTDB taxonomy): domain Bacteria; phylum Pseudomonadota; class Alphaproteobacteria; order CAAHEQ01; family UBA3637; genus RGIG4140. The sequence continues at coordinate 91,030 of JAZLCE010000013.1, forward strand.
TTGCTTTCCACCCGTTTAAGCGCAAAAACACAAGCTAGACGCTTATGCGCTATGCGTGAATTTTATCGTTTTTTATATTCAGAAGATATTATTAAAAAAAATCCCTCTGATTATATTCAATCACCAAAAATAAAAAAATCTCTTCCTAAATACCTCACTGAAGAAGAAGTTGATTTATTAATTAGTGGCGCCAAAGAAAAAAATACCAGAATATATCTGCTTCTTGAAATGTTATATGCATCAGGAATGCGCGTGAGCGAGCTTGTCAGCCTTCCACTTACTGTTATTACACATGATTTATCCACATTAACGATTATTGGCAAAGGCAACAAAGAACGCATTGTTCCTTTAAATGACAATACCCGTATTGCTTTAGAACAATGGTTAGTTGAAAGAGAAGCATTACTTCCTAAAAACAGACCATCAAAATGGTTGTTTCCTTCATCTTCTAAAACCGGACACTTAACCCGTGATGGCTTTTTTAAAGCATTAAAAAAAATTGCCATGGAAAAAGGCTTATCACCTCATCGCGTTTCACCTCATGTTTTCAGACATTCTTTTGCCAGCCATCTTATTCAACATGATGCTGATTTACGTTCTGTTCAAAAAATGTTAGGCCATGCAGATATCACAACAACAGAAATTTATACGCATATTTTGCAAGATAGATTAAAAAAGACTGTTGAAAATTCTCATCCTTTAGCGTATAGTAAGCAAGAAGGATTTTAAATGAAGATTTTAACATCATATATTTTAAAACAGCTGGTCATCAGCTTTTTGTTGATTTTATTAGGAATGACAACGCTTGTGTGGCTTACACAATCGTTGCGCATGATTGATATGATTGTTACAAAAGGTATTCCTGTCAGCATGTTTTTAGAAATGACGTTATTGGTCTTACCTAACTTTATTCAAATTTTATCACCTATTGCCTTGTTTGCTGTGATTTTATTTATTTTTTCTCGTATGCAAGCTGATAAAGAAGTTATGGTTATGCAAGCCATAGGTATGTCTAATAAAAGCATTATGAAGCCCGCATTTATTTTGGCTATTGGACTTACTATTATTGGTTATTTATTAACGCTTAGCATCATTCCTGCTTCACACAGAGAACTTGGTGAACTTAAATGGCGTGTAAGAAATGATTTGTCTCATTTATTGCTTCAAGAAGGGCAATTTAATACTTTAAATAATCGTTTGACGCTTTATGTAAAAGAAAGAGCTGAAGATGGTTCTGTTAAAGGTGTTTTGGCCTATGATGCTAAAAACCCAAAAAATATTTCTGTTTTAATTGCCGAAAAAGGCTTTATTTTCCAAAATGATGAAGGATTTGATCTTGTATTTCAAAATGGCAGCAGACAAGAATACAATCCCGAAACAAAAAAGTTTTCAATTTTGAACTTTGATAAATACAAAATGTTTTTCAGTGATAAGAAAAATGCTGATAACTCAAGAAAATTAGATGAATCAGATTATTCGCTTTCTTATTTGCTTTCGGCAACAAAAGAAGATGTAGCAGATGAAATTCAATATCGAAAATATAAAACAGAAATTTTAAAACGATTAACAAAACCTATTTATAATATCTCATTTATGTTTTTAGCAATGTTTGCTATTTTATCTCCATTTTATAATCGTCGGGGACAAATGGGTCGTATGAACATCATTATTTTAACAACAATTTTAGTGCAATCTCTTGCTTTAGCTTTTGAAAATTTAACTGCTAAAAATCTTTGGTTTGCTCCTCTTATGTTTTTAAACCTTTTTGTTCCAGTTTTGATTGTTTATTATCTTGCAATGAAACCAATTCAAAAACCTCAAATTAAAAACGCCATGAAAAATTCATTTAAATTACTCTTAATTGCCTCTCTTTGCGTCTTTTCAACAACAGCTAACTCTCAAATCAAATTGGATCCTCAAGTTAAATTTGAAAAAGAAAAACCCGTTGATTTTGAAGCTGATGAAATTTTTTATAATCATCAAGAAGGAACTGTTACTGCTCAAGGAAATGTTGTTATTGAACAAAACAACACTATTATCCAAACAGATAAATTTATTTACGATAAAAAAAATGGGCAAATTATTATCCCTCAATCCTCTAAAACAACAACCCCTGATGGAACTGTTACATATACAGCAGATACTATTTTGACTCCAGCTCTTAAAATGGCAGTTAGCAATGCTGTTGAAATGGATTTATATGAAGGATCATATATGTCTGCTGTTAGATATAAAAGAAAAGAAAATGGCGATATCACTTATTTAAAAAAAGCCACATATACACCTTGCACCTTTTGTAAGGGAGATTCTCCTCTTTGGAAATTAACAGCCAGAACAATTAAACATAATAAACCAAATAAAGAAATGTCTTTTACTCATTCTTTTTTAAAGGTTAAAGATATTCCTGTTTTTTATTTTCCATATTTAAACATACCTGACTTTACTGTTAAAAGAAAAACTGGTTTTTTAGCGCCTAGTTTTGCTCACAGCAATGAAATGAAACAAGGGATTAATATTCCATTTTTTGTTGATATTGCAGACAATCAAAACTTAACGCTTATTCCAACACTTTCAACAAGTCATGACCCTCTTGGCTTTATGGATTATGAAGGAACATTTACCAATGGATACTTAAAATTACAAGCCAGCGGAACAAGGGATAATGATAATAAAAATCAAGGGCACATTAAAGCTCATATGCGTGCTGACATCTCAGACAAATGGCGTTTAAGCGGACAATATTACCGCGTTTCTTCAGACACATATTTCAGACGATACTCATTGCCAGATGTTGACACATCTGATCAATACCTTGAATCAAATATTTCAGCTGAAAGATTTGGCGAAAGAAATTATTTCCATTTCAAAGGGCTTTCTTTTCAAAACCAACATGGTAGAGTTAATCAAAAATCCATCCCTGTTTTCATTCCAACAATGAATTATGTGTATAACACAGAAGCATTGAATAACAGTGGTCTTTATGCGTTTTCAAAAATTAATGGTGTTGCTTATAATAACCGCCAAAGATTCAAATCAAACAGGGCTTCAGTCACTCAAGGCTTACACTTACCCTATATTTCAAATTCAGGCATTAATATTGACACGAAAGCAAGTGTTCGTGTCGATGGTTATAGCATTGATACAGGCAAATATTCTTTTAATGGGCTAAAAACGGATGATAGTTATTCAACTGGTAGATTTTACCCTGTATTTTCAAGCAAAATTAGTTATCCATTTGCAAAAGCCAGCGAAAATTACACGCAAGTTATTTCTCCAATTTTAATGCTTGTTTCATCACCAGTTAGTGGCAATAAAGATAAAATTCCAAATGTCGATAGTCTTGACATTGATTTTGATGATACCAACTTATTCTCTGAAAATAGATTTATTGGATATGATCGCGTTGAAACAGGCACAAGAGCAAATTATGGTATTGAATATTCAGTTTATGGCAATAAAAATATGTCATCCTCATTTTTATTCGGTCAATCATATCGCTTCTCTGGGGATGAAGTAATGGAAAAAGCTTTAGGATATGAATCAAATTACTCTGACTATGTTGGTAGACTTCAAACAAATTTTGATATCTTCTCATTAGCTTATCGTTTCCGCTTAAATAAAGATGATTTTAAACCCGTTAAAAACGAAATTACTTTTACTGTTGGAAAAGCACCTTTACGCGTTGGTGTTGATTATATTAAAATTAAAGATGACACGAAATCAGATGAATTTTCTTATTATAAAAACCGCGAAGAAATATTATTCTTTGGATCTTCGCAATTAACAAAAAACTGGTCTTTATCTGGCTATTATAGATACAATTTAGAAAAAAAATCTTCTCAACGGGGCCCAGTTGAATCTGGTTTAATTGCTCAATATGAAAATGATTGCGCAATCATTGCATTTGAATTAGATAAGTCCTTCACCTATGATAGAGATTATGAAGGAGACACATCATTTATGGTAAAATTTATTCTTAAAACCTTAGGGGGAATGGAATGAGATCACTTCTTTTTATTGCTTTAATTTTATTAAGTTTATCTGCAAATGCAGGGCAAATTATTGCCACTGTTAATGATCAGCCAATTTCTTCATTTGATGCAGAGGCTCGCGCTAAACTTATTTCTATTCAAAATTCAAGTCCCATTACCACTGCAAAAAAGAAAGAATATGTAAAAGCAGCATTAGATGCATTAATCAATGACCACATAAAAATTTCTGAAGCAGAAAAAAAAGGATTTAGTGTTTCGGAAAAAGAAATTGAAGAAGCAATTTTTCATTTAGAATCACAAAATGGAATGAAAAAAGGAAGCATGGAAAGCATGTTGAAAAAAAATCAAATTCCATTACATATTTTAAAAAATCAAATCAAAGCTGACCTCATGTGGCTTCAAGTTATTCAACAAAATAAAAAATCTTTATTACCCCCTTCTGAAAAAGAAATTTCTGCTTTAAAAAATAATATTCGAAACGAATTAAAAGCTGAAGGGTTTTATGTGGCAGAAATGCTGATTAAAGATCAAAAAGAAGCTGAAAATTGCTATAAAGAACTCCATCAAGGGAAACCATTTCCTGAGCTTGCCAAGAAATATTCCATAGCTCCATCTGCTTCAAAAGGCGGCGAGCTTGGTTGGATTGATGGGAAACACTATCAAAAAGAAATTACTGATGCTTTAAGGGTTATGTCAAGTGGTGAACTTTCAACACCATTAAAAACTAAAAACGGCTATCTTATTTTACTTGTTTTAGATAGAAAATATCCTATTCATACAGATACCGTTCCCATTTGGGAAGTTTCTCAAATGGCTTTAAATGCAAACCATACAGCTGCTTTTGGGGATAAAATTAATAAATTAAACTCATGCGATTCTTTCAAAGATTTTGCAAAAGAACATGCTATTAAAGAATCCGTTAAATCAGGCATGATTTCTCCAGAACAATTACCACGCGAATTAAAAGATCTTTTAAAAGATGCGCCAACCAAAAAAGTTATTGGTCCAATCCAAACACCCGATTCGGATTTATTTTTCATGAAATGTAAAATAACCAATAAAAAGGTTATACCTAGTGATGAAGAGTTAAGAATGCGTCTTGAAGCAGAAAAAATGGAACAGCTCTCTGAACGTTTGCTTAAAAATGCCAAAAGATTTAGTGTTGTTGAAATGAAAATTTAAAAAAGGGAGAACAAAATGACTGGCATAATTATAAACGGGAAAGAAATGGCATCAAAAATTCAAGATGCCTTGAAAACAGAAATTTCCTCTTTAGATAGAAAACCAAAACTTGCTGTTATTTTGGTAGGAGATAATCCTGCAAGTTTAATTTATGTTGGTCATAAGAAAAAAGTTGGTGAAAAAATTGGAGCTGAAACAGAAGTCTTTCAACTTTCTCCTGTAATGACTGAAGATGCTTTAATTTCTTTTATTGAAGAATTAAATCAAAATAAAGAAATTGATGGCATTTTGGTTCAGCTTCCATTACCGAAACATTTTAATGAAAACAAAGTATTAGAGGCTCTTTCACCTGAAAAAGATGTTGATGGATTGCATCCTAAAAATTTAGGGGATTTATTTTTATCTGATACAGATTTAAAACCATGCACACCATTGGCATGCATGGAACTTATTCAATCTGTCTGCCCAAAGATAGAAGGGAAAACGGCTCTTATTATTGGTCGCTCTCGATTAGTTGGAAAACCATTAACACAAATGTTGCTCAAGCAAAATGCAACCGTTATTCAAGCTCATTCTAAAACAAAAAACATGAAAGAACTTTGCAACATGGCGGATATTCTTATTGCTGCAACAGGTAAACCACATTTAATTGATCCTTCATATATAAAAAAAGGTTCAATTGTTATTGATGTTGGGATCACACGTTTAGATGATAACAAAATTATTGGAGATTTAGACTTCGAAGAAATAAAAGAAATTGCAGGATTTATAACGCCAGTTCCAGGTGGTGTTGGCCCAATGACAGTCACCATGTTATTTGTTAACCTATTGATAGCATATAAAAAAAATCTTGCAAAATCCCCAAAATAGTGTAAAATAGAATATATAGATACTAATCAATAAAACATATGCATGGGGGGCCTAATGTTTCGTCTGAATTTTTCAAAATTAGGTTTATTTTTAATTTCTTTTTGTTCTTGCCTATCCTTTCAGCAAGAAGGTTTTGCGCATTCTGTTACTTACACAAATGTTAACTATAAAGGAAACATGCAGGCAACTGTTGATCACATCTCAACTGAAGGAAGCATAAATGGTCTTATGCAACTTCAAAATTCTCTTAATGGACTTCCAAATTATTTTAACCAATCAGCTATTGGGCAATTTGCTAATAAAGCAGCTGGCTTTATTGATAATGCTGAAAGCACTATTATGGGAACAGCTGATGCTGCTATTGGGTCAGCCACAACTATTGCAGGTGCAGCAATAGATAAAGGAACCAGTGCTGTATCTGGTGCTATTGATAGCGCTACAGGAACTGTTGGCAATTGGGTTGATCAAGGGGCTGATTATGTTGGCGATATGTTTTCATCCGAAGATGGTGGTGAAAAAGCTGGAAAAGGTTTCGTAGCTCAAAACAAAAGCGGATCTAATGTTGTTGATAAAATTAATGACTTAAACCCACTTGAACGTTTAACAACAAGGGAAAAAGATAAAAAAATTTGCAATAATTTAAAAACAGTTGATGGGGTTAAAACTTGTTTTTATATTGATAATGAGCAAGAGCCTGGTATTATGGAAGTTGGCGATATTCATCAACATGTTACGCAAGCGAAATTTAATGGAATTTCAAATTTATATGCCGATTCTGCCGCCATTGTTAATGCGACTGCAGAATTTGCTAAGGTTGAAGAAGATATAAACCAAGAAGAGCCAACAACTGTTTCTGAAACATTAACAAAACGCGCTGAATCGGATTTAATATTTAATGTTATTGGCAGTGCTTATTTAGGGCTAGACTTATCAACGCTTGAATTAAATTCTTTAAGCATATATTCAACAATTAATTCTGTTAAAACGGATGGAGGCTTCTGATGAAAAAAATAACCCTTATTCTTCTTTTTGCGCTCTATTCTTTAACTCTTCAAAATGCCTTTGCTGGCATTCCAATTACTGACTCTAAGGTATATACCGAAAGTCAAACACAGCAACAACAAGCTGATGAAGATGTGCGAGATAGAAGATCAGATACTCAATATGAAACCTCAGTAAAAAACAGAATGATTGGCGGTATTAATGATTTCACGAATAGCACTCTTGAATTTATTAATCCACAAACCACAACTGATGGTGTATCTGGCTCTCTTTCACCTGAAGGATCAAGCTCATCTGAAACAATTCCCGAAGGTGTTAACGGCAGTGATTTTTTTAGAGAAACGCTTTTACCCCCCACCAATCAAGATGGGAAAGATAGAACTGAAGAAGCAGGCATTGCAAACACTGCAAAATCAAAGGGAAAAAGAGAACGTGCTTTGGTTGAAGTTGCCACTTTTGGATATGCTTTAGCGGCAATAAATAAGGAACAAGCTAGCCGTAATTTAGGTGGAAAAACAAACATTGATACCCAAGTTCAAAATCAAACAAATAGCTCAGAAAATTATAGCTCTAGTGTTTCAAATAATACCAGTGTTAAAATGAGCAGTGCTCAAATTTATAATGCCATTGTTTTAACAGCCGCAACCAATAATATGCTCACAGCCATCAGCTCTGCAGATTATGTTACAAACACAAATGTTTCTTTCAAAGAAGTTGTTGCTGGGATGGCCATACAAGCGGCTGGCAGTATGCTGGGTTCATTTCTTAAATAGGAGGATAACATGTTAAAAATCAGATTAATCTTACCAACTGTTATCATACTTTCTTGTTTGAATACACAAGTGCATGCAGGTATAACCACCAGTATTTTAATGAATCCCATTGTTATTATACAAGCAGGCCTTCAACAAGTCTCTGCTACTGTTTCAAAAATTATGTCCATATGGCAAAAAGGGGCGAACACAAACTATGGCCTCCCTGGGATTACCAGACGTGAACACATCACGAGTGATAATTCGCCAATTCTTACGGGAGATGATGTTGCTTTTTATACGGATAAAACATTCACCCAAATGTTTTTAACGGAACTTAAGGGTAACGACGAAAAAAAACCTAATCTTTCCAAAATGCATCAAATTGTAAAGAGCACATATCTGGTTGATTATAAAGCTCAAAATTCATTAAATGAAAGAGATAAAATTGATCTTGACAGTGATGCTATTGTGAAAATTGATCCATTAGCAGATGCCTCATTTCCAAACACTCAAGAATTTATTCAACATAAAAGGTATCTTTCTCTTCATCATGGGCTTGCAATTTCTGAAAAGATTTTAGCCCTCTCGGAAAAACAAAAAGAAGAACTTGAAAGAATGGCATCAAACATCAAATCACGCACTGAAATTACAAGTCTTGAAAATGGATTATCAATTTTAGATAAAGAAATTGCAACACAACTCAATGAACTTTTGGTTGTTGAATCTTCTATTTTAGAAATTAACAGCACGCTGCTGATGCAAGATAGACAAAGAGCCATTATTGAAGAAAAATAAAGGAGAAAAAAATGAAAAAAAACTTTAAAATACATCTATTTTCTTCCTTTTTAGCCGCTGGATTATTATGTCATACCGCCTTTGGCCAATGCCCAGTTACTGATTCAAACAATATTCAGAATCTTTCTGTCAGTAGCATAGCAACACAAACAACTGCTTCTATAAGTAATGAAGTTGTTACTCAAGAAGAAACCGCAAATGAAACCAGATCTGGAAACGCCAATTGCAGTAATTCTCCTTCAAATGAAAAAACAGAGCTCTCAACAAAAACTTATGATTATCTGAAAGATAACATTGTGAATATGTTTGAATCAGTATATATCTCCCCTCAAGAAGAGTTTGATGACGCAGTTAACATGTTGAAAGAAAAGTTTTTTATATCTAAAGATGATAAAGAATCAGCAAAAATAAAGCTTCAAAACAGAATGGCCTTTGCTGCAGAAATTGCCGCTGAATCCTATGCTTTATCTCAACAATTGCGCCCACTTTATATTGAAGATTTGCAATCCCTTCATGGCGCCTCTGCAAAAGGATGCAATCAAACACAAAGTAATGCCATGATGAATCGCAATATCAAAGCTCAAATGAAAATGCTTGCTTCTCAAATTATTATTCAAATTGTTCAAATGGAATCTGATGTTGTTCAACAATTTATTAAAGAATCACCAACCATTTTAGAACTTAAACCAAACGATCCTAGCGCAACAGCACAAGGAGGTTCAAAATGAAAATAACACCTTATATTCTTTTCATATTTTTAACCACAACTTCTGTATCAGCATATTCCACACCATGTCCCCCTTGTTCTACATGTTGGATCGCCACTGTGGGTGGAGCTGTTATAGAAGCACTAAGCGCGTTTCAGGCAGGTTTAAGAGACGTCCCTCAAGAATTAAAAAACTATAATTATTCTGAGTTTAGTCAAAAAACTGCTCTTGTTAATCAAAAAATCTCTGATCTTCCAAATCCATCTTCTGTTTTAGGCAATAACGATTCTGCAAATCCAGGAGATTTTGTTGAAGGAAAAGAACCGCCAAAAGATATTGTTGTTGAATATCCGGATCCTGCCTCATCAAAAGTTGAAACCATTATGAAAAGCAATATGAGAATTTATGCAGATATGCCTTTTGCTGATCATGAAGGTGATTATAATTTTGTTAAAAAAAGACAATATATTCGTCAACAAGCGAATATTCAAATGATGGCCAGAATATTGGTTTTAAAACATCAAACACAAAAAATATTTGATATCATTGATGAAATGGAAAAGGATATTGACAATTCATCCAGACAAGCTTCAAATCAAAATTCTTTAGAAACCAATGAAAATAAACCAAAGCTTTTATTAAGAACTGCTGCCGCAAAAATTGCTTGGATTAAATTACTTATGATTCAAAAACAATTAAGAGCTGCTCAATTGCAATATAATGCACTACTTGGGCTTGCAACCGCAAAAAGACACAAAACATATTGGAACCCTGAAGAAGAGTTGCCGGAGGAAAATTAATAATGAAACATTTTCTATTATTTGCATTAACGGGTATTTCATTTTTTTCATTTATCAGTTTAACTCAAGCAACCGCTCCGGTTGAAAATGAATCTCAATCAGTGATTGAAACAGATGATTACACAACTGAAATTATCTATCTTGAGCAACTTCATGCTATGCAACTTAAACTTAAAAGATTAAAAGATAAATATAAGGAAGAAGAACAAGAAAAACTGCGCGTTGATTTGGTTAACCAAAAATATAATGCGATGGAAGAATGCAATATTAATTTGCTGTCAGACGTTTATGAAGACCCAAAAGCTGCTTGGCAAAATATCACTCAAGCTTATGATGAACAAGAATTAAAATTAACCGTAGATATTTTAAACAGTGTTCCTAAAAAAACAAGCACAGGAGAAGATGCTCAAGCAGAACTTTTTGCTAACTGGTATTTGGGCAGGGAAATTTTAACAGATGTTTATGCAAATCCATCAAAATATGGTCAAGTAAAAGAAGGTAAATCTTTCGAATTATGGGAAGATCAAAAATATGCTTATCAAGAAGAAGTTAATTCTTTTTTAATGAACATAAATAAAATTTTAGGACGAACAGGCCGAATTTCAGGAATTAGTGCTGAAAATGATTTTGAAAAAAATGAATTGGCATATCAATCATTTTTATCCACACTGCCCCCTGATCAGATTCAAAGATTATCAGCAAGTCAAAAAAACTTCCCCAAACCACCAAAAGCTTTACCTCCAGCTCATGAAATTATGTGGTTTAATGATGATCCTGCAAAAACAAAATCCGTTTTTCCTGAATGGCCAAAACCTTGGAAAGAATTTATTCAAAGTGGATTTAATACATATAACCCTAATGGAGAAATGTCAAAAACATTTTTGCCAAAAACACTTGTTTTAAATGAAGAAGCAAGACATAAAGATATTCTTGAACAAAACAATCGGTTAAACGTTTATCAAGCCATCAAAAAAGAAAAAACAAGTTCTGAAAATGTTTTAAACCTCATAACAAATAAAAAAGAAACAACCATAAACGAGTTAAATCAACGTTTAAAAAATCTTGGAATCACAAACGAAATTAAAAGTGATAATGTTGATTCTATTATGGCTTTAGAAGAAGAATTATTAACTCTTAAAAATAAAAACATTAAAATTGTTCGTGACAAAATCACAAGAACACATTCAGAAGTTGTTGATACAAAAAACAAAACTGAATCATTTAAACTTTATTTAAAAATGTCTTATGTTGAACAGTTAAATGCTTTAAATAAAATCCCAAAAGACACTGAAGAATATAGACAACTTAAGCAAATCATCTATTCATCTCAAGCTTATCAAGATTTTAATTATATTAATGCTCTTGAAAAAGATATAAATGGAGATGTTAATTTTACAGTGGTTAATGCTCAAGAAATTGATCATCTTTTAAAACAAAAAAAAGCAGAAATTGCTCTTTATGAGGAACTTGAAAAAAAGAATAACATGGATATCAAAAAACATTATAATAAAAAAATTAGCAAAAGCTGTTTAAATGGAGGTCTTTAAGTGATTTCTTATTTTATTAAAGATCAAAAAAAACGTGGAAAAGTTGCCATTTATTTAGCTAAATTTTGGATGACTTTAGCCTCTATTTCCATTGCTATCAACTTATTTATTGTTTTAACTTTGGTTCAAATGGCACCAAAACTAAAGGTTGTTGCTCAAATTTTGCCCTCCCCTATGCATACATTAGATCATATTCAAATTGATACATTACCAGCAAAAAGATTAATGGATTCAAAATCACATAGCAATCGCGCCAATCGCGAATTATTAGATGAAATGTTAATCAGATATTATATTGATAGAAGAATTTCATATTTTGCTGATAAAGATGAAATGACTGCTAGATGGGGTGGTGCTGGTGAAATTAGACGATTATCTTCCCCGGCTGTATATGCTCAATTTTCTAAAAACATTCAAGAAAAAATTAAACAAATAGCAGCAGGAAAAGAAACCCAAAGCGTTGAAATTAACAATATTTCAAAACTGGGAAATACATATACGGTTGAATTTGATGTTTTTCATTATAACCCATATGATCCAATTGTTAAACCACTGGCACAACAACGTGTAGCAACTCTTACAATCGCACATTATCCAAATAGACATATTTATTCTCAAAATTTTTCAAATCCTTTTGGCTTTTACATCCAAAAATATGATGAGGCCGTTAAAAAATAAAATATTTTAAAATAATGTTTTTTTTGGTTGATTAATTATTTTTCTTTAGATAAACTGAATTCGTGATTCACAAAAATAAGAGGGAAAAATGAAAAAATATTTTGTTATTTTATTTGTTTTAGGTATCGCTGCTTTAGCTGCTGCTTGTGGCAGTGTTTATGAAAAAGAACCAGTTGGAATTGGTCCAGATTATTCTGAACTTAAAAAATCTCCATGTGCTTGTATTGAACTTGAAAAAGCACCAGCACTTCCTGAATGGTTATCTTAATAACAAAAGCTTATTCTTATGACAATGAACGAGCAAATACCTGTTAAAAAGAAACAAGGTCAAGATTTATCTGAAGAAGCCGTTAAAGAAAGACGTTATCTTTGGATGGCGCGCACTTTTGCGCTTGTTTTAGTTGTTTCTTCATTAACAACCATTATGCTTATTAGCGCTCTTATTTCCTTAATGCCGATTGTAAGAGTGCAACCGTTTTTTTTAACAACACTAAATAAGAATGAGCAAGTTATCAATGTTGTTCGTCCAAACTTCAGCCAAATGAATATGCAAACACTGACTGAATCTTTTATAAGACAGTATTTGCTTTCCTATTTTAGCGTTGGATCAAATATTCAAGAACTTGAACGGCGCACAGGTATTGATGGCGAAATTAACTGGATGAGCGAAAGCACTGTTTATTCAAGATTTATTGAATATGCAGAAGATTGGATTAAACAAGCCAAAGAAGAAGGATTAACTCGTAATGTTAAAATTTTAGTTGTTAATCCTTATCGTTCCAATAGAAATGAAAACATTTGGCGTGCGGAAGTTGAATTTACAGAAATGAAACACTTATCAAGTGAACCAAAAAAATCAAGATGGGTGGTTACAATGAATGTTGCTTTTAGACCCACAAGAGAAGGTTTAACTTGGGAAGAAAGATTAAAAAATCCACTTGGATTTACAGTTATTCAACTTGCGATAAAAAAAGCTGATTCATAATAATTTTTTCAAAAAAATCCCTCTTAAAAACCCTCCTAAAAAAGCCTTAAAAAATTTTTTCTATTAAAAACACATCTTTTTTCATTTTTTGCTAGACTTTTTAAATATTTTTGTTTTATTGTGTAAATATATTACAAAAATAAAGAGGAGAGATTCAATGTTCAAACACAAACTTCACAGACAAGGTTGGCTGGCAACAGCTGCTGTTTTTGTTTTATTTTCTGTTGTTGCACATTCAGAGGGGTTGCCTACAGATGCTGAAAGTGAACGTTTAAGCGACGCTATTGCGCAAACAAATGGCGATTACGAATCTGTTAACCCAAATTATTTACATTCCCTTGGGATGCAACAAAAAGCATGGAATGATCCAATGGCTCATTTAGGAGAAGGCCAATCAAAACCTGGATATTCAAAATATGCTTGGTCACCTGATGTTATTTTACCTATCCGTTTAAGAGAAGGAATGATGACTCTTATTAACTTGCCAACATGGGAATTGATTGAAAAAGTTCATATCGGTTCTCCAGAATCTTTTGGCGGTGAAATTGCTGCACCAAACTCTCTTCTTTTATATGCTGACCCATCATATATTGGGGTTGATAGCAATATGATCATTTTTGGTCGTTCAGGAAATAGATATGTTTTCTATTTAAGAAGCGAAACATATAATGCTGAAAAGATTTCTCAATCTGTTGTTGACGTATTAGTTGGTCCACGTTATACCCCTGTTGAAAATGGAGGTCGTTTAGGTGGCATGAACGGCGCAACAAACAGAGCTGTTGGAAATGGTTTTTTAAACTCAAATAAGGCTCCTGGTTGGGCAATTGGCAGAAGTGGTGGTCAAAATCCACAATTAGGCATTAATACAGCATCAACAGGTCCAAAAAACTGGTTACAAAGCATTCCTGTTGATCCTGAAAACATCCGTTTTGATATTGATATTTATATTCCAAATCCATCAGACGTTGATATTGCTCCAGATAATGTGTGGCGTGATAATATTTTCACATACATTGATTTAGGCCCAAAAGCTTTAACAATGACACAACGCCCAGTGGTAAGTCTTTTAGTTCAAGAAACAGAAGTTCCTGTTGGTTTTAGAACAACAGGACCAAATAGCCGTTTAATTGTTGTTGAAGCTATTGGCGATTTAGTTTTAAGAAATGGTAAAAAGCTTATCTGTTTAAAACTCAGAAGAGATCCAAGTGCTGGTCTTGAATATACCGATTATAGTGGTTCTGAAAATATGACTGTTTCTCCTTATACTGGACGTCCAAGTGTAATGAGCGCAGAATCACCGGCTTATGATCCAACATTACTCTCTGATTCAGAAGAAAAAGCTGTTGCAAAAAGCCCATTAGCACCAAGAACACAAATGATGGATATGTATCAACAAAATGCATATATGTCTCAGTCAACTGGCGCATATCAAGCTGAACCAATGTATGATTCCTATTCAGGAAACTATATGCCTGGATATGTTCAACCAAACAGTTCAGTATATACATCTAACATGGCGCCAATTCAATCAATTCCAGCTAATGTTGTTAACTCTCCAAAAGCATCTGCAGGAATTGTTGGTGTGATGAGTCAAATGCCAATTTCAGCACAAAGAAATTCTGGTTTAGCTACAAGTGAAACAATTTCTATTGAACTTGGCACTCATGCTGATATTACCGAACTTGAAAGCATTTGGGAAAAAATTCTTGATAAGAACGCTGATGTTTTAAGTGGTTATGAACCATATTATTCTGTTGACACAACAGCTGACAGCAATATGCGTGAATTATTCCGTTTGCGTGTTGGCCCAATTAAAGATATCACTTTAGCAGATAAATTATGCAAAAGATTGGGTCGTCGTGGTTTTGGATGCTCAGTTGTTCGCGTTCAATAAAATTCTTTGAAAATCATTTAAGTATTTGTTCCGACAGTAAAGAAATGGGTTAGCAATGACAGAAAACAGAGGATTAAGCTCAAGTGAGCAATATGTAAAAAAAAGCAACAGAAAACTTTTGTTTGGTGGATTATTTCTTCTTATTGTATTTTTTGTAGCGCTTTCCTTTATTTCTGAAAAGGCGCCCGTTCAAAACCCAACAGAAAATATCGACTGGGATGATGAATACGTAACTAAAAATGATGCACAAGGAGGTCAATTTCAAGGATTTGACAGGGGTGATGTCTCTTTAAAAGTTGTTCCTGAACAAATTGATATGAATAATGTTGTTATCGGTTCTCAAGTTGAAGCATTAATCAAACTTACAGCTGAAAACGGTTCTGTTCTTTACAAAGGGGCTACTTTTCTTGAAAATCAGCAAGATGGATTTTCAATGGAAACAACTTGTAAGGAAAATGAATCTCTAGCAAGTGGACAAGAATGTTTAATTAAAGTTTTATGGAATCCTGTTTCTTTAAGACAAATTCAAAATGTTTTAACCATTCAATGGGAAGAAGATTCTGCAACTGCTGCAGGTTTTTCTGATAGAGAAAAGAAAACAACAGTCCAAGTAAAAGCTCAATCTACGGATTCCAAAGATTGTGTTATTTGTGAAACTGCATCAAAAGATGATGCGACACAAGAACAAAAATATGCTATGGGTCTTGATGGAAAATTACACCCTGTTGGAGAAGATGGATCTATCGTTATTGATGGTGAAGTAATTAAACCAACTGAAAATGGATTATACATTAACAAAGATGGTAAAATCGTTGCCATTGCTGTTCCAGAAAAATTACCTCTTAACCTTAAAAATGAACTCATGGGTAAAATTGCGCCAAATGGTGATGTAATTAATGAAAATGGTGATAAATTGGGTCGTTTATTGGGTGATGATACCATCGTTGATGCAGAATTAAATGTTTTGGGCGCGGCTGTTCCAATTGTTTCTGTAATGGATATGACTGGAAATGTAATCGGTAAATTATTGAAAGACGGAACAGTTGTAAACGAAAAAGGATCCGTTATTGGTAAACCACTTGCAAATGGAGCTGTTGCAAATTTAAATAACCGTGTAATGGGTATTTTAAGACCATGGGGTTTGGTTGCAGACTTAACCGGTAATGTGATTGGTGGTATTATCCCAGATGGCTCTGTTATGGATGCTGAAAACTCCATTCTTGGAACTGTTAAACCAAACGGATTAGTAACAAACAACACAAATGATCTTATTGGGGGAACAATTCCACAAGGCGTTGCAGTTGCACCAGGATGTCAATTAACTGGTAAAATCATGCAAAACGGTGAAGTACGTGATGCTTATAATCAAACAGTTGGAAAAACATTGATTGATGGTAGCGTTATAAATTCTGAAGGAACAGATATTGGTGGCGCTATTCAGTTAGGTCTTGTTATTAATGAAAAAGGTAACACTATTGGATTCATTAACTCAGAAGGAAAAGCTGTTGGTCCACAAGGAGCCGTTATTGGTTGCGTTAATCCAGATGGTTCTATCACCGCTGGCAAAAAAACAGTTGGATCCGTATTACCAAAAGGTCGGGTTATTGGATTTGGATGTCAACAAATTGGATCTGTTTTCCCAAACGGAATTGCCATTAATGATTCACTTGAACAAGTTGGAAAAGTAATGACGGATAGTTATGTCCGTAATGATCAAAATAGAATTATCGGTGTTGTTGTTCCAAGGGCATCTGCCATTGCAGATGGTTGTCGTTTATTAGGTCTTGTTACTCATGGTGGTGATTTAACAGATGCTAATAATGAACCTTTTGGTTGTATCACTCCTGATAAAACTGTTGTTGACAATGCTGGAAAAGTTATTGGTGCATTAGCAATTAAAGGAATTGTCAAAAACAATGAAGGCGTTATAATTGGACGCGTTCGTTTAGATGGCAAAGTAATGGACTTAAAAGGAAAAGTTATCGGATGTCTTCAAGAAGATGGATCTGTTATTTCTATTGATGGAAAAGAAATTTTAGGAACCGTTATTGGTGGTAATGGTCAATCTGGCACTCCTACAGGTGTTGTTTTAGATGCGAATGGTAATCCAACCAGTTGGACTGTGATGGGTGATAAAGTTTATGATGCAAATGGAAATGAAATTGGAACTATTGATCAAGATGGTATTGTTTCAGCTTCTAATGGAAAATTTTTAGGCGTTATTCCTCCTGACGGCGTTATTGTTTCACCTGATGGCTTAATTCTTGGCCGTTATAACTCAAAAATTGGTTTTGGTCTTAATCAAGAAGGAGAAAGATTTGCTCGTGTTTTACCAAATTTAACTGCTGTTAGTGGAGATACTCAACAAATCATTGGCGCCCTCGTTCCTGATAAAACTGCCTTCCTTGATTTAGATAATAACTATCTTGCCACAATGAGTGTTGACGGTACATTAAAAAATTCAGATGGTGATATCATTGGAGCCATTAGAGCAAACAAAACAGTAACTGATAAAGATGGAAAAGTTATTGGTTTTGAAATGCCTCATGGTAAGGTTTTATCAATATTGGGTAAAGAAATCGGTTCAATCACACCAAAGGGCGAAGTTGTATCATTAAAGAAAACAGTTATTGGGAAAATTCTTGCAAATGGTATTGCTGTTTCACAAGATGAAAAAATCATTGGTGGTGTGTTTAAACGTTTAAGCGTTGCATTTGCTCCTGAAGAATTAATTGGATATCCAAATGTAACAGGTTCTATTTTAGATAAAAACGGCAACATTGTTGGCCAAGCAACACCTTTTGGCTTGGTTATTAATGAAGAAGGTGTAATTGGTAGAATGCTTCCATTTGGCGTTTATGTTAACACAAAGAATGAACTGATTGGTTGGACAAGTTTTGATGCTGATTTATTGGGTAAAAATTCAAGATCAATTGGAAGATTAATGTCAAATGGTATTGCTCTTGATAAAGCTGGGACACAAATCGGATATCTTGTAAAAACAGGTTTAGCTGTTAAAACAAATGGAAAATTATTGGGTTATATGTCCATCAATAATACCATTAGCACAGAAAAGGATACTGGGTATCTTTATGCTTCAGACTTTATTTATAACAATATGGATGAAGTAATTGGGCGAGTTTTACCACAAGGTATCGCTGTTGATAACTCTGGTAAATTTGCAGGAATTCTTCATTCTGATGGAAGAGTTGGGCTTGCCAAAACTCAACTTGGGCATGTTTTATCTGATAACCGTATTGCAAATGCAAAGGGAGATATTACAGGCACATTCATTCCTTTAAATTCCGTTGGATATACGGATAACAATCAAACAACATATTTAATCAATGAATATGGTGAAGCAATTGATACTCAAGGAAAGATTAAGGGCCTTGTTATTGCTCCAGAAACAGTTACAAAAGATGGGAACTTTGTTGCAAGATTAATTGATAAAGATTTATTTGTTGCTGAAAACAGCGTTTCAAAAACAATGGGTATTGTGTCAACAAATGGTAGTGTTTTAACAATTGGTGGATCAAAACCTGTTGGCTCTATCATGACAAATGGCTTAGCCACAAATTTAATTAAACAAATCCACGGAAATGTTTTACACGCTGGTCCTGCTGTTTCAAATGCTTTAAATACTGTTGGTAGAGAAAGCTTAAATGGAACCATTTTCTTAAGAGGAAAAAAAGAATCTACTGTATCGGGGATTAGAGCTCTTTATAACGATAAAGGAAATGTTCGCGGTATGACTTTGCCTGTCACATCATTTGTTGGTAAATCTGGACTCTTAATTGGTCAAACACAAACAGCTGCAACTATTACAAACCAGGATGAAAAAAATATTGCCGTTCAAATGCCTTTTGGTTTTGCTTTGACACAAGATAACCTTTGGGCGGGTGGCAAAGCACCATTCGGTGTAGCCGTTGATGATGATGCAAAAATTCTTGGAACTGTTGCCGCAGATGGCGCTGTTATTGGTAAAGATAATCAAATGACAGCTAGAGCATTAAGTGATGGTTCTGTTGCTGATATTCAAGATCGTTCTTTATATAACACAATGCCTCAAAAAGGTGGTCTTGTTCAACAAGGGTTACCATTTGGTTATCGTGGTGATGTTTTAGGACGAACAACCCTTTCTGGCGATATTTTAGATGCCACAGACAGCAAAACCCTTCGTATTTTGGATGATGGAACAATCTTAGGAAAAGATGAACCATTAGCTGGTGCAATTTTGCCATTCCATACAGCCATTGCACAAGATGGATCATTTATGGGAACATTGATTCATAATGGGCAAATCATGTCACCTTCAGGAGAATTAAAAGGTAAAATCGCTGTTAATGGAACCGTTAAAGAAGGCACATATAAAATCACTGGTGCATTGGTATCATCTGCTTTAGTAACAAATGATTGTAAAGTTGTTGGACAAACAAGCTTTAATGGTCAAGTCATTGATGCTAAAGGAACGGTTGTTGGTCGTATATTGCCAGATAAATGGGCCGTTAATACTTCAGGCGAAAAAATTGGTCGCTTGACAAGAAATGGTATTGTTATGTCTCCAGAAGGCAAATATATCGGACGCACAATGCCTGACTCAACGGTTGTTGATGTCAATGGAATCAATATTGGATGTAGCAAAAATGATGGTACTGTTGTTGATCATAAAACAGGCGAAATCATTGGTGCAACTCATGAACGTGGTCTTGTTTTAGGAAAAGATGGTAAACCAATTGGTCGTGTTAAATTAAATGGTTCTGTTGTTAACAAAAATGGTGAGGTAATTGGCACATTGCGTGCAGATGGAAATGTTGTTAATGCAAACGGAGAAATTATTGGACGTAATGTTCCAAGAGATGAAGAAATATTATATGATGAAAATGGAAATATCAAAGGAACATTCAGCTCCGATGGTGTTATTAAAGATGCTGAAGGCAACTTTATTGCCCAAGTTTTACCAACAGGAGAAATCGTTGATAAAAATGGAAATGTGATTGGTCACTTGGATCAAAATGGAGAACTTCCAAGCGATATCGAAAGTGGATTACTTGTAGATGCAAATGGAAATGTCTTTGGTAAAATTTCAGGTTGCGACGTTTTCAATCTTCAAAATGAAAAAATTGCATCTATCACACCAAATGGTTCTATCATCGGTTTAAATGGAGAACTTTTTGCAACCATTCATGAAAATGGAACATTGCAAGATAAAGATGGAAACAGCATGGGTCAAATCAAAGGCATTGATTTGCGTTTGGATAAATGCGGTATTAAGTCTCTTTCTGAAGAAGAATTAGAAGCTTTAAGAAATGCTCAAGGTGGAGCTGGACAAGCTGGTTCTCGCAAAATTTCCTTTGGAAATAAATTATATCAAGTAACACCAGATGGATCTATTTTAGATGACAAAAATGAAATCGTTGGTTTCATGCAAGAAGGAAGACCAATGACTTTAGATGGTCGTCCATTAAGTCCAGATGGAGATGATCATGGCAGAATCCGTCCAAACTTTGGGGATAAAAAGTTAAAACCAACCCCTGAACAAATTCAACAAATGCAAGAAATTCTTTCTCAAAAAAGAGAAAGCATGAAAGCAGGAATGGGATCGAGAGGATTAATTACACCAAACTCCAAAATTAAAGCTATGGCTCGCAAAAAAGCAGATACAGATTGGAAATCAATTGGTGTTAATAAAATTGTTTCCTCTTATCCGGTTGATATGTCTCGCATGATTTTGAAAGATAAAGCTATCCCTGCTGTTTTAACAAGATCAATTGATTCAAGATATGCAGAGATGCCAGTCACAGCTATTGTTGAAAGACATATTTATTCAGAAAAAGGAAGAAATATTATCATTCCAGCTGGTTCAAGATTAATTGGGACTTTTGCTGGCGAACAAGGCAACGATAAACGCGCTGCAAAACTTGAAATTACATGGCAAAGACTGATCCGACCAGATGGTGGCGCCTTCTCATTTGAGGGAACCTCTGGTGACGCTCAAGGACGTGGCGGTGTTGCCGCTTACCTTGATGATGAATTGGTTAAAAAATTCGGTAAACCAATCATGACAAGCGTTGTCACTTCTGCTATTTCATATATGATGGCAACAAATGATGATATGTATCAAGATATGTATGGGAACACAATCACTTCATCAAAAACAGAAGCTGCAAATGATGCTCGAGAAAACTTTATCGAATCTATGCAAACTATCTTTGATCAACTTATTGAAGATTCATCAAATATTCCTGTTGTTATTTATGTTCCATCAGGCACACGTTTAACTGTATTCCCTAACGAAGACTTGTGGTTAAGATCTGAAGAAGATGATATTTCTGAAGCAGAAGAAATTTCAACAGAAGCTCAAAAACCTGAAACATCTTCATGGATTGACACCAGAAATACTAAAAAAGAAACAACAGCAGAAAAAGATGATGAAGAAACCGAAGAAGAATCTGAAGATGATGAAGAGGTTTCTGATGTTGATGACAGCAAATATTATAAACCATCAGATAAATATAATAACGAAGAAGAATCATCAGATGACTCACAAAATGAAGCTATTTATACTGGTGACAGCGTTGAAAAACAACCTATATCAGAAAGAAAAGTAACTCCTGTTCTTCCTAAAACAGGTTCGTCTGATAGATTATTTTAAAAGGGATAAAAAAATGGGGGAATTATCTATTGCAGATACCTATCGGGTTTTAGAATCAGCTCTAAGACCCTTATCCTATTGGTATAATCAAGATAATGTTGAAGAAGTTGCTGTTGATTCTCCAGGGGGTATTTGGCTCAGATTGCGTGGTCGTCATGCGCACCCCTGGCATTATTATGAAGATCCAAAATTAACCCGAGAATACCTTAATAATATTTTATATATTATTGCAAACTCTTATGATTATGCCTTTGATCCAACACAAGGAACTCCAACAGTTTATGCCACACTTCCTGGTGGTCACCGTTTCACAGGCATTGCAGGGCGAAATGTCATGTATGACAACAATGACTTAACAGGTGGTGTTGCCATGGCGATTCGTGTTTATAAAGAAGATGTAAGCATTTCTATGAGTGATTTTGGTCTTAGTGTTGGAGAAAGATTGCGCCCACTGAATAGATTAAAACAAGTAGAAGATCCTGATGATCCATTTGAACGTTTAATGCTTTCAATCAAAAGAGGAGATCATGTTTTAATTTCTGGTGCAACAGCAACTGGTAAAACAACGTTTTTAAACAATTTAATTAAAGTTTTAGACCCTCATAAACGTATTTTAACAATTGAAGATACACGTGAACTTATTGTGCCACATAAAAATCGCGTTCATATTGTTTTACCTCGTACAGAATTAACAAATAACTTTGATTATAAAAAAGTGATCGACCTTGCTGTTCGTTTTACCCCTGATGCAATTATTGGTGGTGAAATTTCAACTTCAAATGCGGGAGCCCTTTGGGAGTTAATGGGTTCAGGTCATGAAAACTGTTTTGCAACAATTCATGCTGAAAGCCCCGATGCAGCTTATAAAGCTTTTATTGGACGAATTTTGCATTCTTATCCAACAACTGATCGTGAAAAAACATATCGAGAAATGAAAGAAAAATTACGCGTTGTGCAAATTAATCGTGATGGAAATATTCGCGCGGTTACAGAAGTAACATAATTTTATTTTTTGATAAATTATCTAGAGGTTTTATATTTTTTATAAAACCTCTTTTTTTTATACATTTTTCTCTTGACTTGTTTAAATTATGTATTATATGTATAACATATAACAACAAACAATTTAAGGAGGCCAAATGTTAACACTAGAAGAAAAAGCAAAACGATATGAAATTATTGAACGCGGCATTCAAAAAAAATTACAACGCATTCAAGATGATTTAATGATTGATTTTAAATGTCCACTTCACAAAATCCCAGCAAGGGAATTAGAACAATCTGTTGAAGAAGAAATGAAATACTACTTAGATGAACTTTTTGCTGGGCAAGCAGATCCTTATTTTCTTTTTGACTGCATGATTAGTGAAAATGCCCCTGTTGGATTAAGTTATGGTAATCCATATAAGCGAAAAATAATTAATTAAGTCTATTCTTTTTTATTGAAAGAGCTGTATCAATATCTTCTTTTGAAAGCTCTTCTAATGATAAAAACCAAGCGCCAGATTTATTTATGGTCTCTTTTGAAAGATGTTCAAGATCATTGATATTATTTGGCGCTTTTGAAACAACTTCATCACCTGGTTGCCAATTTGCTGGCGTTGAAATATTTAATTTATCAGAAAGTTGCAAACTTATCAAAATTCGCTTAATTTCATCAAAATTCCTACCCGTTGAAAAAGGATAAAATAAAATAGATCTAATGATACCTGTTGGATCAATAAAAAAAACACTACGAACAGCTTTTACCATAGAAGCATTTGGATGAATCATGCCATATTGATTGGCAATTTCTCCAGATAAATCCGCAATCAAAGGAAATTTAATTTTTGTTTTTACTATCCCATGAAAAGAAATTTCTGTTTCTATTTTATAGAGCCATTCTAAATGACTTGCTAAACCATCCACTGATAAGCCAAGAAGTCTTGTATTTAAATTTTCAAATTCATTCATCATATTTGCAAAAAAAATAAATTCTGTTGTGCAAACAGCGCTAAAATCCGATGGATGAGAAAAAAAGATAACCCACTTCCCTTCAAAATCAACAGGAAAAGAAATTTTTCCCATTGTTGAATCCGCTTCAAAAGCTGGCGCTTTATCTCCTATTCTTAAACATCCTTCTTTTTGATTTTTATCTTCACTCATAAGTGCCTCCTTTTTTATTTAAATAAGCATTTATAAATTCTCCCTCAACCCAAACTTTTGAATAAAAAAACGAGGTGAAATCACCTCGTTTTTTCCTTTTTTCATTATCATTAGAAATGATATTTAGCTTTGATTATACCAGTGTGATTTTGATAATCTTTTTTAAATCCACCTAAATAATCCAAACTTAACTCAATGTTATCAAGTGTTGCAGAAATACCAAGACCTGTTTCAATTCCAAAACGATCTAAACTTTCACCCTTAACTTGATAACCGGCTCCTTCTGCGAATGATACTGTTGCAACAGAATCATCATTTATTAAATCATATGTGGCATAAATTCTGGCACTTGGTTCAACAACCCAATCATTAATTTGTGTTGTTGTGTTAAATTTAGCTCCAACAACTGCTGTTAAGA
The DNA here is from genome assembly GCA_045614025.1 of Alphaproteobacteria bacterium. GTDB lineage: Bacteria > Pseudomonadota > Alphaproteobacteria > CAAHEQ01 > UBA3637 > RGIG4140. The sequence goes on from JAZLCE010000013.1 coordinate 115,455, forward strand.
AATCTGTTTTGTCTACATCAATTGTTTGAACACCATCATTATAACTTTCTTGATCAATTACTAAATAGCGAAGTCCTACTTCTGGAGTAATGCCATTTTCAAGGTTATATCCGCTCATAAGAGTTGCCCCATATGTTTTAACATCATATTCGCTTCTTAAAGCCATTCCAAGAGGTGTTTTTGTTTCTTTATATTTGCTTTGTCCATATGATACAACCCCATTTACATACCATTTATTTGGTTGGTAATGTGCATAAGCAAAAGCATTATGACCATCTACATCCATTTCTCTTGATCCAGCATCAATTTCGCTTTGAGTATAAGCATAACCAACCCCGATTGTTAAATCTTCTGTTGCCTTGCCA
>JAZLCE010000014.1:0-69274 GCA_045614025.1 Alphaproteobacteria bacterium
ATTGATATTTAATGTTATAATATCTAAATAAGACGAAAATTAAAAAAGCTTGTTAATTTTGATATCTTGATATAAAATAATAAAAAAAAGAGGAGGGGGTATGAAAAATTCTCAATTAATTGAAATATTTAATCATTTTAAAGATAAACAAGAGATGTATCCTTCGTTTTATCAAGATGGTTGTGTTTTTCGAACAAAAGCTATTTGTGATTATTTATTAGACAATAAGGAATTTGAGGGCAAAAAACTTTTATTTGCAAGGATTTCTCCTCTTCAAGATAAAGGCAGGATCACTTGTTTAAAAGCGCCTTTAAAAAACAAAAAGAAAACAAAAATTTCATGGGATGAACATTGGGTGCCCCTTGTTTTTGATGAAAAAAATGAGTTGGTGGTTTTAGATATATGTTTGATGAATGGTCCTGAAAAACTCTCTGATTATTTGAAATATTTTGATAATGCCGAAATTAAAAAAGGGGATATTTGCAATGCCAAAAACGAGATGGATTATTATTTGTTAAATAGGCATAATAAAGGTCGAATGGATTTAGAGGACATGGCGAAAAATCCATATAATGCTTATCTTGAAATTATCCCCAATAAAGTGGCATCCAATTGGATGAAAGAGCAAAAAAAATTAAAAGCAGTGCTTTTAAATAAAATGAAAGACTTAAAAAAACGCTGATTTTTTTTATTAGGTATTTTTTAAGGTTTTTATATAATGAAAAGTTGACAAATAATATTTTTAGTAGTATACTTTAGCCAAATATAATTTAAAAAGAGGTATTTGCATGACTCATTTAGTTGAAGCTGAAGTAAATAGTTGTATGGGATGTATGGGTATTCTTTTGCTTGGGGGGTTATTTGTTTCAAGCTTAGGTCTTTCATATTGCACGCAGGATACAAAAACATTTAAGGTTGTTGACAAATATGTTAAAACGGAAGGTCAGGGCCGTGGGGTGTTTTATGTTGTTGGCGAAGATGAAAGTGGTAATAAAGAAGTTTTAAAAAATACGGATACAATTGCTTTCTTTAAATTTGATTCATCTGATTTGCAACAAAAAATTTCTTTGGGTAATACGTATAAAATGGATTTGAACTGGATGCGCGTTCCTTTCTTGTCAATGTATCGCAATGTGTTGGATGTTGAATTGGTTTCAAATGCGAATAATTTTAAATTTAATGAACAAGAAAAAGGCTCAGTTTTATTAAAGCCAAGATCTTTGGAAGGACGATACGCAAAAGCTTTGCTTGATATGTTGAATGAAAATCAAAATATTGATGTTGTGAAATTGATTGAAGCGCATACAGCGTTAGAGGCAACAAAAGATCCTCAAAATGCCTCAAAAATTAAAGCGATTGGGAATAAATATTATAAATGGTATATGGAATCTTCTTCTCTTGAAGAGTTTAAAGAAATGTTGTTTCGTTTTGTTCAAGGGCAACCTGTTGCAAAGCATATTCAATCGCATGATCGTTTTGTTTCCTTTAAGCTTCAACAGAAAGCTTTGCAACGCGTTAATGCTTAAAAAAGTTTTTTTAATTCGTCTTGAGGGTGGGTAAAAACTAAATTTCCCTTTTTTGCAAAATTTTAAGATTTGGTTGAAATATATTAAAACGCCAAGTGCCCCTTGATTTATAACAGTTCTAACTTTTGGGTTTAGAACTGTTTTTTTATTGTTTCATTTTGTTTAAAGGTAAGGATTTTAATTTTATATCTTTATTTTATTTGCTTTAAAAAGGCAGATAAGCAATTTAATTGTTTTTCAAATTCATATCTGGTGAACACGGTTTCTTCCTTATTTGCTTTGCCAATGGAATGCAAAATGGCGCGATCAACTTTTTTTAAAACTTGGCGAAAAAGTGGGTTTTGAATGGCTGAAATATAAACCTCGTCAACTAAATCATCATATTCAGCGCTATAACGATTTATCTTTTGCCCTTGCCAATAAAGGAATCCCGTTTCTTTCCAATTATAATCAGAAGCAATTTGAATGTGAACGGCATTTATCCCCTGATAAGAAAAAACAAGCTTTTGTATCTCTGGATCAGGGAACTTAATCCCTTGGAAAAAAGATTCTAAACTCTGTAACTGATGTCCTTTAAAATCAAATTCATAAGGGAACAAATTTGATAAAGCTTTAGCTAACGGATTTTTGGCTTTGTAGCCCACATTTATCCAGCTTTCTGAAATGGGGATCAAATTGCCTTCTTCGTCTTCTAAAGGAAACCCATCACAATAAGCCTTTTCATTAATATATTGAATTTCTTTTTGTTGAAAAACATAATTTTTCTTAAATTCCTGAAACAACAATAATTCTTTTTGAAAATTCTTTTCCATGGGAGCTCCGTTATGATAAAAGTTTTTACTGTCAAAAGAATTATAGTAAAAAATCCTTAAAAGAGCAAGGCATGTGAAAGAAAAGAAATGAAATATCAAAATGCCGTCTCGCGGGCTATCGCCCCGAACCCTCTGGGTTCTTAACTCTCAACGCTCCCCATATAAAAAAACCACCCGAAAAGGGTGTTTTTATAAATGGTGTGGGTATCTTGCTCAGCGCGAGCTATGTTTGCTATAAATTTACATCTACAGCTGGAACAGTTTTCCAATCATGCTCTTTGTTTTCATATTGGAATACACCAACTTGACGCGCACATTTTCCTTTTGGAATAGTAATTTTTTCATTGTCATAATAACTTTTACCAACCTTATTCACAAGTAAAACAACTAAACCACTAAAGTCTTCCTCTACAGCCAATGCCATATTTGATTTTTGGACCTGAATTACACGTAAGTTTGATTTAGTCACACAATCTGTAGGCGTATCAAAGATTGTTAAACCACGTAGGCCTTCATCTTGCTCTTGAGTTTGAGATTGTGCAATGAACCAAAGAGTTCCGAACGTTCCAACCACGCCAACAATCACACCAAATAAAAATAAAAGAAATTTCTTCATTTTAAATCCTTTCGTCTGTATAAGACCTATCGTAAAATAATGCATCAAAAAAGTCAAGATTGAGTTGAATTCTTTAGATATATCTTGTATATTCATTCGTATGGGATTACTTCTTATACCTATTTTTATTATTATTTATTTTTGTTTCTTTACTGCCTCTGCAAAAGGGCGTAGAGGTGAAAGAGCTGTTGCAAACATTTTATCCGAATTACCATCTTCTGAATATTCTGTCATCAATGATATCACTCTTCAAGATGAACATGGCAGCACACAAATAGACCATGTCATTGTTTCTGTTTATGGCATTTTCGTTATTGAAACAAAGAATTATTCTGGCTGGATAATGGGTGGTGAAAAATCAGACCAATGGATAAAAAATATGTATGGACATAAATACTGCTTTTATAATCCGATACGGCAAAATTATGGACATATTTCAACCTTAGCAAGGACATTGTTAGTATCTAAAAACAATTTTGTTTCTATCGTTGCTTTTCCTTATAAAGCCGATATAAAAGTACATACAAGTGAGCATGTTGTCTATTTTAAAGAAATTGTTCCAACAATTCTTTCCTATACAACAAAAAGATTTTCTATTTCTGAGGTTGATAAAATGACAAATCAGTTGTTGTCGTTGCAGTTCGATTCAAAGGAACAGAAAAAAGAACACATACAATATGCAAAAGATAAAAAGAATTTTTCAAAAAGTGCTTTAAGACAAGGTATCTGTCCTTATTGTGGATCGGAATTAAAAGTACGAAAAGGAAAATATGGCACTTTTCTTGGGTGTAGTAGATATCCAAAATGTAAATATACACACCCACTATAAAACATTAAAAAAGTTCGAATGTAGCAGAACCTATTAAAAGCACTAAAAATGTGAAATGCAATAAAATCAGATACTTTCGTGATGATGAGTTCGATTGTTCATGAAAAAGCATTTGTTATGTATTTACTTCGCTAATTAACTTTTATACGCCGAACCCTCTGGGTTCTTAACCCCCGCCCACCACACTATTTATAAAAAAACCACCCATAAAGGGTGGTGTTTTTATGCGTGTAGGAAATGGGTTTCTGTTCCTTGCGCTGGGATTGTAATTCCCATTTTTTTTTGAAAAAAATGGGCCCCTTTCGGCACGCAACCACTCGTTCGAAACAAAGTTTCGTCTCGTGGGCTATCGCCTCGAACCCTCTGGGTTCTTAACCCCCGCACACCACACTATTTATAAAAAAAACCACCCATAAAGGGTGGTGTTTTTATAAATGGTGAGCGCGCTGGGATTCGAACCCAGGGCCACCTGATTAAAAGTCAGGTGCTCTACCAGCTGAGCTACGCACTCATTTTCTGCTCAACATAGGTGCTAATATATATTTTTTTTTTGAACTTGTCAACGCTTTTTTTATCTTTTTTTAATTTTTTTTCATTTTTTTTATTATTTATTGTTTTTATTATGGTTTTAGTTTTCTTCTTGGTCACTTAAGGGTTCTTTTCGCATTAAAACTTGCTCAATTTTATGTCCACTTGCTTTTGTTACTTCAAAATAAATGTTTTCAAATTGAACTTTAACGCCTGTCATTGACGCGGGAAGGGTGGTCATTGCTGATAAAATAAATCCAGCAACGGTGTTATAATCTTCTGGCGGAAACTTTAATTTCAGCATTTTTTCAATTTTCTCAATTAATGTTGTGCCTTTAATCATCCATTCAGTTTCAGAAACTTCTTTGATATCTGGTTCTTCAAGTGGGGCTGATAAATCATCATTTAAAGGGCCAACAATTTCTTCCAATAAATCAGAAATGGTTACAATCCCTGTCATGGCGCCATATTCATCCACCGTCACAGCAAAATGATTTCTTGATTTTTGCATGGATTTAAAAACATTATTAATGTGCAACCCTTCTGGAATAAATTGAACGGGTTTTAAAATTCTTTTAATCAATTCTTCTTTTTTAACGCCTTTTTCTTTAAAGAAATCTTTAAATTTAATGGTTCCAATAATATTATCGCGTGTTTTTTTATAAACAGGATAAATTGAAAATTGATTTTTAAGCATTTTTGCTTCCCAAACTTTAACAGAATCATCAATATTAATAAATTTAACTTGAGTTCTATGCGTTAAAACATCTGAAATCAACTTATCATCAAATTCAAAAACGTTATGAAGCAAGCTTTTTTCTTGCAAATCAATGGTGCCGTTTTGCGATCCAATATCAATGAGCATTCTGATTTCTTCTTCGGTGACGCTTTTATTCATTTTGCTTTCTTTGATACCAAATAATTTTAAAACCATATTTGTTGAAAAGGTTAAAAACCAAACAACAGGTGCAAAAATTTTGGCAATAATATAAATAGGGTGCGCCATAAAAAGGGCAATTTTTTCGGTATATTGCATGCCAATGCGTTTTGGAACAAGTTCGCCTAAAATAAGCGTGACATAAGAAAGAATTATCGTGATGAAAATAACGGAAAAAACATCCAGTTTTTGTGGTGAAACATGAATACCACATTCAAGTAAAAAAGTAACTATTCGATCCGAAAAGTTATCGGCAGCAAAAGCTGAACCTAAAAAACCAGCCAGCGTGATGCCCACTTGAATGGTGGCTAAAAAATTAGCAGGTTCTTGTGTTAAGGATAATAATTTTTGAGCGCGTTTATGCCCATCTTCTGCCATTTTTTTAAGCTTGCCATCATTCATTGAAATCACTGCAATTTCGGTGCAAGCAAAAATGGCGTTTAAGAAAATTAAAAATAATTGAAAGATTAATAAGGTGATTAAAGAATATTCTTGCATAAAAAACTCCTTTTAAATTCAAGTATATGAAATTTAAATTGAAGATGCAAGTGTTGTGAATTTAAAAAAAGAGTTTTTATCTGGTTAACTGTTTTGAGTTTAGCAGGCCTAAAAGCAAAGAAGAGGAGGGCAGTCTATTTACTTTTTCCATAAAATTCTCTCTAAGGCGCATCAATAAATAATCAGAAAACTGGCTGTTATTAGAATGGTTTAAATATTCTGTTTCATATTTTTTTCTTAAAATATCTAATCCAGCTTGGTTTGCTGAAGGGTTATCAATTAAAATCAAATGTTTAACGGCGTTTAAAACCCGTGGCGCATTTTCCTTTGTCATTTTAGGAACAAGCGGATGCAAGGTGCTGATGAAAACAGAATCCAATTTTTCGGCATCATAAATGGCTTGTTGTTTGGCAACTTCTTCTTGCTGTTGTTTTTCTTGTTCTTGCTGTTGTTTTTCTTGAAAGTGATTATAAGTTGAATTTCCAACCCATGCTAAAAGGCCAAGAACAATGAAAAAAGTTAAACAACCAAAACCATCTGAATGGTCGGAAACAAAGTCTTTTACCTTTTCCATTGGAGATAAATTATCTTTATTTTCATCTTCGTTTAACAAATCGTCATAAAAGCTGTTTCTTGAAAGGTCAAAACTTTCCTTTCGCTTCTCAGGATCCGTTTCATTTAAGCTTTTAATTTCTTTGCTCCCCATCAGAAATCCTTTCTTTTAATAATTTTCTCTTGATGCAGACAAATGCTTTTGAATTAATTTTGAATCATTTTTTTTCGAAGAATTAATTTGATAAGCAGGTTGAGGGTTATTTTTTTTTGCTTCATATTTTTTTTGAGCATCAGATAAATACCAACCAACAAAACAAAGCATTCCAATGCCACCAATTAAAGCACCATGCTCAATAATACTGGCAAAATCATCTTTAACTAAATTCATTCTTTAATCCGTTCTTTTAATTGAGTGTTTATTTTGATTTCATTTTTTTGCAAGGGTTCTATATTCTTTTTGGCGCAAGAACAACCATATCCCATCAGGCCAAATGAAGCTAAAATTGCACCCAAGTATCCCAAAACTTTTATATCTTTAAAAAGAGAAGGCTCTTTTTTAATGGCGGTTTTTTTTCTATCTGGAACATGACTGGCTAATTCCAAAAGCTGATTTAACGCACTGAGCGGATTTTTGATTTGTTTGATTTCAGTCCCTTTAAAATAATGAGGGCTTTTTTGAGGATTGCAATTATTATATAGCATAAATAACCTTGTTTAAAACATTTCTTCCTTAATTGGTGCGCTCATTTTGAGCGATTGATGTCAAATTCTGACAAATAGGTTTGGCTTTTGCTACTATAACACTTGGCGTTATAAGCCCAGCCGAACCAAGAATACTGGCAATGTAGCATAAAAGAATAGGGCTATGCAAGGTTTTATTTCTTTTTTCTTCATTTTTTTGTTCATCTTTAAAAATTTCAATTTCCTCTGGTGTTTCGCCTCTTAAAAGCGCGCGTTGATAAGGCGTTAATAAATCAGGGAAATATGTTTTTTCGCCTTCTTCTTTTTTTAAATCAAGTGGTTTGTTTTGATTTAAAATTTCTTGTTGATAAATGGTTAATTCCTTGTCTTGATGATATCTTTTCATAAAAGTCTCCTATTCTTTTTCAAGTGATTTTAATTGAACGATTTTATTTAAGTTAGCTTTATATTTGTTATTGATACATTCAACATTATGTTTGGCCCAATAACTGGTTGCCGAGCAAATAAGTAACCCAGCAATAATGCTTGTTGGATATGTTGTTTTTTCGCTGATTGCCCCAGCTGTTAGCGTTAACAAACCTCCCAAAGCAATCAAATAGCCAAGCATATTTTTAGCCTCAATTTTTCTGGCCTCATTTCTGAGTTTAAAGCCCTCTTTTACTCTTAATTCATTTTCTTTATATTCTTTTGTTGCTTTTTCATTATATTTTATTGAATACAAAAATTGGCATTCAATATCCGCTTTTGATTTTTGATATAAAACACTGTTTAATAAGCATAAAGAAGCAAGAATACAAAAAGCCTGGATGTTTTCTTTGGCAGAGCTATCTGAAAGGCTTACCAAAAAAGCAATACTAGGCATGCTTAGAAGGATGAAAAAGAAATCGCGACTCTTTTTTTTATCTTCTAATTCTTTTTGAGCATCTTGATAAAGCTCATCTGCTTTTATTTGCAAAGAAAGATTTTCTTGTTTTTTCTGAGTCATTTTATTCTCTTTCTTTTTCGCGCCAATCTAATTGAAGGTGTTGCGGAAATGAATTTTTTAAAACGGTATTTAAATTTTTAAAATGATTTTTTCCCCAATAGGCGCTGGCACTCATAATCAAACCAAGAGCACAGACTCCTGTTTGCCAAGGAATTTTATCCATCATATATCCCGCTAATAAAACAGGGCCACTGATCATCTCGCTGAAATGGGCAATATTGCGTTCTTTCATGCCTTGTTCTTCCAAATGAATCATAAATTCATTTTTGCTAATCATTTCTTCACTTGAATTTTTAAAATCAGGTGTGTGCACTTCTTTTGATTTAACTTGAATTAAAATATCATGTTCTAATTCTTCTTTTTTTCGTTGATAATCAAGCGAAGCATGCGCCAAACAAGCGCCAAGCAACGTGAAAGCTAATGCGTTTTCTTTTGTGCTTTTAGCTGGTGAAACTAATAATAAAAGCCCACATAAACCAAACAATGCTTGTTTATATCGTTTAGTTCTTTTTAATTTTTTGATTTGTGAATAGGCTTCTTGATAAAGCGCATCAGCTTGTTGTTGTAAATTTGTTTCAGGCATTTTTATCCTCTTTGATTTTCAACACATGGTAATTTCACACCTTTTGGCAAGGCTTTAGCTATGCGTTTCACAGAGCTTTTCGCTTGCAAAAGATCATAAGCGTTGCAAACGCCTAAAACAGCAATGCCAGCTAATAAAGCAGGTTCTATGGCAACTTTATCAAAATAATATCCAGCGCCCAAGGCAACGCTTGATAAAAGCGCTAATCTTTTTGTTGTTTTATAAACTTTTGCATAATCAGGCGTTAAAATTGGTTCTGAAGCTTTAATGATATTGATTTTTTCTTGCATTTGATTTGTTTTGGTTGTTTGATCCCCAAAGAAAGAAAAAATGCCAATGGCAGATAACGTTTCTTTTAAAACTTCTTTTTTGCGCATCATTCTTAAATAAACAAGTGTGCTTGATAAACAAGTGGCAATAAACACCAAGTTTTTGTTTAATTGATCGCCATCTTTCATAAAAGCATAAACCATGAAAGCGCCAATAAGGGCAAGCCCTTGAAGCGCCAATCCTTCTTTCACGATTTTTTGTTCCCATAAAGGTTTAACGGCAAAAATATCATTCAAATTTTTTTGCAACGCTGATTTGTTTTCATCATTCCAAAAATTTTCTTGAGTATTTGAAGGGAGTGTTTTGGTATTCATTTTATCCTCTTATTTTTAAGCTCGCTCATGTTGTTTTTTCTTTGAAAGATCTGGCAGTAAAACGCTTTTTGGTAACTCGTTTTTTAAAATTAAATTTGTGTTGCAACAATAATTGCGGATATAAAATTCTTTGGCCAGCAAAATGCTTGCACAAGCAAGTGAGGCTGTGCCAGAATTCATTTTGCCAAGACCACAAGCAATAATTGGCGCAAAAATTGAAAAACTAGCAGCAACAGAGCTGATCGCTGTGATACCGGCGCTTTTAACCAGTTCAAAAGTTTTTTCTGGTTCAAGTTCGGTTTCTTCATTGGCAATTAAGCTTTCATGAATTAACCTGCTTTCGGCATTCATTTTTGCATTAGCAACTCTTAAAAAGCTCCACCCAATCCAAAGAATGCCTGATAAAGCTTTTAGTTTGTCATCGCTGTTTTTTAAAGGCGTATCCATGCTTAAAAGCATTCCTAAACAAGCAATGCTTCCAATAACCCCTGTTGCTATTTTAGAGGCTTTAAAAAATGTTTTTGCCCTTGGCGTGCGATAATCAATTTCGCTTTGAATAAGTTTTGTTTTTTCTGCGTCTGTCATTTTATTCCCTTAAAATCGAAAGACCAAATTATAATGAAAATTTTATAAAAAGTCAATAATAAAAATGATATTTTTATCTATGAATAAAAGGGTTTTTCTTTTTTTAAATGGTAATAATAAAATATCTTGACAAAATATAAGAAAAATGATAAAATTCTTTCAATTTAAATAATTTTATTTTAGGTGAGGCAGATGAAAAAATATTTATTAACATTAGGTGGTTTATTATTGGCATCTTGTGATGATATGGTTGGTAATGGGAAAAATGAAGCAGTTGTTTTAAATAAGCCAACTGAGGCAACAGCACTTGTGCCTGAAATTTTAACGCAAAAAAATGAGCAACCAGTTCAAAAAGTATATCAAGCAAGGCTTGAATGCGAAGATGGGGATGTCTATAAAATTTCCATGTCTGAAACAGGGGAAGCATTTGATATTTATTTAAATGATGAATTGCTTGTTTCAACGAATGATATGAGCCAAGCTGAAAAAGAAGCAACAAAAGAAGTGGCTTTGGAAATGGCTGAAAACTTGCGTTTGATGCAAGGCGCTGAAGAATTTTTAGATCGAAATAGCAAATATTCAATGTTTGGTGCTTGTCGTTCAAATGGGAATAACACGTTGCAAATTCCGCGCATGAAATCAAGAATTCGTTCTTCTAAAGCGCGTTTGCTTGAAAATATCACGGATATGATGCAAATTTTAATTGATTGCGAAAATCAAGAACCAATGTTTTTGCAAGAAAACAATCAGTTAAAATTGCAACTCAGCTCAAAAAGAGGGCGCTATATAACACAGCAATCTTTTGCGCGTCAAAATGAAAGATAGGTAAGTTTTTTTTAAGTAAATTAAGAGTCTTTTTGTTAAAAAAAGGCTCTTTTTTTATTGACTTTTTGTTATTTTATCGCTAAATGTTCTTCTTTAAAAAAGGAAAAAAGATGAACAAAGCATTTGATCAAGATAAAAAAGAATTGTTAACCAGCTGTTTTTTATATAGCGTTGGCATTTGTGGCTTGTTTGTTTTTTCTTGGGGCGTGAGCCAATATGTTGAGTGTAACATGAAAGAGGGGGTTTATTCTGAACCTTTAAAAAAACGCTCTTGTTCAAAAAGAAGGGTAAAATCCAAATCTGAACGATTAAAGTTTTTTCAAAAACGGCGCCAAAAAGAATAAAGCTCTTAAGCTAAAAGAAAAGCTTAAGAGCCTTTTTTTTGATTAGTCAATCATATCAATTACAATAATTTCATCAATTACTGGTTCATTTGTTTTTGGATCAATGGAATAAATCACTTCAACAAATTCATTTACATCAACTTCAGCTGATTCAGCAGATTTTTTTTCTTCTTTTTGATAATATTTTGTTTGATCTGTCATTTTCAATTCAGTTGGCTGTTGAGCGTTTGTTGGCTGAACATGAATAACATCTCCTTTTTTTGAAACCACTTTGCCTTGAATTTCTTCAGCATTGGCATTGATAACGGCAAAAGAGCAAGCAATAGCAAAGCAAGATAACAAAATTTTTTTCATTTTTTTCTCCTTTTAATTGATTGAAACAAAAAAATTTTACAAGGAGGATATGGTTGTTTTTAAAAGAAAGCTCAATCTCAACGAAAGGATATATCTTGTTGATTTTAAAGGAAAAGGGCTTATATCACTAAAGGTTTAACGTTTTAATTTTAATTGAAAGGAAAAAAAATGACAGTTGGAACAAGATATCCCACTCTTGCATTTCATACATCAGGTTCAGGGCAAGCAGAAGATGGCATTCCGCCACAACCTTTTGAAACATTTTGTTATGATTCAGCTTTGTTAGATGCGAAGATTCAAGATTTTAATATCGTGCCATATACTTCTGTTTTACCACCAGAATTATATGGGAATATTGTGAGCGTTGATGAAGTGAAAGATCATTTTAAGCATGGTGCTGTTTTAGAAGTAATCATGGCGGGAAATGGAGCCAGACGTGAAGAACACAAAGCCATTGCAACAGGCGTTGGCATTTGCTGGGGTAAAGATAAAAAAGGCAACTTTATTGGTGGTTGGGCTGCCGAATATGTTGAATATTTTGATACCTTTATTGATGATGATATTGCAAAAGCGCATGCCGAAATGTGGCTCACAAAATCATTAAATCATGAGCTGATGCTTCGGGATGTGGAACAACATTCGGCATTCCAATTTTTCCATAACTATGTGAATGTTGAGCAATCATTTGCTTATTCTTTAACGGCGCTTGGCTTTTTGAATTTTGAATATGCGCCCGCAATTTTAAGATAAGAAAGAAATGAAAGGCGGTCAATAATAAAAAGACTGCCTTTTTTTTATAAAGGAGAGATGATGAGTGAAATGAAACAACGCGCCAGTTCTTCAAAACTGGGCATTTTCGGATTGGCAGCTATTGTTGTCAGCTCGATGATTGGAGGGGGCATTTTTTCGCTTCCTCAAAATATGGCGCAAAATGCAGCAGTTGGATCTGTTATTTTAGCATGGGTGATAACGGGGATTGGTATGTATTTTATTGCCAATACGTTCAGAATTTTATCAAACGTAAAACCAGATTTAACGTCTGGGATATATATGTATGCCAAAGAAGGGTTTGGCCCCTTTATGGGATTTAATATTGGGTGGAGCTATTGGCTTTGCCAAATTTTTGGAAATGTGGGGTATGCCGTGATCACTATGGATGCCTTAAATTATTTTTTTCCAGGCGTTTTTCAAGGGGGAAATAATTTAAATTCCATTATTGGAGGCTCTTTGCTCATTTGGTTTTTTAACTTTTTGGTTTTAAGAGGGGTGAAACAAGCGGCCTTTATTAATTTGGTTGTCACCATTGCTAAAATTGTTCCCCTTGTGTTGTTTATTATCATTTCAGCAGCCGTATTTAATTTTGATAAGTTTGATTTTGATTTTTGGGGGCAGGGTGTGGATGATAAGTTGGGCAGTATTGCTGATCAAATTAAAAACACCATGCTGGTAACTTTGTGGGCCTTTATCGGGATTGAAGGGGCGGTTGTTTTATCAGGGCGCGCTCAAAATCAATCAGATGTGGGCAAGGCAACTTTAATTGGATTTTTGGGATGTTTAATTATTTATGTGTTGCTTTCTGTTTTGCCATTTGGTCTTTTAACTCAAGCGCAGTTGGCTCAAATTCCAAACCCATCAACGGCCGGCGTGCTTGAACATGTGATCGGCAAAGGGGGTGCCTATTTAATGAATATCGGCATGATTGTTGCCATTTTAGCTAGCTGGCTTTCTTGGACTATGATTGTGGCGGAAATGCCCCATGCCATGGCTAAAAACGGCGCGTTTCCAAAAGTTTTTGCAGATGAAAATAAAAATGGTTCGCCAGAAGTTTCTTTATGGGTAACCAGCTTTTTAATGCAATTGGTGATGATGCTTGTTTATTTTTCAAATAATGCGTGGAATACCATGCTTTCCATCACGGGCGTTATGGTGTTACCGGCTTACTTTATGAGTGCGCTTTATTTATGGAAGATTTGCGAAGATCATGAATTCCTTTCAAAAGCAGGGATCACAAGGTTTTCAGCATTGATTACGGGTTTTTTGGGATCAATTTATGCCTTATGGCTCATTTATGCCGCAGGTCTTTCATATTTATTAATGGCGGTGATTTTTATTGCACTTGGCATTCCGCTTTATATGATCAGCCGATATGAGCAAGGGGCAAGGTTTTTTGCGGATGAAACAGCGCCAAATGGGCTTAAAATGTTTAATGAGTCTGAAAAAGCCTTATGTGTGATTCTTTTGGCAACAGCACTCATTGCGCTTTATGCTTTTTCGCATAAGTTGTTAACGTTATAATTTTTGCCTTAAAAGAAAAGAGCCACCTTAAAAAGTGGCCCTTTTTTTTATCTGTTATATTGATCTTGATAAGAATTGATAGCTATATCTCTTGAAACTGATTGCCCAGCTGAAGCTAAAGTCCTAGAAACTCCACGATTTTTATTTTGATCAGAAACGTTTGTTGGTTCTTGACGAATAACGTTTGGTCTTATTTCTTTTGGTAAGGCGTTTGTTGGGTTTTGTTCAGATCGATAGAATGGGTTTTCTAAAGTATTACGTGTGTTGCGGATTGTGTTATCTGTTTCTTTTGTTGCTTGTTCCACTTGTGGATTTTGACCGTTATCTGCGATTTTAACAATGCCATTTATTTCATCTGAGTGATTTACCCTTCGGCTTATTTCTTCATGTCTATGGATTAAACCAATGCGTTGCCTGTTATAATTTGTTAATAAGGTGTGCCCATGTTGAATATTTGATTGAGCTTCTTCTTCAGATAAAAAACCTTCAGTTTCGGCTCTTTTATTAAGAACATGAAGCTGACTAAGCGTTCTTTGGTTTAAAACCTCTTGGTAATAAGGGGTATTTTGGAATGTTTGAGATAAGATTTCTCTTGCTTCATCAGGGTTTTTCCCACTTCTTAACAAACTAACATACATGTCATCAATGCAGTGAATTATATCGTTGTTTAATTGGGTTGCTTCTTTTTCTAATTGTGTTGCAGCGTGAAGATTTTCTTGAGCTAATTTTAAAGGAAGTTCAAAAACTTTAATTTGTTCGCCATTATGATATGTGTTTTCATAAATTATGGCAGGATTTCTTTGAGCTTCTTCTTTAAACCGATGAAGATTATGAATGATCACTCTTGAGTCAACTTTATAATATTTTCTAAAGGCTTCAAGGCTCATGTTGCGTTTTTCAGCATCGGACATGCGGTTATATTCTTCACGCAACTGTTGTACTTGAAAATCTTGTTCCGCTTGATCATTTGCGCTGTTTGAGTTTGCGGAAGTTAAACTGGTTGAAGTTCCTGGATTTTCTTTTGCGTGTTTTAAAACGCTAATTACCGTTGGTGAAATTGAAATGCTTTGTTCCATGCGCCGAAATTGATCTTTAATTTCAGGATCGGAAGATAATGTATTATATTCGGTTGCCAATGATTGCAATTGGCTTTGGTTCATTTCTTCTAACGATCTATCATTTAATGAAGAAAGTTCTCTTAATAAAATGCGTGCCCGCGATATTTTTTCGCCTCTATTATTCATTTCATCGTCCCCTTTAAAGTCCCTAATATAAAAAGTATAACATACTTTTATAAAAAAAGGGAAGATTTTTTATTTATTTTTTAAAGCTTTTGATTTTTGAATCAAAAAATAACTGCCCGAGATTAAAAAGGGAATAATATAATAAATCAAGCGATAAAGAATAAAGGCCAGTAAAATATTTTCTTTTTGGGGCAGGGTATGGGGTAAAAGGCTTAAAAAAGAGCTTTCAAAAACCCCAATGCCAGCCGGAACTTGCGATAAAAAAGCAAGAAAAGAAGCCAAGATAAAAGCAACGAAAACGCTTAAAAAATTGGCATCAGGTAAGTTTAAAAAAATATAAAACACCAAAAATAAGCTTAAGATATCAAAACATCCAACCAAAAGCCCTTTAAAACTGAGTGTTTTTGTGGGGAGCAAAATTTTTTCATTTTTAATTTGAAAGGTTTTTTCTTTTTGTGAATCCAATTTAAAATATAAAAGAAAAAACATTAAAATGCCTATGCTAGAAAAATAAAGAATCAAGGGATGATGCCATTGAATTTGAACAACAAATAAAACTTTAAGTAAAAGCGCTAAAAAAAGCGTTCCTAATAAGCCAAAAATTGAAAAAAGAGAAATAATTGTCACCAATAAAAGGATTTCTTTTTTCTTAAATCCAAGCGGGCGCAAAAATAAATATCTGATTGCGCCACCAGAAGCATAAGTATGGCCTGCTAAATTGCTGACGGCAAAACTTAATGCCGATATTTTAAGCGTTTTTAAAAAAGAAAGCTTTTTCTTTAAATATAAAAGCCCCAATTTGTCATAAAATGAAAGGATGATGAAATTCAAAATCGTTGCCAAAGAACCTAAAACCAAAATAAAAAGAGAGGTGTTATTTAGGCCAGCAAAAATCTTTTCGCTTCCAATCAGCTTTATTTCTTTATAAACCATATAAAGCCCAAACAAAAAAAAGAAAAAGCTTAAAAGTTTAATCAGTTTATCAATCATGCATTAAAACATAAAGGTGGCTCTGATGGAAGCAACAGTTGCCGTGTGGCTTTTATTATTCAGCGCTGGGTTAATATAAAATTGAATATCTGGCGTGATAATCAGCGTTGATCCAATGCCAAAGGAATAATATCCTTCTAAAACATTTTCCCAATTCCTATTGCTTTGCATTGCTTCTTTATCAACTTTATTGAGCGCATAGGCTATTCCAATTTGATCTAGCATGTTGCGGTTAAAGGGATTATTATAAACGCCACCGAAAACATAAGATTGATTAAATCCTGTTAAAGCTTGGCTTACGCCGTTTGCCCGCCCAAAAATAGCCCATTTTTTGCCAATGTTTTGTTGAACATTAAAGCTCCAGCCATAAGCTTTTCCTGTTTGTTCTTCAACGCTTGGTTGATGATAAAGAAGCAAGCTTAATTGCAATTCGCCTAAAGAATTGGTAGGCGAATAACTGGCGCTTAAAAACGAAGTGACCTTTTTATCGGATAAATTTTTGGTTGTGATACGGTTGCCTGAAACGTTTGTGGCATCTTGAATCCCAGCAGATAAAGAAAATAAGGAAGAGGGCGCCCAAGTGATATATCCGCCTAAACCAGCCGTTGGGTAAACGCCTGTTAAATTTTGAGAAAGCGCCTCATTTAAAAAGTTAATCTGTTGATTTGAATTATATTCCATGCCATCAAAGTTATAAAGCGGAAATTGCCCAAGCGTTACGCTGAATGATTTCAATGCCCCTGAAAAGTTTTGCGTATAGGAAAGTTGATCAAAATAATTTGCTTTTTCGGTATAATCATTTAATGGCGTTGCAATGCCAATGTTGTTGCCTAAAATGGAAGCATTTTTGTTCCAATATCTGATAAGTGTATAAGCCACCTGAATGGAGCCACTTCCAAATTTTTCAGATTGAAACAAATCCCAGTTTAAAGAACCGTAATACTGGGTTTGCCACGGAGTGATTTTTCCATTTGGGCTTCCGCGTTGGCCAAGAAGTGAAACATCAAGGGAATAATTGATGCCCGTATTGTTTTGAAACCGTTGTTTGGCTTTTTGATATTCTTTGGCCCAAGAACCATCGGAATCTTTTTGATACTTGGCTCTCTTTTTTGATTTTGAAATTTTTGAATGAACCGATTTTGCTTTATATGGATGAAACTTTTTTAAATCAGATTGCGTCAATGCAATGTTTTCTTGCAAGTTTTCTTCGCCTTCAAGGGGCAATAAAAAAGCTTCTTCTAACGCGCCTTGCGCAACCGCTTGATAACTTAAAAACATTAACCCAACCCCAAGTAACAGTGTTTTTTTCATCTTTTTTCTCCTTTTTTTTAATGATATGGAAGGGGGTAAATAACCTTGCAAGATATACTTTTTGCCTTAAAAATAAAGGTATTATCAAAAATCTAAAATTTTAACCATTTTTTTTGTCTATTAAAAAGCCTTTATTTTTCAAAAAGATATAAAAAACATTTGACGAGCTTTTTTTTTAAGGGTATAATTAAAGTAACAGTTTTTTATTGTTTTTTAGGAGGAGGCTTAAGATGACTTGGATTGCAAGATTTGGGAGAGAATTAACAGGACGTGAATGGGATCCAGATATAGTTATTGATAACGCTGCGCAGGGCAAGTTAAGGGATGTTGATAGAGGACTTGGGATGTTAGAGGACCCGTTACGTGTTAGGCATTCTAAAGATGGTAATACTGCATTAATGAAAGCGGCACGAAATGGTCATGTTAAAGTTGTTAATCTATTAATTCGCATGGCCAAAAAGGAAGACTATTGTGCTGAAGTTCTTAATATGCAAGATCGATCTGGTAATACGGCGCTTAATAAGGCGGCCTATCGTGGGCATTTAGATATTGTAAATTCGTTAGTTTCTGCAGGTGCGGATGTTAATTTGGCTGATAACAATGGAAATACGCCATTGATTAATGCTGCTGGTGCAGGGCATGCTGATGTGGTTATATCTTTGTGTGGCCTATCTACAATGAGGGGCACACCTGTATCACTAGATAATCATGGTGGACAGTATAGGGATACAGCTTTAACTTTGGCTGCTAAAAATGGGCATATTGATGTGGTTCGAGCCTTGCTTGATGCTGGTGCTGATGTGAATGCAACAGATAGTCTAGGAAACACACCATTAATCAAAGCTGCTTTTTGGGGACATCCTGAAGTTGTTATGGCTTTGTTAACGCACCCAAACAGTCAAGATAAGATTAAATTAGATGCTAAAGCGACTAATGGGCTTAGTGCTTATGATGCAACGCTTTCTAAGGATCCAAGACGCCCACGAGGTGGTTATGCACAATTTATCTTAATGAACCCCTCAACTGCATTACTCAGAGCCGCAGAGCGGGGAGGGTGTTCTGATGCAGATGAGAGAGCTCAGTCATTTCCTCTTGCAAGTTTTATATTAAACAATACTATTTCTGAGGAAAGCAAAAAAAAGTTTTTGTCGGCAACAGATGAGAATGGGCAGAATGCTTTAATGGTGGCTATTCGAAATAATAATGATCCGCGCTTAATAAATGCTTTAGTATCAGCGAGTAATGGTGTAAAGTTGGATGAAAACAAGAAATTAATTGATATGCAAGATAATGAAGGGTATACTGCATTGATGCGGGCAGCTCAAAATGGGGATTTTGAAACCGTTAAAAAAATAATAGCGGCGGGAGCTGATTTGAATATTAAAAATAACCGTGGCCAAACTGTTATGGATATTGTTGGCAGTATGACTCCGGTTAGCGGTCGAACTGTAGGGGATCTTGGTCGAGATCCCAAATCAGCTGCGTATCTTAATATTTATAATTTTATTAGTGAAAACGGTGGAAGACATGGAACCCCAAATGCAGTCAGCTCTTTGCAACGTAATGCTACTTCTTTAGGTGATGATTTGCCTATACCTGAGATGGGTAATCGTAATGATTATACAGCATAATGTTTGATAAAAATTAAAATTGTGGAGGATGGATTAATGAGTGTTAGTATAAGTGAAAATTTGGTAAAAGACTCTGATATAGATGACTTGATAGATTTTCTTGATGCAAATAAGAGTGGACTTACAGCCCAAAATTGGACGGATTTAGTTAAGCAGGCACAAAATGATAAAAGTAAACTGAATCAGATGTTGATTTGGGCAAGTTCTGTGGGGCAACTAGATGGTGTAAATCAACTGATTGCAGCTGGAGCTGATTGTTCTGCTGTTGCAATTGATGTTGGCTCTAATACGACCGGAAAGCATAGTGACACTGCTTTAACTTTGGCTGCTAAAAATGGGCATGTTGAAGTTGTTAGAGCCTTGCTTAATGCTGGTGCCAATGTGAACCAAACAGATAAAAATGGGTTAACGCCATTGATGAAAGCTGCTTATCGAGGGCATAGTCGTGTTATAGTGGCATTGTTGGCGGATTCGAGTTGTAATTTAGCGCTCGTAGATAATGAAGGAAAAACGGCTTATGATTATGCTGTGGAGTATAATAATTCACATCCCAACGATAAGGTGCATGATATGTTGGTTCGAAGTTTGAAACCACAAGCAGCTCCAACTCCAGCGCCGGTAGAAGTACAAGAAGAGCCTTCACCAAATGCAAATGCATTGCGTAAGGCTCTTCAACAGACACCACGTAATTTAGAAGATATTCACAAGGTTATGCAAAGATTAAATAATGCTGATGTAACAGCTGTTTTGGCTGAGCAAGGAATGGCGCAACGTTATTTTTCAGCTGCTTATGAATATTATTCAGCAAAACCAGAGGGTTCAAACGACCCCAGAAATAAAGAACTGGCTAAAACATTTGAACGTTTGAAAGAGCTTCAAGTTTATGTTGATAGTAATGGAACAGGTAAAAAACCAAGTGGCGTTGATTCTCCAGATGCGGCTCGTGTTAAACTCAGAGAAATTTTAGAAGGTGTTCAACAAAACGCAGATTTGTGGGATAATTTATCTGAGCAAGATAAAAGGGCAATAGGTTTTATTGCAGAAAATTCAAAACCAAAAGATAAAGCTCAAGAATTGCGTAATGCAATTATAGACGACGGTTTAGCTGGAAATATTTTAAAAGTTATTGAATCGACTGATGACGAAATAATTAGAACTGTTTTGGCTGAAAAAGGCGTTGGCGCTCGATATTGCAATGCATTTGTTGACCGGCATGCGGCAACACCTGAAGTGTCTGCTCAATATAAAGCATTATCTGAGTTATATCAGGAATTAGATAGTGAAACAGATGAGTCTAAGAGAAAAGAAATTCAAACAAAAATTGCAGGAGTACTTCAAAGCCTTTCATCTGCTAACGGTTTGGAACCAGGGGAAAAGAAAGTTATCACATTGTTGCAATCTGTTTATCAACACCCAGAAAGCCATGTTATTAATGGTGGAATACCTAAAGGGGTTAATATTCCGCAAGGGCAACCAGTTGTAAATCCCGTTCAAGATGGTATTGCTATGGCTCAAGCCAAATCTGAAGAAGAAAAAACACCATGGTATAAACAAGAATGGATCTGGTGGGTGTTGGGTATTGCCTTGGCAGGTGCGCTTGGATTCTTTGCCTTCCGTAAAGGCGGATGGTTGAATAAAGATGATAAAAAGACTGCTACTGTGAATACAAACACAAATGATAATTCTAATTCAAACACAAATACCAATGATGGCAATGAATCTGGTGGAACGCTTGATAATTCAGCGCAAAACATCACTTCAGCCGATTTGAATAATATGTTGGCAACAGGTGGCCGAATTTCAAGATCATCAACAGATAGAAGCTAATCTTCTTCTTTAAACCATAAAAAAACCGCTTGTTTAAGTTTAACAGGCGGTTTTTTGTAACAAGAAAACCATTTTTAGATATCTTTATGGGTTTGATGTCAATAAAGCTTTTAGCCGTTTATAAAAAACCCACTAGCAAAGGGGCAGTGGGTTTCTTTTATGTTTTGTTTAATTGATGTTTTTTTATTGTTTTTCTCGTCCCTCACGTCTAATTGTTGGTGTTGGCTTGCGATGCGCTTTTAACATTTGAACAATTTGTTCTTCAGTTAAGTCATTTTTAATTGTTTCAGGGGAAGCTAACGGAACTGGAGCTGTTTGCTTTGTGGGTCGAGATTGGCTTGCAATTTGTTGTTGCTGTTGAGCTTGTTGCTCTTTTTGCTTTCGCGCATTTTCTTCTAATATCTTATTCCAATTATTTTCAGATCTAACACGAGAAATCTTATTTTCATTATTGGAAATTTCACGGAGAATAGAGCTTTTTTCTTCGTTTAAGCGTTTTAATTCTAATTGAGTTCTGCCACGTTGATCTTCTTTGTTTCTTTTTTGATATTCATAATCACTAGAAATGCGATTTTTATGAAACATCAACTCGTTATAATTGTCATGGTATTTAGAAAAATTGTATCCATAAAGATATTGCTGAGCTTCATTTTGCGCGTTTCTAATCTTGCTTTCTAAATCAGAGATTTCTTTATTGTATTGGCCAATAGATGTTTCGCATCTTGAAATATTTGACTGAATAGATACAAGTTTGTTTTTTAAAGCATGTATTTCTTGTTGATAGTTATATTCTCTTTTATCAGCACCATACATTTTTTCCTCCATTATGTGTTATGCACTGAATTCATTATATAATAATAAAAATTTTTTTCATATATTTTTTTCTTTATTTTTAAGCATTTTTTCATTTTTTTGTTATGAATGCCAAACTTTTAGAGCTGGGGCTGAGGTTAAAATAATCTTGTTTGCTTTTTTATACCCTAATTTTTAAGAGCTTATGCTTTATCTATCTCAACACTGCACCACAATGATCCAATATCTCATATTTAACACATTATATCTCGCATACCCAACAACCCTGTACCTCACGCATATCTCACACCCAGAGCACACTCGTGCGCTCCACACCTCGTGCACCCCACCACCTCACACCCACGCGCACCTCACACTCCACCAGCACATCTCACACCCGCGCGCACTCGCGCACTCCACCTTACACCCAGCAATCTACCAACCCCACATCCAGCCTACACCCACGCACACCCGTGCACACTCCACTAGCACATCTCACCCCACGCGCACCACACCAGCACACCCACGCACTCCACAGCCAAACACCCACGCACACCCGTGCACACTCCACTAGCACAGCTCACCCCCATACTCACCCCACCAGCACCACACCCTCGCGCACTTCACCAGCCCACACCCACGCACTCCACCAGCCCACACCCACGCGACCTCGTGCACCCCGCCACCTCACACCCGGGCGACCTCGTGTACTCCACATTCAGCACTCCACCAGCCCCATACCAGCCCCACACCAGCCCATATCCGCGAGCTCTATACCTTACACACCCCACCAACACCATGCCCAGAGCACTCCACTAGCCCACACCTGCGCGCGCTATACCTAACTCCACACCTAGAGCACTCCACCAACACCACACCAGCACTCCACCTCATATCTCACACCCACGCGCACCCCACCAGCCCATGTCCTGTGCACACGTTGCGCCACTATATTATATACTTTATTGTATCATCTTATGTTCTTTATCATCTTATATATTTATACACCATATCATTTTATATCGCGTTAAAGTAAAACTTTAAAAATGTTAAATAATATACTGATATTAAAGAATATATATTAAAAACAAGTGAATTTTTAACTGGTGCTTGAAAAATAAAACGATTTATGCTATTCTGCCAAAGAAATGGATTTTTTTATCAAGGGATTGAAAAAAAATATATATGATTTATCTTAATTTTAGGAGGTTTTATGAGAAGAAAATTAATCGCCGGTAACTGGAAAATGAATCAAACAAAATCAGATGGTTTAGCTTTGGCTAAAGCTGTTTTTGAAGTTGCTTCAAAAGAAAAAGGAAATTTTGATGTTTTGATTTGTCCAGGGATGAATTTATTGCCATTAATTGCTGAATTGCCACATGAAGGTGTTTATCTTGGCGCTCAAGATGTTTCTGTTGCTCCAAAAGATTTTGGGGCTTATACAGGGGATGTTTCTGCCGCTCAATTGAAAGATTTAGGGGCAACTCATGTGATCGTTGGCCATTCTGAAAGAAGAGCCATGCGCCATGAAACAGATGCTGTTGTGCGCGAAAAAGCAGTCAATGCCATTGAAAAAGGGTTGATTCCTGTGATTTGCGTTGGCGAAACATTGGAAGAAAGAGAAGAAGGCAAAGCTTTAGAGGTTGTTTGCCGTCAAATTAAAGAATCTGTTCCTTCTGTTTCAACTGGGGAAAACACAGTGATTGCTTATGAACCAGTTTGGGCCATTGGAACAGGCAAGGTGCCATCAATTCAAGATGTTGAAGAAATGCACACGGCTATTCGCGAAGAAATCAAATCTTTGTTGGGTGAAGAAGTTGCTTCAACAATGAAAGTTTTATATGGTGGTTCAGTTAAACCTTCAAATGCAAAAGAATTGCTTTCAGTTCCAAATGTTGATGGTGCTTTAATTGGGGGTGCCAGCTTGAAAGTTGAAGATTTCTGGGGTATTGCTGCCACTCAAATTTAAAAAAAGAGGTTTTGCTGTGAAAAAGGCATTTATATATTCTTTTATGTTTCTTGCTTTTGCTTCATCAGTTTGTTCAAGCTGTTTGGCGCAAAATATTTCAAATCAAACGCTGTCGGCTTGCGTGCTTCATTTGCCCCAAGTTGTTTTGATAAATCCAGATATGCGAGATTTTAATTTTTCAAAAAGTCAATATGTTGATGCCTTTTGGGATTATGAAGCAAATCAAAAAGGGCAGGGCTATTCCTATCACTATCAAAATTCTTTTTGCCATGCAAAAGTTCAGCTTTATCGCGATAACCAAGTTCATTTAACAAACGCTAAAATTCAGCGGTTGTTAAAAGATCAATCGTCTTTTCAGGTGCAAAAGAAAAAAAATATTAAGATCGGGAAAACAAAGTTTTATGGTGCCTATGGCCAAGATGAAGATATTTCAAATGTGTTGTTATATGGGAATTATAAAGATAATTTTTTGAAAATTCGAATTTCTTGCTCCGTGTTGCCGCGTTTTTCGGATGAAAAATATCAGCAAACAGTTGATGAAATGTCAACCATTTTTGTTGAAGGAATAGTGGATTCTTTAAATTCTTGCGTTAAATAATTTTTGATATCATCTTAAAAACACTTCAAAAGTTTTTTTGGGTGTTTTTTTCTTAAACTAAAGCTTTAAAAATGCTTTATAATATATTGAAAATATAGCTATTTTATCTTCTTAAAATTAAATTTAATTTTTAAAATTTAAAAAGCATTAATGCTTTTAGCAATGTTTTTTTTAGGAAGAAAGCTTTTTATTTTTGATAAGTTTATTGGGAAGGTGTGTTTTTTTTATCGTGTCAGGCTTGTTGGCATAGAAGATGTGTTGCATTGATATATCTGCCTCGTTAGTGGGCGGTGGGTTCTTTGTTGGTGCGGGTATATGCCCCGTTGGTGTGAGGCATTGCCTCTGTTAGTATGTCTGCCTCGTTAGAGTGCTGTGGGTTCTTTGTTAGTGCGGCTATTTGCCCCGTTGATGTGATGCGGGTTCGCTTCAGTGGGTGAAAGTTATTTATGATGCTTTAGGGTGGGGGCTTAAGTGTTTCTTTGTCAAGAACCGTTGAATTTTGCAAGCGAATGTTAATAGTTTTCGTTTATATAAAACGTATAAAAAAAAGACCCCAAATGGGATCTCTTTTAATGGCTCCAGCGGTAGGGCTCGAACCTACGACCGATCGGTTAACAGCCGATTGCTCTACCACTGAGCTACGCTGGAACAATGAAACTATTATTATCTTATTTTAAAATAAAATGCAAGCCTTTTTTTTATTTTTTTTTAATTTTTTTTATATCTTTTTGAAATTTTAAATGTTTTTTCCAAAATAAAACCATTCTGTATTTATTTTTGCCTCATGATTTGGCATAATAATAAATCCATCAAACGGGGCATAAATTTTTTCGCCTGTTTCATAAATGGCAATTTCATCTCCTTTTTTAATGGCGTCTAAATGAATATAATTTTTGCTGAACATGCCTTCTTTTTCTTTGATTACAAAGTTTTGAAGAGTGATAATCGTTTTTTTTGTTTCTTGGCAACTTCCTTTTAAAACGCCATAATGATACAGCATATTTAAAATGGATTTTTTGGCAACTTGAATGGCCTCAATTGATTTATGATAGCCACATTCAACTGTTAATGCACAAGTATTCTTTAAAAAGGCATATTCCTCAGTGCAATTATTTTCAATTTCATGGTTGTTTTTATAAATATCTGGCCAACCAGCAAGCGCCGTTTGAACAGGGATAATCTTCAAAAACTCAAGGTTTTCTTGACTTGGATGATCAATAAAAGCAAAGGGTTCATCTTTTTCGCAATGCGTTGAATGCAAATCTAAAAGGATATCTGCTTTTTCAATTTCTTTGATCAGCTGATTTGCAATTTTTTCTTCATTTGTTTGAGGGTTTTCATGAAATTTAACAACACGGTTTAAATTATCCTCAATTCCGCGCACATCTTTTTGATAGGCTTGTTCGTTCACAATGGGAATAAAGGTAATGGATCCTGATTGAAGAATATGTTTTTTTTCTTGGAGTTCTCTAATAATTTCATATTGCGCTTTTGTGCCAGCGGTTTCGTTTCCATGAACCGCTCCTAAAATTAAAATATTTTTTCCTTCATTTTCATGTTTGAAAACAATTGGTTTAAACATTTTGATTCTCCTTTATTTGCTGACGCAAGCGACGAATTTGCTTGATTTGTTGATGAGATCTAATATGCAAGGGTAGGGCTGTTCTTCTAAACGCAATTTGCTTTGTTTTAGGATGATAAACACAGCCCACAAAATCATTTTGAAGTAATTTATCAATCGTTCCAAAATGATGGGATGGAATTAAAATTTCTTTTCCAATGCGTTGTGGTTGCTTATCTTTATAACACATCACGGCAATTTGCCCCCCATCACTTGGATCAATTCCAGAAGAAAGCATTTGAAAACGATTGTTAAAATAAGGAGGCATGTTCCAATGATTATTTCTATCAATAATCGAATAAATGGCGTCACATTTAAGTTGTTTTGCAAGTTCAATGCGATATTCAATCATCAACTGATTTAAACCATTCCCTCTAAAGTTTGGATGAACGCAATCGCCTCCTAAAGTGGCAACTTTTTGCCCATTTGAAAAAGATTGATAGGGGTAGCTTGGAATTTCATCTTGAAACGTTTTTGAATTTGAGCAAACTTTTAAATAACTCATCCCAATTAATTTTGATTCATGAAAAACACCCACAAAAATGATATCTTGTTTTTTAAAAACTTCATCATAATAAGAGGCCGAATGCTTGTGAATGAAGCATTGTTCTTCTTCTTTTAAATGTTGATAAATCTTTTTGGAAAGAAACGCCATGGCTTGGCTATGTTTTTTAGAAAGAGGATAAATGAAAAAAGGGGCAGGGGAAATTTCTTTCCCATCTTTTTTAGTCAATAACCCAGACCAAAATCTTTGATTATTCACTGTGAATTTTGCCATCTCGCCCATTTGTTTCCCTTTCTTTTATTAATAAAAAAACGAGACCTTTTTTTGGTCCCGTTTCTGATTGTTTTGTTCTGTTGATATCAAACACCTAACGGGAGAAATCTTCCTCACGTTTAGATTGTTTCAAAGTTTTGAAAGTTGATATAAACATAAACATCCTTTTTCTTTATTAGAACTAATGATAACAGATTAAAAACATATTGTCAATCTTATTTTTTTAACAATAAGTTAAATAACGAATGCGATCAGCTGGAATTTTAATTTTGTTTTGAATAATCGGCATAGCATAAGGTTTTGTCATTTCAACTTTTTTTAAATTTGTTTCTAAATCTTTAATAAAAGCATTTGTTCCATAATCAGCGCCCACCACTAAAAGAGCATAATGTCTGACCAAATGGTTGCTTTTTAAAATGCTCACTAATTCATTTTTTTCATGAGCAAGAATATGCTTCATGCTTCTTTCGCCTTTTGTTTTTAAGCGTTCAGCATCATATTTAATGCGCAAAGCTTCTTCTTTTGGCAGTTTGTTTTTAATTCGAACGTTCATTAATCCTAACATATAGTCATAAATCTTTTGCGATTTTAAAAGACTTTTTATTTGATCAACTTTTTCAATGTATGTTTTATCTGTCATCTTGTTCCTCTTAATATAAAAAAAACAGCCCTTCTAAAATTAAGAGCTGTTTTTCGTTTGAATCGTTAAAATAATTAGTTCGCTAACAAAAAACGCTCCTTTTACTTTCTAAAGTAAAAAGAGTAAAAATAAAAACCAAAAAAGTTTACTGTTTTTGTTATCATATTTTTAAAATACGCCTCCAAATATAAAATGTCAACACCTTTTTTAAAGAATTGTCACATTTTTTAAAGATCGAATTAATGGATAGGTCCAAGCCTCTTTTAAATTAAAGTGCCACCATTCATGTAGAAGGGGTTCTAAATCAATCTCTTTCATTAAATTTTCAAGCAATTCTTTGTTTTGATAGGCTGTTAAAGAAACATCATCTCCTTTATAATCGCGGTGACATTTTTTTAAATAGTCTTGAAAAGAAGGGTCTTTTTCATATCCTTCATAAAAGGCATCTGGCTTTGTTGGGAATTCAAGTTCATTTCCTTGTAAATCAGTTAAATAACAATCAATGGCAACGCCTCTGGGATGAAACCCGCGCTTAGATGTTTCTTCAGGAGGTGGAGCGATATAAGGTTTTAAATAATCTGGCGCTGTTTCAAACATATATTTTTGCACTTCAAGGGGTCTAAACGCATCATAGATCACAAGCTTTAATCCAAGAGCTTTAAGTTTGGGTTCAAGCTGAATTAATTTATCATAAAGCTCGGGATGAACCAATGCGTCTTTAAGCCCAAAATCGGAATACATATCTTTATAAAAAGCATTATGCGTTGTGGTATAAAACAAATTTGAAACAATATGTTCTGTTTGAATTTTCTTTAAAATCATTAAGAACCCCTTTCTTGCAAGTGAGCCATTTGCTTGAATGAAATTTTATAAGCTTCTGGATATTTTGAGATTTTTTGAACAAGTTTTTCTTTGTTTTTCAATGCTTCAGCTTCAATATAACCAGGGGCAGTATTGTTCAAATAGGTGTTTAAAATCCCAGCTGTTGCTAAAACGGATTTAGCCGCCCCGATATAAGGGATCACATTCAGCACATTGGCTAATCTTTCTTCAGGTAATCTGGCAATTTCTGAAAGTTTGAGTGGTTTTTTTGTTTTGGATTCGCTGATCACGCCTAAGCTTAAAAACATTAAATCAACAGGCATCACATCTAATTTTTCTTTCAGTTTATTTTCATGAATTTGCGTTAAAAACCCTTGAAATCCTTGTTTCATTTTTTCGGCATAAGTTGATTGGAAAAATCCGCCATGCGCTAAAATGTTTGCGCTTTGAGTGGCCAGGCAAATTAAGGCACTTGAAGGCGCGATTTGCTTTGTTTTTAATAACTCAAGCACTGTTTCTTTATCATGAGAAAGCTTATGAAGTTTAATGGCAAAGCTTTTGCGCATTTCTTTATCTTTTGAAATGCCAACAAAAGGAGATTCATCTTCTTTCCAAGCGGCTCTTATTCCTTTTAAAGATTGTTGAAACTTATTAAAATAAGTTGGATTTGAAAAGATTTTTGACCAAATGGAGTCTTCGCTTTGCAAGGCTTTAATCAAGAATTTTCTTGTGATTTCAGTTCCATCTAAGGTGATTTGTTGCATTCCAGCTTTGTTTAATATTTGGTTTAAAGAATAAGATTGATAAACAGCTGTTTGATCTGCAAGCGTTGAAAGATTTTCTTGTTCAAAAATGCTTTTTAATGCTTGATATTGATTTTTAATATCATCAAACGAATAATCAAACATTCTTTTTGAAAGAAGGTTTAATTCTTGTTTTGTTTCTTCAATCAGCTGTTTTTTTCCTTCTTTTAAAGAGGAATAAGCCGTTTGAAGATTTTTTAAATTTGTTGTTGCCGTTAAATGAGAAACAATTTTAAGTGCGGCTTTATATTTTTCCTTACAAGGGCAGTTTTCTTGTTTTAAAATCGTGTTTAATGTTTTTTCTAAATGATTTAATGTGGCGGATAATAAAACGGTTTCATTAAAATATTCAGAAGATATTTTATCGCTTTGATATAAAATGCTTTTGCTGATTTTATTATTGTTTGCAACGGGGAAAATGGTATCCCCCACTTGGAAATATCCCCCACTGCAAGGATGGGAAAGAGAAACATTTGAACCATAAAATCCAATATGATATTTGGCGCCAGCTTGTTTCATTAACGAAGCGGAAATTAAAATATTTTGATTTAAAAGAGCTCTTGTTTCTTCTTTTTGCGGGCTATCATAATCTCTTAAAAAAGCCAAATGAGTGCCAGATTCCATAATGGGAAGATAGCTTAATTGTTTCACAACTTCTTTTGCTGTTTGTTTATCATAAAGCCGGGCCGTTTCTTCATAAATTGTTTCTAAAAGAAGAGCGGTATCAGGTGTTGTTTTATCGGTTTCTAAAAGAAAATCAGCCAGTTCTTCTTGAAAATAATCTTTCAAAGTGCCCGAGTTATATATTTTTCTTAAAGCAGGTAATGCGGTTAAAAGATTGTTAAATTCATAAGCATTTAATGTCATAGTCTTCCTTTTTTATAAAAAAAACTCTTTTCAAATTGAAAAGAGCTGCTATTTTGATTCTTTTATTTTAATTTTTATTACTAACAAACAGCTCCCTTTGATTTTTTAAACCAAAAAGTAAAAATGTTTGTAATAATAAAAATAATAGATGTGTTCATGTGAAATAAAATATAATTTCTTTTGAAACTTGTCAATATCTTTTTTAAAAATGATTGAAAAATTCAAAATTATTTGCTAAACTTTTCCCCATATTAATTAA
The DNA here is from genome assembly GCA_045614025.1 of Alphaproteobacteria bacterium. Lineage (GTDB taxonomy): Bacteria > Pseudomonadota > Alphaproteobacteria > CAAHEQ01 > UBA3637 > RGIG4140. Next base: position 29,771 of record JAZLCE010000014.1, read on the forward strand.
AAAAAATGAAGGGTGATCACATGAAAAATAAACAGTTGGTTTCAAATATTTATTATGTTGGTGTGGATGATAAAGAAATTGATTTATTTGAAGGGCAATATATTGTTCCAAATGGAATTTCATATAACTCTTATGTGATTATGGATGAAAAAACAGCTGTGATGGATACGGTGGATATCCATAAAGCAGAGGAATGGCTTTCAAATTTAAAAGAAGTTTTAAATGGTAAAGAACCAGATTATTTGGTTGTTCTTCATATGGAGCCAGATCATGCAGGCAGTATTGATTTATTTTTAAAAGCTTATCCAAATACAAAAGTTGTTTCAAATCAAAAAGCATTCCAAATGATGGAAAGTTTTTTTGAAGGGATTGATTTGGAAGGCAAAAAAGTTATTATTCAAGAAGGAGAAACGCTTTTATTAGGCCAGCATTCGCTTTCATTTGTTTTTGCGCCGATGGTTCATTGGCCAGAAGTGATGGTTGCTTATGAACAAACAGAAAAGATTTTGTTTTCAGCAGATGCGTTTGGCAAATTTGGGGCGCTTGATTATGAAGAAGAATGGGATTGCGAAGCGCGCCGTTATTATATTAACATTGTGGGTAAATATGGTGCTCCTGTTCAAACGTTGCTTAAAAAAGCAAGCACACTTGATATTCAAAAGATTTTTCCGCTCCATGGGCCGATGCTCACTGAAAATTTGGGATATTATTTAAATAAATATGATATTTGGAGCTCATATAAAGCGGAAGATACGGGCGTTTTTATTGCCTATACCTCCATTTATGGGAACACCAAGCAAGCCGCTTTGAAGCTTAAAGAGATTTTGGATGCAAAAGGCATTAAAACAGCGATTGCCGATTTAGCCAGAGATGATATGGCAGAGGCCGTTGAAGATGCATTCAGATATTCGCATTTGGTGTTGGCAAGCCCCACATATGATGGAGATGTTTTCCCTTATATGGCCACATTTATGCACCATTTAAAAAGCAAAAATTATCAAAACAGAACCATTGGGTTTATTGAAAATGGCTCTTGGGCGCCGATGTCTGCAAAAGTGATGAAAAAAGAAATGGGAGAGCTTAAAAATATCACATTGATTGAAAATCATGTTTCAATTAAATCTGCCTTGAAAAAAGAAGATGTTGAGGCATTAAATGCGTTGGCAGAAGATTTGTTAAAGTAAGGATAAAATAAAATGAGAATGAATATCACAATTGAAAGTTTAGTTGAAGAAATCACGGATAAAAGAAATCATCAAATCGAACCTCAAATTGAAAAAATTAAAAATTTGCTTTCAAAGGGGTGTGATGTTGATGGGCAAGATAAACATGGCAACACTTTGTTGCATCATGTGGTAACAAGCGGTAGTATTCGCATGTATAATACTGTTCAAGAAGGCGAATATAACATGCCTCAAAAAACATTTGATGCCGAATATTTAATTAAAAACTTTTCTCCAAATCCATTAATTAAAAATCATGATGGATTAACTCCAGCTATGGTGGCAGCTAAACATAAGCAAACAGCTTTATGGCAATTGCTTTCTTCTTATGAGCAAAGTTTTGTTGCCTCTCAAATTGGTGGGATTATGAAAGAAATTATTCAACATCAAAATCTTAATGTTTGTTCAAGAACGCGTGTGTTACAAGCGGCTCAAAAATTGGTTGCAAATAATCGCACCCGTTCTGAATAAATCAAAACAAGGGGCAAGGAAGGGAATATTCTTAATCAAAATTTAATTGTTGATTTAGTTTATTAAGCGCAACAAGTTGTTGGTGCGGTGATTGGATTGACTCCACAAAAAGTTTTATTAAAAGCGCTCAAGATGATTTTATGGTCGGTTTGGTGGAGCTTCCAAGCGAAACACATTTCCTCTGCAACAAGAGCGGTTATTTTAAAAGCTTTTGAAGAATAAAATTATTCCTTTATTCTTTCTTCGTTTGTTAAAGGAAAAACAGGATTCTTTTTTTCAAGAAGCATTGGCTTACCTTGATATAAAACAGCTTCTTTTTCAATTTCTTTCATGGCTTGAATTGCCGTTTTCAAATAATCTTTAATTTCAATATCTTTATCGGCATTTAAGGCGGCCCAAAATCCTTCTTTTTCTTGATGTTTTAAAAAATAATGTTTCTCATCAATAACGATAAAAGAAATTGGGGATTTTTTTTCTGAGATATAAACAATTTGGTGTGGTAACACGTCTTCAATAATTTGAAGTGTTTTATTTGAAAACGCCTTGGGTGCATTCATAAAAACTTGTTGTTTGCCAAATGCAAAATGCATCTGTTTTAAAACGCTTTCAAATTTTTGAATTTCTTCCTCTTTTAAGAAAAGTTGAATTTTTGTTGCCGGTTTGCAACAAAATTCTTTTAATAAAGCTGGCAGATATAAATTGCTATAAAACAAAGAAGATCGTTCATGCTTTAAAAGATATCTCATACCACGTAAAAATTCTTTTTCTGAGAGCAAGGGTTTATTTTCTTCAGCCATTTTTTAATCCTTTGTGCGACCTGAAACTTGATCGGGCGATAAAATATTTGATCGAATCCATCTAGGGTTTAAAGGCGGGTTTGCTAATGAGGTTAATATATCAAAAACTTTTTGTCTTAATTTTAAATGCTTTTCTCCTTCAAGAGTTGCTTCAGCATTAAAATGAATTAAAAAACCGCCGCCTTCACTATTATAGGTTAGCGTATGTTTTTCATTAATAATGCCAAAAGAGGGCAAGTCAGAATCTGTCCCTTGAAAATCAATAAAGCGCGCTTTATTAAATAAATCCCTTGCTTGATAAGGATTTATTTTTTGATCTAAAAATAATTGAAGATTTGGATGTTTATTTTTATCTTTTAAAACATCATAAAGCTCATCAACGCCTTGTTGCGTTAAATAAAGTTTAACATTATTTTGTGGATTGATTAAAAAATAGTTCATCACAAGCTTAAGCCGATTGTTTTTAATTGGATAAATAATATCTTCGTTTGTTGTTAACGGTTCTAAAACAGCTTGCAGGTATTCTTTTTTATCAAAAGGTTCGCTATCTGTTTGAAGCAAAATGGCTTTATTTATTGATCTTGTTAAATCAAGAATATTTTGATAAATTGATTTTTTATTCTCGCTCATGGCTATCATCTAATCTATTTTTCTTATGGTGTTGAGATATTTTTTTCTGAACATCTTGGAATGGAACTGAAAGGCTTTTAATTTTAATCATAGCTGATGAAAGCATCTCTAATCGTTTGGATTGGCTTTGGCTATATGTGGCATTTAAAGCGCAACTAAAATAAGGTTGTTCAGCATTTTCAATTTTTAAAATATAACTTTTGTTATTAAAAATCATAAAGGAATCACAGTGAACACTTGAATCTGCAATAAAAATTCTTTTTGGATTTGGAAGATCTTGAAGGGAAGGGGCTTTTTCTTGTTTTAATTGAATAAACCGATCCTCTAAAAAAAACGTGAAAGGTGTTTCTTTTTTTTCATCTAGCAAAACTTCTGCCGAAACAATTAAGTTGACTTTAGAATTTTGAAATTCTTTTGAAATTAAGGCTGGATAAAGTTTTTTAAAATCACGGTTATTTAAAAAAATGGTTCCTTTAGCATTTTCAGATAAAATTTTTGTAATTGAACCAATGCGGTTAATGGCGCAAAAAATATCCGTGTTTTTTTCATCTATTCTTTTTTGGATTTCTTGTTTCATCCATTCATATTCATGATCATTTATTTTTTGATATCCCATCAGATTAATCCTCTATTAAAAAATAAGTTTTGTTAAACTATCTCTTTGGGAATTAAAAGTCAAGGTTTAAATGGTTTTTAAGCATAAAAAAGCCCCTAAAAGAAAGTTTTTTTAAGGGCTTTTTCTTTTTTTATCTCCCACCACGGTTTATTAAACTAGAAGCGATAAAATTTTTGTTTCTTGCTGCTTGCTTTGCTTCATTTTGTGCTGAAAATTCTTTTTCTTCAATTTCTTTAATTAAAGAAACAGTTTCTTTAAGTTCTGGAAGCGTTTGAGGTGCTTTTTCTATTGGTGGCATAAAGTGTTTCATAATCAATCTTTCAAATACAGGTGTTTGATTTTTTTGATATGGATGAGCATCAACAAAGTGAACCCCAGAGGTTGATTTATTTCCATTTAAAAGGGATTGACGAATTTTCTTTGGCAAGTTTCTTCCAATTGAAATAAGCAACACGTCATCTAATTGTTCTTGATGTTGCATCACAGAAGAAAGGCATTCTTGAACAGCTTGACTTCTTTCTTCAGGCGTTTTTCCCATTGCGCTAATATAATCGCCAAGAGCCAATAAAGCGCGTTGCATGGTTGCGCTTAATTTAGGCCGTTTCACTTTTTCTCTTGAAAAACTAGGGAAAAGACTCTTTGCCTTTTCAGCTAAAGAAGAGCTCATGCTATCTTTTGATAAAACATCAATTAAAGCGTCTGTAAAATCTTCGCCTTTATGGGATCTTGTCATTGCTTTTGCAATCAATTTACCAAGATGGCGTCTTTCATTTACAGATGGGGTATAAGGCGTTGCTTGTTGCAACATGGTGTGGCCATTTTTATCTTTTCCCAAGTATTTGCATTCAAAATCAATGGCGCCATGGTCAAATAACGTGATCTTTGAACCATCCACGCGCACTTGAGCGCCATGTCTATCTGAATCAATAGGGCCCATTTGCAACAAAGTGTAAAGTTCGGTAGTGAAAATCGCTTTGGCAACGGCTTTTTTATAAGCTTGTTGTTCTTTTGTTTTTTCAGGAAGATCGTTAAAATGTTCACCACTGGCCAGTTCTGTTTTTTTGAATCTTCTTCCAAAATCGCTGATATGTGCAGCTGAAATTTGAAATTCTTGCCCATCTGCTTGAACTTGAATGCCTTTATATTGTTCTTCAGCCACTTTTGTTTGCGCGCCACCCACCAAAAAGTCAGCTTCAATGGCGGTTAAGTGTCTGGCTTGCCCAATAATGCTTGGAAGAGCGCCAAAAAGTTTTTTGTTGCATGAGGCTAATTTTTTAGAAATTGGTGTAAAAAACTTTTTAAATTGATTATTAGCCGTTTCCAAAGCATTTGGATGCAACATGGTTAAAGCATGCCCTGTTTGGGCTTCTGGATCATCTTTCACTTCAACTGTAAAGCCAAAAGACCCAGAACCAAGCAATCTTCCAACATAAGGGGTTTGCCCTTTTAATTTGCCATCATCAAATGTTTCAGCAGACTCAATGCTTTCAAAAATTTGATATCTTTTTGGTGGATTAAAGTTGCTTTTTGAGTCTTTTAAATCTTCTTTAATACTATCACTTGTTCCTGGATAAGAATGAATGGCTTGTAATGTTTTTCCACCGGCAGCGCCCATTTGTGAAAGAATTTTTTTAATCATTTCTCCAGGGCGTTGTTTTCTTTTTTCCGTTTTATGAGGTTGCGAAGTGTAGGGCACTTTTTGGGGTGGATTCATTGTATATAAAATCGAAATGAACAAAGCTTTTGCTTCCAATGATTCGCAATTTTCAAAATAAGTATCAAGAGCCAGTGTTTGATAAGTGGCATAGTCGGTATCTTTATTCATTTCCTCTTTTATAATATTATAGTATTCTTGAATTTTTTGTGTATTAACAGTATCACCCTTTGTTGGATCAAATAATAAACTTTGCATAATCAAAGCTTGCGCTTCGGGTGGCGTTTCCCAAAACTGCCTATGGAAATTAGCCATAGCCGTTTGTTTGGTTTGATCCGATATTTGAGCTCTAAAGTCAATGCGTTGTTTGAGCTCTGGGCTTAAAAGGCCACCAAAAAATTGCCCCTGATTATATTTACGTTTTTTGTTAATGGTATAAACGATTTTGTTAGCGCTTTGTGGGGTGAGGGGTTGTTTTAAAAAGTCAAGTAAATCAATGTTAAAATTGTTTTGATGAGAGCAAATCAATCCTTCGCGTAAGCCTTGAACCTGAGCATCAATTTTATTCCCGTTTACCGTTTGGATTTTATCTCTGATTGCTAAAGAAACATCTTTTTGCGTTTCGGCTTTTTCCATTAATCGGCATAAAATGGAAGCACCAGTTATTCCAGAGAAATCTTTTAAATAAGCGTCTGGAGTCATTTGAGCAACAAATTCTTTTTTTGTAACGGAAGACTCTTTTTCCATGCCAATGCGTTTAAAATGCAACTCGGCAATTGTTTCAATTAAAAAGTTTTTAAACTGATTATTAGCAGGCGGTGTTTCTTTTAAAATTTTGCTTGCTAATTTATAAAGATCTTCTCGATAAATTGGATCCGCCGTTTTAATTTGTTGGCGCATCATTTTCATGATCTTTTCTTCTAATGCTTCATTATAATTATAATGGTGATCGCTTAAAGCATAATAATGCAAAAATTGATCATCCGCATTACGCAAATCCTTGAAAAGAGCGCCTTGATTATTATATTTTTGGTATTCTGTGCAAATATAAGCCAATTCTTCTTCGGGTGCCATTTTTAAATTGCTATATAAAAGATGGCGATAATTATGTTCAGCAATTTTGGCAAGAATTTGGTTTGTTTCATTTGAGCAGTTTTCATCTTGTCTTAACTGATATCCCGCCTTTGATAAATCAATATATTGATCTTTATAATCTTCTAAATTTAATTCTTTTAAGAAAGTGCGGGTAATATAGTTTCTGATTTGTAAAAGAGTGTTACTTGTTCTTGCGGCCATATAAGAATTGGCAAAATTCTTATTGACATATAGTTTTTTGCTCAACTCTTCTAATTCCTTAAATGTTTTAGGTTGACTAATGCCTAACACTTCATAAAAATCATAGTTAAATAATTCATCAAATTTTTTGGATGTATCAAACTCAATGTTTTTTGTTAAAGGAGTGTGGCAGAGTAAGAATAATTTTGCGTCCAGACTCACTTGTTTGCCAGCTGGTGTTTTTAAATACTGTATTAAAGGATTCTCTGGCGTAATATAAACATCCAATATTTTGTTATTTAAGCTAGATTCAAAGAATGTATCTTGGTTTACGTTGCGTGAATAATTATAAAAAGAGTCAAGAATTTTTTCATCTTGATAAAATTTATTAATCAATTCGGGTATTTTTTCTTCGTAAAAATTTTTAAAATATGAAGATCCTTCTTTTGCGCCATCGGCTAACCATATTTGTTGCAATTGATCTAGCAATAATTCAAGAGGTTTGTGTGCTTTTGTTTGATTTAACAAATCTGACTCATTATATGTGAACCTCGGTGTAAAAAGAGCGCCGTTTTTTTTGATGAAGGTGTCTAATCTTTCTTGGAACATAGCGTCTATATCAAACGGATGTATTTTCGGGTTTTCACTATGTGGCGTTATCAGTTTTTTTAATTCTTCTTCATAGAAGGCATCTTGTTGATTTAAAAAATATTTTTCGTTACCCAAATAAGCTTCTTTTGTTGTAAGTGGATGGATAAATCTTGATCTTTCATTTAAATCTAAAATAAAATTCGATCCTTCCATTTTAAACTGATCGGAAATTTTTTCCAAAGTTTTATTTAAGTCAGCATTTAAAAAAAACGTTGAAATAATATCTTTATCCTTTTCTGAAGTTGTCTCGGCATGCATATGATCAATGAGCTTTGCCCATGGCATTTCAAAGGGGGTCTTAGTAGCAATGCTATTTAATGAAGCAAGATATTCATTTTGGTAGAAGTGAGAAGATTTACTTGTATTTAAGAAATTCTCCCATGACAATAACTTTTTGTTTGTTATATCTTCAGTTTTAAAAGGAATGCCTTCTAACAATTTATAAGCAACCGTATCTTTTGTTTTTAAATATGAGTCAGAAAATTGATTAATCTGATCCATATAGTCAACAGCCGTTTCAATAGGGAGCTGGCGCATTTTATCTTTGATCGCAAGGCGACAAGCTTTTTGCTCTAAAAAAACATCTTGCGAGCCAAATAAATCTAAAAGAACACTTGGCAAATTTGATCTATCAGAAAAATCAGGTACTTTTGGTCTGATGCTTAAAAGTTTTTCGGTAATTTCATTTTGAGTGGTTTGATCAAATTGCTTGAATAAAGAGGCATATAAGTTATGTTCATTCAAAAAAAGATCTATTCTTTGGGTTAAAAGATATTTGCTCAGGTGAATAAAAGCTTCTTTTTTCTCTTGTAAAGAGGCTTGTTCATATTCGATGGCATTTAAAAGTTTTTCAAGAGGGGATAACACATGAATTTGATTTAAGAGATTGATATCTTGTTTGGAATATTTTGTTTTAGAAAGAGGGGAAATAGAGTGTCCTTTTAATTCCAAAGTCCCAATCCAAGAACCGTTAACAGTTTTGCGAACGCTGGCAAGAGGGTGCGTAGCCAAAATTCTATCACGGATAATTGATCCTTTTTCAGAGTTATCTTGCCAAAAATTTAAAATAGGCATTGGAGAATATCCTGCCTTGTTGGCGACACTGATTCCCAACAAATCACAAAAATGTTCGCTTGTTTGATTTGATTTTGTTGTTGAATATGTTTGTTCAATCGGGTGGGAAAGTTCATGCCCTAAAATATGGGCCAAAAGATCAATTGGTTGTGCTTCTCCATTTTTATTAATAAAGTTTCCCTTTGTAAACATCATAATAGGAGGTTTTGATCCTGAAAGAATGCAAGCATTAAGGGGAAGCCTGTCAGATAAAAATAATTTTGCGTCTCTTAAATTACCAAACACTTCTTCATTTAAATGTTTTTTATTTTCTTCTGGCTTCAAAAAATTATTTAAAATTTGATGAATATAAGCTTTCAGATAGTCTGGCATTTCAATAGCACGCTCGGATTCTTGATATAATTGGGGTAATTTCCCTTTCCTGATATCTTCTCTTGCTAATTTTTCCAGAATATTTAAATCTGTATATTCTTCACGATCTTGATTGTGAGGATGGTTTAATCGATATTCATTAATGCGTTGATTATATTCGTTTAAATATTGATCAATACGCTCAGTAATCGGTGTCAATTCTCCCATTTTTTGATCCCCTTATTTTTATTTTAGAATTGGTGTCTTAAATAGCTTAGCCATATAATTAAAGACATAAAGATTAAAAGCCAGCCATACATTTTATATGATAAGTCATCAATATCTGCCATTTTTTGGGCCAAATATTTAACCCCCGTTGGGAAAAAGATATAAATAACAGCTTTAAAAATCATTAAAATTAAGATGGCAGCAACAATATGTTTCATTAAAAAGCTCCTTAAACGGCAACAACCCCTTCAAGTTTGCCATGTGATTGATAATTCACTAATTCAAAATCTTCATATTTAAAATCATCAATATTTTTCACATCAGGATTAATTTTCATTTGCGGTAATTCAAATGGTGTGCGACTGATTTGTTCTTTCACTTGATCAAAGTGGTTATGATAAATATGCGCATCTCCTAAAGTATGAACAAAATCGCCTGGTTCAAATCCCGTTACTTGTGCCATCATCATGGTTAATAAGGAATAAGAGGCAATGTTAAATGGAACACCTAAAAACATATCGCAAGAACGTTGATATAATTGGCAAGAAAGTTTGCCATTCGCTGTATAAAATTGGAAAAAAGCATGGCATGGGGGGAGGGCCATTTGATCAATTTGCGCTGGATTCCAAGCGCTGACAATCATGCGTCTATCATTTGGGTTTGTTTTTAAACGATTGACAACATCTTTAATCTGATCAATGCCTTGCCCATTAAAATTGCGCCATTGGGCACCATAAACGGGTCCTAAATTACCATCTTCATCTGCCCATTCATTCCAAATGCGAACATTATTATCTTTTAAATATTTAATATTCGTATTGCCAGATAAGAGCCAAATAAGTTCATGGATAATGGATTTTAAATGAACTTTTTTAGTTGTTACCAATGGGAAACCTTTTGATAAATCAAATCGCATTTGAGCGCCAAAAACAGATCGAGTGTCAATGCCAGTTCTGTTTGGTTTATCTGTTCCGTTTTCCATAATGTGTTGAAGCAAATCAAGATATTGTTTCATTTTTTATCCTTTATTATATATTATAGATAGAATTTTTTAAGTGAGTTAAAACTTTTTCATCAATTACAGAGCCTTTTTTGGTCCAAATGGCTGTGTAAACATCATCTAAAATAAAATCATCTGTTATTTTTTCATAATCAGCGTGCATAATTTCAATGCTGTTTGTAATATCAATTTTGGGGCCCGTTAACCCTTCTTTTAAAGGGCCATGATAAACGCAATCAACAATTAAATCAGGCAATTTAGAAAGCATGGTGATTTGATAAACGGTTGCCCCACCTGAAATATAAAGCTCTTCAGTTAGCTTTGAAACTTCATCAAATGGGATAACAAAGTGATTTTCTTTATCTGAAACTTGATAATTTTTATCCAGCGTTAAAATATAAATTTTTCTGTTTGGTAACGTTTTATTTGGAAAACTTTCATAAGTGTTTTGCCCAACCAAAAGCGCTTTATTGATGGTTAAGCGTTGAAATCTTTTAAAATCACTTGAAACATGCCAAGGAATATTTGGCCCAATCCCAATAATATTATCTTCTTTATGTCGACACCAAACTGCAATTTTTGTCATCTCTTCATCTCCTTTTTTTTAGTTACTTTATCTTTTTTTATGCCTCTTGTAAAGAGTTTTTTTACTCCTTTTTTATCATGAAATTTAAATTTTATAGGGGCCTTAAAAAAAGTTGAAAAAAAATAAAAAAAAGCTTGCAAAATATATTCTATTGTTTTAATACTAAAGAATAAGGGTATTTAGGGATATTAATTAGGGAGACTGGTTATGATTCAATCTGGTTCAGTTCTTTTTAGAGGAAGAGGAGTGTCTTCTGCTAAAAAATACTTATTTATCACATTGTTATTAAGTTCTGTTTGCTTTCCAAGTGACGTTTTTGCTGGTTCATCATCAGATGAAGAAGAAGGATTTATCGGAATTTCAACGCCAACAGCTTTGCAAGAAGCATTGTTGGGGGGAGGATACGCGATTGAATTAATAAGAGAAGGAAATGGTACTTCTGAATTTGGGTATGCTATTGAGGCAGAAGAAGCTTATAAGTTTAGAGCAGATGATTCAATTGCTGTGACGCATCAGTCTTGGTTGACTTCTGATTTTGATTTGACGTTTAGTGGTGTAACAAGTTTCCAAAATGCATATTATGATCAAAAAATGGTGCCAGAGGGTTCTTCTTCGCGAGTAGAATATATCACTGATTTTAAAGGAGGTGCCATTCATAATAAAGGATCTCTTTTGTTTCTTGGAAAAGAAGCTAATTTTTTAGATAACACAATTGATACGATATTTATTGATCCTAATGTTGAAATTGATAAGATAAAAGGACAAGGTGGCGCTATTTATAATGAAAAAGACTTTGTAGTTGCCGATACAGTTACTGCCACATTTAGAGGAAATGAAATTATGGCAGGGGCTTGTGATAAAAAAGGGGCAGTGGAATCGAGTGCTTTGGGGGGCGGACTTTATAACTCTGGAAATGCCTTATTTAAAGGGGTGTCCAATTTTATTGATAACAAAGTTGAAACACTTATTGTTGCGCCTGGATCAATAAGCGAAGGGGGCGGTGTTTATAATGTCTCCAATGTTGAATTTCATAAAGATGCCTTGTTTCAAGGGAATATGGCAATAAGCGGAAGGCTCGCTGGTGGTGGTGGGTTATATAATTCTGGTCTTGATAATATAAATAATTCTGAGGGAGAAGCAGAACGCATTCCAACTGTTACTTTTAAAGGAAAAACAACATTTAAGCAAAATGTTGCGCAAACAGAGTATCTATATTCTTACGGTGGTGGGTTATATAACTCAAAAGGTCATATTAATTTTGAAGATTCAGCTGTTTTTTCGCAAAATAAAGTTATTTTAACAGGAGATATAGAGGGTGACGTTGCTTCTGGTGCAGGGCTTTATAGTTTAGGTAAAAATGCAAAAACAACGTTTGCTAAAGATGTGGTTTTTGATGGAAATGAAGCTTTGGTTTATAGCCCGCGTGCAACTGGCAGTGGTGCTGGGTTGTTAAATTCAGATGGCGAAGTTGTTTTTAATGGAAAGGCTTCTTTTCAAAATAATAAAATCACGGCTGCAAATGGCTTTTCCTATGGTAAAGGAGCTGCTATTCATACAACTGGTATGAAAACGGAAAATGGCGTTGAAGGAAAAGTTATATTTAACGATTCAGCTGAATTTAAAGCGAACTCTATTTCTGCAGCAACACATGCTGTTGGTGGTGCAATTGCAAACTATTCAACCATTGAGTTTAATGGATCACAATCAACTATTTTATTCCAGGGAAATACCGTTCAAAACTTGGTTTCAGAAGAAGAATATATTGCTGAAAATCCAAATCCTATAAATGTTGAATTTATTCAAGCCCGTGGGGGTGCTGTTTATAATTCTGAGGGTAACACAACTTTTGGAGCTGGCACAAGCGTTGTTTTTAAAGAAAACAAAGCCTTAAGTGTTCAAGAAGAAGGTTTGGGTGGCGCTTTATTTAATGATTTTTATTCACAAACAACAGATACGGGAACAATCAAGTTTTTGGGATCAGTTTCTTTTGAAAATAATGAAGCAAGCACAGCTGGTGGTGCTGTTTATAATAAAGGGAATATGATTTTAGGTGGAACAACACGCTTGTCGGGTAACCAAGCTCCGAAAGGCGGTGCCGTTTATAATGATTCAAGCGCAGTGCTTACTTTGAGTGGTTCGGATGTTGCCTTTAAAGATAACCACGCTGATTTAGGGGCGCATATTTATAACCTTGGAACGGTGAAAGTTCACAACGTTCATGATATCATGGATGTTGATTATGAACCATATACAACTGTTGCCTATCCAAAAAATCCTCACACGTTGTTTGATAAAACGGGGGATATTTATAACCAAGGCGCCATTGAAATTGATCATTCTGATTTGCAACTTTTTGGTGGTATTAACACAAAGCAAAAAAATAAAGAAGGGTCTGTTAGCATTGAAAAATCCCGCGTTGATTTAGGGAAAAACACAATTTATGCCGACACGGTTGATATTAAAAAGAATTCAAAAGTGATCACTCATATTGAAAATGGCTCAAATGGTAAAATTGAAGCGAACACTGTTTCAATTTCAAGTGAGAATACGTCATTAGGTGTTGTTGTCGGCGTTGGCGAAATTAAAAAAGGCGAAACAAAAGAATATCAAATTATTAAAGCTTCAAAATCAAATGGCGATTTCCAAAACTTAAGCGAAAATATGCTTTATGAAGTGAAAGAAAAGAAAGGCGCTGATGGTGTTTATCAAATCAGAAAGTTAACGGATGGGGAAGCTCAATTAAAAGCTGATGAAATGGCTAAAAATCCTTATTGCAAAGATGGCAAGTGTGATGAATACAGCAAAGAAGCTTCCAATGCCTGGATTGATAACGAAAAAATTACAGGCAATGAACAAGCCACTGCAGTGCAAGAAAAATTAAATGAATTAGCTCAGTTAAATGGCACGAATACAGATGATTATCAAGATGCTATCAATGCATTAACGCCAGATTCTTCTGCATTGATCACGGCTCATAGCTCTGAGGTTACACGTCAAATTTCAAATGCTCTTGGGCAACGTTTTTATGATGCTATGGAAAAATCTCACTTTGTTTATAATGGCAAAGTGCATTATAAAGCGCCAAAAGAAACAAGCCGTGTGTGGGTAAACTCTCTTTATTCAATGGGCGAAAATGATGGCAAAAAACCATTTGAAATGGATACCATCGGGTTTATCGCTGGGGTTGAAACACCAATTGATCGGAATTTAAAAGTTGGTGCGGCATATTCTTATTCCTTCTCTGATGGAAAGGGAATGAATCGGGATACTGAAATTCAAACGCATGCCGGTATCATATATGGTCAATACCAACCAAATCGTTTCTATGCGAATGGATTTTTAATGTATGGCAGATCAACTGTTAAAGAAGAAAGAAATGTTTTATCTCAAAAAGTTGAATCCGAATATGATATCAATATTGCGGCTGCAGAAATGATTGCTGGTTATAAATTAGGTCCAGTTGTTGTTGGTAAATGGGTGAGCGGTGTCTTGTCACCAGAAGCTGGGTTAAGATATGTATACACCAAGCAAAAAGAATATACTGATACATTAGGACAAACAGTTGAAGCCGCAGATGCCCATGCCTTAACCGGTATTTTAGGCGCAAGATACACAGTTGGTTATTCTTTGTCTCCTTCCATTCAATGGTATCCAGAATTAAGAGCGGCTGTAACATATGATTTCATTTCTCCAAGCATGGATAATCAAGTTGTTTTGCTTAATGGGGCAGGGTATAGCCTTGAATCAGAAGAAATGGATAAGTTTGGAATTGAAATCGGTTTAAAAGTTGGCTTTGAAATTGATAAAAGAACGGAAATTGGTCTTGAATATGAAGGGCTCTTTAAAGGAGATTACACCAATCATACAGGAACAGCTAACGTGAAATATAATTTCTAAACCATTTAATAAAAAAAAGACTTCTCTTAAATTTATTTAGGAGAAGTTTTTTTTATGTTTTTTATAAAAAAAATATTGTTTTTTTGTTTTTATTCGTGTATGAATGAAAAAAGTTACAAATTTATTTTGAAAGGCTTAAAAAATGAAAATGGAGATGCTTAAAAATCTTTTAAAACATTTTTCCTGTGATATGGCAATTGACCTTGGAACGGCTAACACTTTGGTGTATGTTCATGGTAAGGGATTGATTTTAAATGAACCTTCCGTTGTTGCTATTGCTGAACATCGTGGTAAAAAACAAGTGATTGCCGTTGGAAATGAAGCCAAACAAATGCTTGGCAGAACGCCAGGTCAAATTCAAGCTATTCGCCCTTTAAGAGATGGTGTGATCGCTGATTTTGATGTGGCTGATGAGATGATTAAGCGTTTCATTCAAAAAGCCTTGGGTCATAAAGCGTTTGCCCGTCCAATGATTGTTATTTGTGTGCCATCAGGATCAACAGCGGTTGAACGTCGTGCCATTCAAGATGCTGCAGATAATTCAAGAGCCAGAAAAGTTTTCTTAATTGAAGAACCAATGGCAGCAGCTATTGGTGCTGGATTACCAGTTAATGAACCATTTGGATCAATGGTTGTTGATATTGGCGGGGGAACAACAGAAGTGGCCGTTATTTCTTTAGGCGGTATTGTTTATGCCAGATCCATTCGCGTTGGTGGAGATAAAATGGATGAATCCATCATTTCTTATATCAGAAGAAATCATAGCTTGTTAATCGGTGAAGCTTCTGCAGAACGCATTAAAAAAGCGATTGCTGCAGCCTCCATTCCTGCTGAAGGCGAAGGGATGACCATTCCTGTTAAAGGAAGAGATTTAAGAAACGGCGTGCCAAAAGAAATCGTTGTCACCGAAAAGCAAATTGCTGAAGCTTTAGCAGAACCTGTTTCTCAAATTGTTGAAGCTGTTAAAGTTGCTTTAGAACATATTGATCCAGAATTGGCTTCAGATATTGTTGATAGAGGGATTATGTTAACAGGGGGCGGAGCCTTGTTGCGTCGTTTAGATTCTGTTTTAAGAGCAGCAACAGGGTTGCCTGTCTCAGTGGCCGAAAATGCACTTCAATGTGTGGCATTGGGTTCAGGTATTGCTGTTGAAAAAATCGGCAAATTCGAAAATATTTTAACCAGTATGTATTAATTAAATTAAAAGCGGGATAAAAATGGGCAATAAGTTTTTCAGACTGCAACGAATTAAAGAGCAGCTTAAAAGATTTATTGCCCTTGCTTTTACGTTGTTATCTGCTTTTTTATTTATTATTTCAACGCATTCAAAATCTTTAATTTTTGATAAAATATCTTCATTTTCAAGGGAAAATATTTCCCCTGTTTTTAATATTGTTTCAACACCATTTGAAAAAATTCATGAAAAAATGGATGCCTTTCAAAATTATTTTTCTGTTTATGAAGAAAATAAAAAATTGCGCCATGAAAATCAATTGTTAAAAGAATGGCAAAATAAAGCGCTTTCTTTATCAATTGAAAATAAAGAGTTAACTGAAATTTTAAATTATCAATCTCGTCCAGAAGCTTCATTTAAAACAGTGATGGTTTTGGCGGAACATCACAGCATTTTTTCTCATTCTTTGATTTTGGCCGCTGGCAAAAAAAATGGAATGAAAAAAGGGGATGTGTTGTTGCTTAATGGGGCGTTGTTTGGCCATGTTATTGAAGTGGGGCAAACAACATCAAGAGCTCTAAAGCTTTCAGATTATTATTCCAGATTACCTGTTTTTGTTGGCCAAATGAAAGAACCTGCTATTTTGGTTGGCGATAATTCGGATGAACCAGATTTGGTGGCCCTTCCTGAAGAAGCCACTTTAAAAGAAGGTGATTTTGTTTTTTCTTCAGGGGTTGCTGGTGTTTATCCTCAAGGCCTTGCCATTGGATATGTTAAAAAAGTAAAAGATGGGTTTAAAGTGCGCTTAATTGAAAATAAAAACAACTTAGGTTTTGTTGAAGTTGTTAATTTTGGGCTTAGCGGTTTAATTGAAGAGGATGCCTCAAAAGGGGAAAAAGAGTAATGCGGTTTTTAAAAAAGAAATATTTTTCATATATTGTTCCCTTTTTGGTTTTGCTTCTTTTTGCTTTTTTTGAAGCTGTTTTTTTTGTTCAAGGAAATAAAGAGATCTTTTTAATTTCTTTATTAACGTGTTTCACTTTTTATTTTTCTGTATTTAGCCCTAATAGATTGAATATCATATTTATTTTTCTTGTTGGCATTTTTTCGGATATGTTGTTATTTTTCCCATTGGGTTTTCAATCTTTTATTTTATGTTTCACGGCGTTTTTTTCTTGTTTATTTAAAAGAAGTTTATTGTCTTTATCCTTCAAAGGCCAATGGGCTGTTTTTTCTGGGGTTTTATTGATTGTTTCACTCTCGGGCCTTTTGCTTTTGCATTTAACCTTAAATAAATTGGTTTCTCCAGTTTCATTTTTGCTTAATTATATTGTGATTGTTTTAAGCTATCCATTTATTGCTTCTTTTTCAGCGTTTATTAATCAAAAAACGGGGGATCATAGATGAGCGCCCCTTGGAAATATGAAAAAGATCGCATTTTTATTAAGCGATTATTAACATTAGCTGGCATTTTTTTTCTGTTAATTCTGGTTTTAATTTCCAGAGTTTTTTATCTTCAAATTTTGCAAGGGGATCGTTATCGTTTTTTAGCTGATAAAAACAGAACATCTATCAGGTTAACGCTTCCTTCACGGGGAAATATTTTTGATCGAAATGGCGTTAAAATTGCTGAAAATAAAAAGAATTTTCAAGCCGTATTGATTAAAGAAGAAGCCTTAAATGTTCAACAATCCCTTGAAAATTTTGAAAAAATTATCCCTCTTGATGAAGATGAAAAACAACGCATTCAAAAAGAAATTAAACGCAAACGCCCCTTTATGGCAATTAGAATTAAAGATGGTTTAAGCTTTAAAGAAGCAGCGGCCTTGCATTTAAATGCGCCTGATCTCATGGGAATTCAAATTGAAGAAGATTTGATCAGAGTTTATCCTTTAAAAGAAACAAATGCGCATTTGGTGGGATATGTTTCTTTGATGAATGATAAAGATTTGGAAGAAAATCCAGATAATCCACTGGCTGATTTACCTGGTTACCGTATTGGAAGAACAGGGCTTGAAAATTCGTTTGAAGAAGTGTTAAAAGGCATTCCTGGTATCAGAAAAAGAGAAGTGAATGCTTATGGGCGAACCGTTCAAATTTTGGAAGAAACGCCTTCTCAAAAAGGCGAAAGTTTAAACTTAACAATTGATAGCAGATTGCAAGAAGTGGCTTTATCAGCGCTTGGAAAGGAATCTGGCAGTGCCATTGTGATGGATGTGAACACAGGTGAAATTTTGGCAATGGTTTCAAGCCCAAGTTATGATACAAATATTTTCACCATGCCAGTTCCTGTGAAAGTATGGCGGTCTTTGATTGATAATGAAAAACGCCCCCTTCAAAATAAAGCTTTAACGGGAACTTATTCTCCTGGCTCTATTTTTAAACTGGTGGTCGGTTTAGCAGCTCTTGAACATAAAATTATTCATCCAAATAAAAAAGTTTTTTGTGGTGGAAAGGTCACCATCGGGAATCATGATTTCCATTGTTGGAAACGTGGTGGACATGGCATGGTTGATTTAGAAGAAGCCTTAATGCATTCTTGTGACGTTTATTTTTATGAAATAGCGCAACAAATTGGGGTTGAAAAGATTATTAATATGGCCAAACGATTGGGATTTGGTTCCCCGGTTCAAATTGGGATCAAAGGTGAAAGAGAAGGGCTTGTTCCAACGCCGGAATGGAAGAAAAAAAGATTTAAAGATGATTGGCGCACCGGAGATACAGTTAATTTAAGTATTGGCCAAGGGTTTTTAGGGGCAACGCCAATGCAATTGATTTATATGACAGCGCAAATTGCTAATGGAGGCAAAAAAATCAAACCTCATTTAATTCAAGGAGAAGGACTTGAGTCGGCTGAATCACTTGGCTTTAAAAAAGAAAATTTAAATTTGATTATACGCGGCATGAATAAGGTTGTGAACAATGAAAAGGGAACAGCTTATCGCTCTAGAATTAACGTAGATGGCGAAAAGATGGCTGGTAAAACAGCCAGCACCCAAGTGCGCCGTATTTCAAAAAAAGAGCGCGAAAAGGGCATCATTAAACAAGAAGACTTGCCATGGAAATATCGCGATCATGGGATGTTTGCAGCCTTTGCGCCCGTTCAAAATCCAAGGTTTGCCATTGTTGTGATGATCGAACATGGCGGTGGTGGTTCTTCAAGCGCGGCGCCTGTTGCTGCCAAAATTTTAAGTGAAACATTAAAACTTTATCCAAAAAAAATTAAAAGGTAAATGCCATGCCATTTTTTAAAGATAGAAACTGTTATCTGAAAAATTATAATCTTTCATTAGCTGATAAAATTAAGGGCTTTAATTATAAGCTTTTGTTTTTGATTTGTTTGGCGGTTTTTGTTGGTATTGGAACGCTTTATTCGGCAGCCAATGGACACTGGCATCCTTGGGCAGATAAACAATTTATGCGTTTTTTGCTCAGCTTAGGTGCGCTTGTTTTTGCCTCAATGATTAATTTAAGACTTTGGATGAAATATGCCTATTTGATTTATGGCGCTAGTTTTTGTCTTTTAATTGGCGTGATGTTATTTGGTCATGTGGGGATGGGAGCTCAGCGGTGGCTGAATTTGGGTTTTATGAATCTTCAACCTTCTGAATTAATGAAAATCGCGCTTGTTTTGGCTTTGGCTCGTTATTTTCATGGCGTAACATTTGCTGAAATCAGATCTATCCGAGGCATTATCCCGCCTGTTTTAATGATGGGTTTGCCAGTGGCATTGATTTTGGAACAGCCCGATTTGGGAACTGGTTTAATGCTTGTTTTTTGCAGTGGTGCTATTTTCTTTTTGGTGGGTGTTCAAATTTGGAAATTTGCGCTTGTTGGGTTAGGGGCAGTGGTTAGTGTTCCTATTTTATGGACATTTTTACATGATTATCAAAAAAGACGGGTGTTAACGTTTTTAAACCCCGAAAATGATCCATTGGGCAGTGGATATCATATTATGCAATCTAAAATCACTTTGGGTTCTGGCGGCTTAT
Organism: Alphaproteobacteria bacterium; assembly: GCA_045614025.1. Classification (GTDB taxonomy): domain Bacteria; phylum Pseudomonadota; class Alphaproteobacteria; order CAAHEQ01; family UBA3637; genus RGIG4140. The sequence continues at coordinate 49,390 of JAZLCE010000014.1, forward strand.
TTGGAAAAGGCTTTATTCAAAGCACGCAAAGCAGATTAGAGTTTATTCCTGAAAAGCAAACGGATTTTATTTTCACATTGATTGCAGAAGAGTTTGGTTTTTTAGGAGCCTCTGCTTTGATTTTTCTCTTTTTCCTTATCATTTTATATTGTTTTTATATTGGGATGATTTCAAACAATTATTTTGGCAAAATTTTAGCAACGGGATTGGGAATTAATTTTGCGCTTTATGTGTTTATTAATATTGGTATGGTGACGGGTTTATTACCAGTTGTGGGCGTTCCTTTGCCATTGGTTTCTTATGGGGGAACAGCGATGCTTACGCTCTTTTTTGGCTTTGGGCTGGTTCAATCGGTTTATATTAATAAAGAAATGGTTATTGGGCGAAATGGTTCTATTGATGATGAATAGGGGGATAAAATGAGCGAAGTGGATAGACTTTTAGATGAAGCTTTTTTATCTTATAATAATAAAGACTTAGATGAAGCAGAAGAATTAGCCAGATCTGTTTTAACTTTGATGCCCTCATCAGGAGATGGTCTTTATTTATTGGGTTTAATTGCGGCTAAAAAAAATGCTTTTGAACCAGCTGAAAAGCTTTTATATCAAGCAGTTCAATTGTATCCAGAAAATAAGCAATATAAACTCAGTTTAGGTTTTGTTCTTGAAAAGCAAGGTCGGTTAGATGAAGCCCTTTCATTTTATGAACCTTTTAAAGAAGATGCTTATGTGTTGGCTCAAATTGGTTTTATTTACCTTCAAAAAGGGCTTTTAGATTTTGCCAAAAGTGCTTTTGATAAAGGACTCAGTTTGAATGAAGAGGTGTTAACGGCTTATATCGGATTGGCTTTGATTTTTAGGCGCGAAGGCAATTTTAAGGAAGCCTTATCCATTTTAGAACAAGGGCTTTTAAAAGGCAAAAGTGCCGAGCTTTTATATCAATTGGCACAAACTTGTCGATTATTAGAAAAGAATAAACAAGCGCTTTTATATATTCAAGAAGCCTTACAATTGGAACCAACTGCCGCCTTTTATAATGAAGAAGGGTTGATTTATGAAGCCATGAAATATGATTCTTCTGCTTTTTTAAGTTATGAAGAAGCTATTCGCTTAAATTCTTATTGCGCGGATGCCTATGCAAACATGGGGAACCTTTATTTTAAAGAAAATAAATTGATTAAAGCCGAAGATTCTTATAAGCGCGCTCTTGGTATTGATAGCTCTTTTTTAAATGCGCATCATAATTTGGCTTTGGTTCTTTATAAACAAGGGCGTTTGGGTGAAAGTTTAGAGCATTTTAGAAGTGCCATTTTAATTAATCCAAAACATATTTCTTCTCTTTATAATTTAGCTATGATTTTGGAAGAAATGGGGGAATATAGTGAAGCCGCAGGGCTTTATTTTAATCTTCTTGTTTTGGATAGCTCGTTGCCCGATATTGATTTTCGCATTGCTCAAACGCTTTCATTCTTATCAAGCGTTGGCAAAAAAGAAAAGAAAGAAGCTTTAACCTTTGTTGAAGGCTGGGTGAAAAATTTCCCAGAAAATGTTGTTGCCATTTATACTCAAAAAGCCTTAACGGGAAAAAAAGTTGATGAGGCGTTGGCAAAAAAATATAGCGAAGCTCTTTATGATTCTTTTGCCTCTTCTTATGATCAGGTGATGGAAAAATTGGATTCTAAATCTTTAGATGAAATGATATCTTGTTTACCAAAAAGAAAGTGGCAAAAGGTTTTGGATTTAGCTTGTGGCACAGGAACATTTGCTTTAAAATTTGATCAAGAATTTCAATCTTTAACAGGGGTTGATATTTCAAAGAATATGCTTCAAAAAGCAGAGGAAACTGAAAAATATAATCGCTTATGTCATCAAGATATTTTTGAATTTTTAACTGATGAGGAGTCTTTATATTCTTTAATTGTGGCTTCAGATGTGATTCCTTATTTGCAACAATTAGACCATTTGTTTGAGTTGGTTTTTGCGCATCTTGAAGAAGACGGCGTTTTTATGTTTACCGTTGAAACAGATGATTCTTTAAGTCATGAAGAATTGCAAGTAACAGGCAGAATGGTCTATCCAACAAAACTTGTGAAAGAAATGCTTTTAAAAGCAGGCTTTAAAATTGAAATGCAAAAAGAATTCCCCCTTCGAAAAGAAGGAACTTCTTTTGCAAAAGGGGTTCTTTTTAGCGCTGTTAAATAAAGTTAAAGGCTTTCCATCCAAGTTTTTAAAGCTTCTTTAGCTCTGGTTGTATAGGCCATTTTTCTATCTTGTCCTTTAAGGGCTTTTTTGCCTTCTGGAACGGGGACTTCTGGGAATAATCCAAAGTTAATATTCATAGGTTGGAATGTTTCTGTTTCTGCTTCTTTGGTGATATGGCAAAGCATGGCGCCCAAGGCTGTTTCTTGTGGGGGAAGAGGGCAATTTTCATTTGCCGTGAAAAGCCCCGCTAATAAGCCCATGGCTGCGCTTTCAATATATCCTTCGCAACCACTGATTTGCCCAGCTAATTTAATGTTTGGTTTTTCTTTTAACCCCAAACGTTCGTTTAAAACTTTTGGTCCGCAAACAAATGTGTTGCGGTGAATGCCACCTAATCTTGCAAAAACGGCATTTTTAAGGGCAGGGATTAAAGCAAATACTTCTTTTTGAGCGCCATACGTTAATTTTGTTTGAAACCCAACCAAATTCATTAAAGTGCCTTGTTTGTTTTCTTTTCTTAATTGCACAACGGCAAAAGGTCTTCTTCCATCTTCATGTGGATTTCTAAGCCCAACTGGTTTCATTGGGCCAAATAAAAGAGTTTGCCTGCCACGTTCAGCCATCACTTCAACTGGCAAGCATCCTTCGAAATAAGGTGTATTTTTTTCAAAGTCTTTAAATTCAACTTTTTCACCAGATAAAAGCCCATCAATAAAAGTATTATATTCTTCTTTAGAAAGGGCGCAATTTAAATAATCTGTTCCGTCACCTTTATCATATCTGGATTGATACCAAGCTTTTGTCATATCAACGCTATCGGTATAAACAATTGGGGCAATAGCATCAAAAAAGTGCAAGGAATCTGTTTTTGAAATATTCAATAAATCTTGAGCCATTTTATCCGAAGTGAGTGGACCAGTTGCAATGATGACTGGATCATCAGTTTGAGGCAAATCAGCTTCTTTTTCTTCAAAAGAAAATAAAGGATGGCTTTTAAGTTTTTCAGTGATATATGAAGCAAACTCCTCTCGGTTAACGGCCAAAGCAGCGCCTGCTGGCACTTTTGTTGCATCAGCAGCTTCCATAATCAAGGATCCCATTTGGCGCATTTCTTCATGCATCAAGCCAACAGCGTTAATTTCATGATCATCACTTCTTAAAGAATTTGAACAAACAAGCTCTCCAAATAAGTTTGTTTTATGGGCCGGCGTTGTTTTTGAAGGACGCATTTCAATCATATGAACTGGGATTCCTCTTTTTAATAATTGCCAAGCTGCTTCTGATCCAGCTAAACCACCACCAATGATTAAAACTTTTTTGCTCATTTTTTGTTTCCTTTTTTTATCTTTTATGGTATCTTATTTAAAATAAATGAATTGGTGATACTTATAGCATAAAAATGATGAAAAAGAAACTTTTTTATCTTGTTGGTCTTTGTTTTTTCATTTTAGGGATGCCTGAAAATGGGTATGCTCGTTTTTTAAGTGAAGATATTGTGGCTAAGATGAATGAAATTAAAGAATATAATAAACTGCAAGAGAAAAATAAAAAATATATTCAGACTCATGCGGAAGAACCACTTCAATTAGAAGAGGTAAAAGATGATAAATATTGGGACTTGGCGTTTCATGCAAAGTTTGCAGATTATGGAGATAAAGAAAGCCAATATATTATTGCAAAAGCTTATGAAGAGGGCACATACACGGGCGTTAATTTAAAAAAGGCTATGGCTTTTTATAAAAAGGCTGCTGAAAATGGGCATTTAGATGCCGCCATGAAATTAGGGCGCGTTTATTTGGAAGAAAAATGGGTTCAAAAAGATGAAGAAAAAGCGCTTTATTATTATTTAAAAGGGGCTCAACAAGAATATGCGCCAGCTCAAATGAAAGTGGCCGAATTATATGAAAAAAATGGGGAATATGAAAAAGCTTATCACTATATGGAATTAGCCTTAAAACAATTGTTCCCAAATGAAAAAAATTTAATCTCACGGTCGCCAGATTTGGAACGACTTTCAAATAAAATAAAAGAATCTCAAGTTATTGAAATAGATGAGTCTTATGACTTTAATGATAATAAGGTGTTTTAAAACATGAAAAAACCACTCATTTACTCAGCCCCCATGGCAGGGATCACAGATAAACCCTTTCGTCTTATCTTAAGAAAGTTTACCAATCAACCGATTTATACCGAGATGATTGGAATTGCAACGCTTTTTTTTAATCATCCGCAAACAAGAAAAATGCTTCGCATTTCAGATGAAAAAGATTTAATTGTTCAATTGGTTGGGATTGAAGAAAAATATATGGTTTCTGCAGCAAAAGAAGCTGTTTTTTATGGCGCCAAAGGAATTGATATTAACATGGGATGCCCCGTTAAAAAATTAATCACAAATGGTTCTGGCGCTTCCTTAATGAAGGATAAAGAAACGGCTTGTCGTTTGGTTGAAGCGGTTAAAAAAGCAGTTAATGTTCCCGTTTCAGTGAAAACAAGGCTCGGTTGGGATGTAAATAATATTAATGTGGTTGATTTTGCGTTGGCGCTTGAATCTGCAGGGGCAGATCGAGTAACCATTCATGGGCGCACGAAAGAACAAGGGTATAGTGGTGAAGTTAATTATGATTTAATTAAACAAGTGAAGGAAAAGCTTCAAATCAAAGTGATTGCCAATGGTAATATTGTTGATAAAGAATCCGCTTTAAGTGTTTTAAATCAAACAAAGGCTGATGGCTTAATGGTTGGCAGGGGGTTGCTTGGTAAACCTTGGATGATTAATGAAATGGATGAAACGTCATTTGATTCTTTTTTGCTTTCAGATCTTGTTTTAGAACATTTAGATTTAATGCTTTCTTATTATGGGTTGCATGGGTTAATGGTGGCAAGAAAACACCTTGCATGGTATGCCACGGGATTTGAAGGAAAGGCAGACTTTTGTAATCAAGTTTATGCAGAAAAAGAGATTGACAAAGTTCAAAAAATTATTAAAGATTTCTTTAATAAAAGAATCAGTTATCAAAAAAAGGAGACGATATGAGAATCATTATAGCTGGTGCTGGGCAAGTAGGCGTTGGATTGGCAAAATATTTAAGAGCCGAAAATCATGATATTGTGTTGATTGATAATAATATTGATCATTTAGGGAATTTAAGTGAACAGTTAGATATTCAAACCATTGAAGGGTCTTCTGCGCTTCCTTCTGTTCTTGAAAAAGCAGGGGCAACTCAAGCTGATATTTTTTTAGCGGTTACAGGAAATGATGAAACAAATATCGTTGCATGTGGCGTGGCAGATAAGGTGTTTCGCATTCCTCAGCGCATTGTTCGGATTTCATCTCATGAATATTTAGGGCAAAAATATAAAGAATATTTGATGAGCCAAAATTTAGATGTTGTGTTATCTCCAGAAGTGGAAACAGCCCGTCATGTGCTTGATAATTTAACGGTTGCTTCAGGTGTGAATCTTTATAATTTAGCAGATGGGTGTGCCAAAGTTATTGGGTTAAGATGCAAAAAAACATCACCTATGTTTTCAAAAACAATTCCAGAAGTTGAAGAGTTATTAAAAGATGTGCGCGCAAAAGTGATTGCCGTTAAAAGAAGACATCGCCTTGTTTCGCTTGAAAAAGCGTTGGTTCGGGCGCAAGATGATGTTTATTTTGTTGTTGCAGGAAGTGATTTTTCCCAATTTTTAGATATTTTGTCTTATCAAAAAATTGATCCAGATTGTGTGATGATTTTTGGTGGTGGTAAAGTTGGGTATCAGTTGGCCAAGCAAATGGAAACAGCTTCTTTTTGCAAGAATATCACTATTGTTGAAAAAGAAGAGACAAGAGCGCGTTATTTGGCAGAACGGCTTAATTCAACTGTTGTAATTCATGGAGATGGGTTAGATGATACATTAATTGAAGATTTGAATCTTAAAAATTATCAAATTGCTATTGCCACCACGCAATCAGATGAAAGCAATGTGTTACTTTCAATGGTTTCAAAGCGCAATAACATGGATAAAACATGCGCTTTAATTCATAATCAGCTTTATAATGATCTTTTGTTTGAAATGGGTATTGATGTTTCAATTGATCCGAATGCTGTTTTGGTTTCATCAATTTTGCAACATATCAGAAAAGGCAAAGTGAAAGGCGATTATTTTATTAGCTCTGAATTGGGCGAAATTTTGGAAGTTGAAGCGCTTGAAACGGCTAAGATAACGCATAAACCAATTGGTAAGCTTAAAGTGCCAACAGGCGTGATGATTGCAGGTGTTGTTCGAAATGGGATTTTTATGTTACCTAAAGAAGACCTTCAAATTCAAAATAATGATCGCGTTATTTTGTTTGTTGAACGTGGGCATGTTAAAGATGCCGAGAGTTTATTCACGGTTGGATTTAGCTTTTTTTAATAAAGGGTTTTAAATGAAAAAAGAGTTGTGTGGCATTCAAGAAGGATATCAGCCATTTGTGATTCAAAAGCTTGTGAAAAAACATAAGCTTCATTGTCATGTGGCTTCAAATGAAGTTCAGCTCTTTTTTTTAAAAGAAGTTTTAGAACGTGTTTCTCCTGAAATAAAAGTGTTCACTTTTTTGGAATGGGATACTGTTCCTTATGACCGTGTTTCGCCTAAAAGTGATATTGAAGGGCAACGCATTGAAACGCTTTGTCAGTTAGCAGATGATAAGTTAAATGAAAAAACTCTTATTTTAACAACGCCTGCAGCCATTTTGCAAAAAGTTCCCCCCGTTTCTTATTTTAAGGGTGCTATTTTTAACCTTCAAAAAGGAGATATTGTTTCATTTGAAAAATTAAAATCCTTTTTGGTTAAGAATGGTTATAAGCTGGTAAACACGGTTGTTAATCAAGGAGAATATGCCTTAAGAGGGGGCTTAATTGATATTTATCCAGCAGGAAGGGATCATCCTGTTCGGCTTGATTTTTTTGATGATGAATTAGAGGAGATTAAATCTTTTGATGAATTAACGCAAAGAACCTTGCAACCGTTTGTCTCAGTTTCTTTAAAACCAATGGCTGAATTTGATTTGGAAGAAGAAAGCATTAAACGGTTTCGAACAAGGTATCGCTCTTTGTTTTTTAATGTATCGCAAGATTATATCTATGAAGCTGTTTCAAATAAAATATTTACGGCTGGCTTAGAGCATTTTTTGCCGTTGTTTCATGAAGAACTGGTTCCTTTTTTTGATTATTTAAAAGAAATGAGTGTTTCTTTTGATTTTCAAACATTAAGATCTTTTGAAGCAAAAGAAGAGCAAATTCATGAATATTATGAAGCAAGAAAAGAAGGGGCTGATACAACTTATTTAGAAGAAGTTCAAAAATATAATCCCGTTCCAGTTCAAGAAATGTTTTTATCTGTTCAAGAAGTTTTAACGCTTCTTGAAACAAGGCTGTTTTACACGTTTTCTCCTTTTAAAGAACCTGATAAAGAAGATATGTGTTCGGTAAAAGGCAAAAGCTTTGTTGAAACGCGTCTTCAAAATCCAAATGATGTTTTTAAAGAAGTTGCCTCTTATATTCAAAATAGTTCAAAAAAAGTGATTGTAACGGCGGGTTCATTTGGGGCAGGGGAACGCTTAAAAGGTTTACTTCGCGAAGAAGGAATTGATCTTTTTTCAGCTGAAACCTTTAATGAAGCGCTTAAAAAAGCGCCCTCTCTTTTAGTTGCCCCCTTTGAAACGGGCTTTGAAACAAAAGATTTTGTTTTAATCACGGAAACAGATATCTTGGGCGAACGGATTATCAGAAAACCCAAAAAAAACAAATCTGTTAATTTTATTTCGGATATCAGCGCATTAAATATTGATGATTTGGTTGTTCATCAAACGCATGGGGTTGGCAAGTTTTTAGGGCTTGTTCCTTTAAAAATTGGAGAAGCGGTTCATGATTGCCTTGAAATTTTATATGAAGGTGGCGATAAGCTTTTTATCCCGGTTGAAAATTTAGATGTTCTTTCTAAATTTGGTTCGCAAAATACGGCATTGGATCATTTGGGGTCTCAAAGTTTTGTTGCCAAGAAAAATAAGGTTAAAAAAGATTTGTTTGCCATGGCTGAAAAGCTTATTCAAACCGCTTCTTTAAGAGAGTTAAATCAACAAGAGCGCATTTTGGCTCCTCATGGGGTTTATCAAGAATTTTGCGCCAGATTCCCTTATGTTGAAACAGATGACCAATTAAAAACCATTCAAGAAATTGAAGAAGATTTATCTCTTGGCAAACCAATGGATCGTTTGGTTTGTGGGGATGTTGGATTTGGTAAAACAGAAATTGCTTTAAGAACGGCTTTTTTATGCGCTTATGCGGGGCAACAAGTGGCTCTTGTTGTGCCGACAACATTGTTAGCCATGCAACATGCGGCCACATTTGAAAAGCGGTTTAAAGGATTTCCTATTCGTATAGCGGCTTTATCTCGCTTGGTTTCTCATCAAAAAGCAAAGTTAATTCATAAAGAAATTGAAAAGGGAACCATTGATATTGTGATCGGAACGCATGCTGTTTTATCCAAACAGATTAAGTTTAAAAATTTGGGTCTTGTAATTGTGGATGAAGAGCAACATTTTGGGGTGACGCATAAGGAGCGATTAAAAGAGCTTCAAAAAGGTGTTCATGTGTTAACATTAACGGCAACCCCCATTCCAAGAACATTGCAACTTTCTTTATCCGGGGTTCGATCGCTTTCTGTTATTGCAACGCCACCAGTTGATCGTTTAGCGGTTAAAACATTTGTGATGCCCTTTGATGCGGTTATCATTAAAGAAGCCATTTTAAGAGAATATTATCGAGGTGGACAAATCTTTTATGTTTGCCCGCGTATTTCTGATATGGATGAAATTGAAGAAATGCTTCAAAAGCTGCTCCCTCAGATGAAAGTGGTTAAAGCGCATGGCCAAATGCCTGCTAAAGAGCTTGAAAAAATTATGTCTGATTTTAGTCAACATAAATATGATATTTTATTGGCAACCAGCATTGTTGAATCCGGGTTAGATATGCCGTTGGTGAACACGATTATTATCCATAAAGCAGATATGTTTGGCTTATCCGCTTTATATCAAATGCGGGGGCGCGTTGGCCGTGGAAAATTAAGGGCCTATGCTTATTTAATCACTCCACCATTTAAAAAATTATCTGCAACAGCTGAAAAAAGATTAACGGTAATGCAAAACTTGGATTCCTTAGGGGCAGGGTTCACTTTAGCAAGCCATGATTTGGATATCAGAGGGGCAGGTAATTTGTTAGGGGATGAACAATCTGGCCATATCAAAGAAGTTGGGATTGCGCTTTATCAAAAAATGCTTCAAGATGCCATTCGTTCATTAAAATCAGATAAATTAGCATCCATTGAAGAAGATCGGGATTTTTCTCCTCAAATTTCAATGGGCTTTTCTGTTTTAATTCCAGAAAACTATGTTCACGATTTGGAAGTTCGGATGGAACTTTATCACCGTATTTCGGAAATAACTGATGAAAAAGAAATTGAGTCTTTTAAAGCAGAGTTAATGGATCGATTTGGGCCTTATCCAACGGAAGTTGCTAACCTTTTTGATACGGTTAAATTAAAAATTTTGGCTAAGCAAGCAAATATTGAACGGTTAGATGTGGGACCAAAAGGTGCCTCAATTAGCTTTTATCAAAATATTTTCCCAAATCCAGCCGGGTTGATTCATTATATCACTTCGCAAATGGGAACTATTCAAATTAAACCAGATCAAAAGTTAACGGTTATTCGCCCTTGGCGGAATCAAGAAGAACGGCTTAAAGGCATTTCAGCTATTTTAAATAAAATTGCTGGGTTGGCAAAAGCTGTTCAACCAGATGGCTAATGCAAGAAAAAATCTAAAAGCAAAACGGGTTGGTTTTTATTTAATGTTCCTCTTTAGTTTTGTTTTTTACTTGGTTAAAACTGAATTTTGAATTTTGCCTTTCAAAAAGAGCTCAATGTTTTTTAAAGTTGTTTCATTGATTCTGTTGAGCGCATCAATGGAGTTAAAGGCAATATGCGGTGTTGCGATCACGTTTTTAAACTGCAATAATTTTAAATTTAAAGCAGAATCCAGCAAGAAATCATTATCTTTAAAAAGTTCATTTTTAAGTTCAATGTCATCATGAATTAAAAAGTCTTCATTTTCAAGAACGTCAAGCCCAGCGCCACCCACAATTCCTTTTTTAAGGGCGGTATATAACGCTTCTGTATCAATCAAATCTCCCCGTGCTGTATTGATAATAATCACGCCTTTTTTCATTTGATTAAAAGCTTCTTCATTTAATAAATGATAATTATCCCTTGTGGATGGCACGTGAAGAGAAATGACATCAGCTTGCTGGTAAATTTCATTTAAAGAAGAAACATATAAGTCTTTTAACTCTTCTTGAGGGTATAAATCATAAGCCAATACGTTCATACCAAAGCCTTTGGCAATTTGAATCATATGTTTGCCAATTGATCCTGTTCCAATAACGCCAAGCGTTTTTCCCATTAGATCAAAACCCATATATTTTGAAATTTCAACATGGTTATGCGCCATGCCATTTCTGCCTTGAATAATGTGTCTTGCTAAATTTAAAAGAAGGCCAAACGAAAATTCAGCAACGGTTGTTTCCCCATATTTAGGAACGTTTACAACTTCAATACCCCTTTTTTTGCAATAAGCTAAATCAATATGATTAAATCCTGTTGATCTTGTTGCAATTAATTTTAAATTTTTAAAAAAATCTAATCGTTTTGTATCCAATGATTCTGAATGAACAAAAACAGAAATTATTTCACTGTTTTGATAGGGAATTAATTCTTTTTCATCAATGTGATTTAAGCTTTCTTTAAAAAGAACGGGGTTTATTTCAGGATATAAAACAGTGTTAAGATAAGTTGTTAAAACATCATCTGTATTAAAAAACAAAACTTCTCTCATATATTTCCCTTTCTTTTTGTTGAAACGAAAATAATATAAGTGCGTTGATAACGCTCGTCAATAGAAAAACTTTATTGTTTATGTAAAAGATCTAAAATATTAGAAATAACTTTTTTCAAATCATTGCGATGAACAACTTGATCAATCATGCCATGTTCTAACAAATAACTTGATTGTTGGAAGTTTGAAGGCAATTTTTCTCTTACAATTTGCTCAATAACGCGTTTGCCAGCAAAACCAATGGCGGCGCCTGGTTCAGCCAAAGCAATATCGCCTAACATAGCAAAAGAAGCGGTGACCCCACCCATGGTTGGATCAGAAAGCAAGGTAATATAAGGTAATTTTTTTTGCTTTAACTTTTTAACGGCAATGGTTGTTCTTGCCATTTGCATCAAAGAAAGCATCCCTTCTTGCATACGAGCCCCACCAGAAGCTGGAACTAAAATAAGAGCTGCTTCTTGAAGTTGGGCCAATTGAGAAGCCGTGATAATTGCTTCACCAACGGCAGTTCCCATTGACCCACCCATAAATGAAAAATCAAAAACGCCAATCACAGCTGCATGGCCCCCAATGGTTCCATGAGCCACAACAATGGCATCTTCGTGTTTGGTTTTTTTTCTGGCTTTTTTCAATCGATCGGTATATTTTTCCAAATCAACGAATTTAAGCGGATCTTCTTTAACCTTTGGAAGTTGGATCAATGTATATTCGCCTCTGTCAAAAAGCATTTCAAGTCTTTTTAAAACAGGAAGGCGGAAGTGATGATCACAATAAGGGCAAACAAAGTCCTTTTTTTCAATTTCAGCATGAAACAACATTGCGCCGCAATCTGGACATCTGTCCCAATAGTTATTTGGAATTTCTTTTTGAGTTGCCGCTTTTTTAACGGTCGGACGAGTTAATCTGCTGAGCCAGTTCATAAAAAAACCTATAAATTATTTTGAATTATTTTTTGTTTAATGCTTCGTTAATTGATTTTCCGGCTTTAAAGAACGGAACTTTTTTTGATGAAACTTCAACTTTTTCACCAGTTTTTGGGTTGCGACCTGTTCTTGGTTTGCGTTCTCTTACAGATAAAACACCAAAACCACGTAATTCAACACGGTTGCCTTTAACTAAAGCTTTAGTGATTTCTTTGAAAACAGTTGAAACAACGTTTTCAGCATCTGTTTTTGTTAAATTTGTTTGTTCGGCTAATTTTGCCACGAGTTCAGATTTAATCATTTTTTTTCTTCCTTTCATAAAAATGGTAACGCCATTTTAAAGAGGTGTTCTTTATTTGTCAAGCAAAAAAACGTTTTTTTGTGATAAAAAAAAGACTTGAAGTCTATATACTATATATATTTAAGAGGAAAGGGAGGGCGGATTTTGATGTAATAATAAAGAATCTATAGTTATTTAATTAAAGTCCACTTCGGATCATAAGGCTTATGTGTTTTAAAAAATGTTTTAGGATTGCTTAAAAACCATTCATTTTTAATTTTTTTTGAATTTTTAATGCGCCCACGTTTAATTTTCTTTTCCCTTATTTTTAAGGCTCTTTTATAACTTTTATCATCATCAATTCCTAAGAAAGAATAATTGCTTCCGGCCCAAGTTACATCTAAAAGATGCCATTTCCCATTAATCATAACCCCATTCCAAGCATGAAGTGTTTTCCCAGCAAATCCTTCAATTTCAACAACTTTTAAACCAGCTCTTTTTCCCATGTGCATAAAAAGATTGGTTAAATGCCTGCAAACTCCTCGTCTTGTTTTAAAGGTTTCATAAGGCGTTTGTTTAAAGTTTGAAACATTATTTTCAGCATCTCTATGAGATTGAATGGGCGCATCACTTCTTTCCCATTCATATCCAGATTCATATTCATACATATCATATTGGATATGATAAACAATAAAGGCAAAGATAACTCTGGCCTTTAATTCTTCATTATTTTTATAAGGTTTAACCAAATAATCCGTTAATTTATCTAAATCATTAAAATATTTTTCTGGAACACGGTAAGCGCGCGAATCGGCATCTCCATAAAATGTTTTGGAATAACATACTGAAGAAAAAGATAAAATAAAGAATAATATCGTGATCAAAAAACGCATGATTTATTATATCATTTTTTTATAAATTGCAAAAATTTTATTGTAAAAAAAAGAAAAAAATGGTATTTTTTTATCTAAAAAAGAAGGTTTCAATGCCAAGAAGAATTCATAAAATAGAATATCATCATTTAGAAATGCCTTTAATGTTTGATATGGTTTGTAAAAATAAAAAACCATACAATGTTGAAATGCTTTTTCTTTATAAATATCCTGCCAAAGGCGGGACAAGACCTTCTGTTTTGGCACTTAATCCTGAAGCGCGTCGACTTCATTTTTTTATGACGCGTTTATTTTTAAAATATTTGCAAGAAGAAGATCAGTCAAATTTTCCAATTGAGTGGGATGAAAATTTTTCTCCTCGATCAAAATATCTTCAGAAAAGGGAATACCCTTATGCGCCAGATGAAGAGTTAAAACGCTATATCTCTTCAACGCTAGCTTCTGTTTTTTCTCATTATTTAAAGGAACAAAAGGGCATAGAGGTGGAACGAATTGATTATTTATTTGCGGATCTTAATTTCGTTTCTTTTAATTTTATGATTCAAAATTGTTCGCCTTTGAAGCCATTAAAAATCAAATCGCATGATAAAATAAGATATGTTTATCCGCTTTATGATTATGGGAATGAAAAGAGCTAAAAAAGCATTTCTTTTTGCTTGCATTTTTTTTGAAACTCAGTTAATTTTTTTTAAGATTTTATTTTAAAAGGATAAAAAAATGTTTTCAAAAACCGAACGAATGTTGGCCTGTCGCTATTTAAAATCAAGAAAAAGAACGGGCTTTGTTTCTGTGATTGCAGGCTTTTCTTTTTTAGGGATTATGCTGGGAGTTGCCACTTTAATTATTGTGATGAGTGTGATGAATGGCTTTAAAGAAGAATTGCTCAGCCGTGTTTTGGGGTTAAATGGGCAATTAGGAGTTTATCCTGCTTTTGGGCCTTATCTTGAAAATGGCGAAGAAAAAGCCAAAGTTATGCAACAAATTAAGGATGTTATGCATGTTGTTCCTGTTGTTGATGGGCAAGTAATGGTTTCTTCTAGTGCGGCTTCTGCTGGCGTGATGGTTCGGGGGATGACGAAAGAAGATTTTATAAAGCGTCCACTTTTGGGGGGCTCATATAAAGGCATTGATTTAGAGGAGTTTATGGATAGCCAAGTTGTGCTTGGGTATCGTTTGGCCCGTCGTTTGGGGTTAAGACCAGGGGATAGCGTTTCTCTTGTTTCGCCAAAAGGAAATGTAACCGCGTTTGGAACAATTCCCAAAATGAAAGCATACACGGTTTTGGGCGTCTTTGATAGCGGTATGAGCGAATATGATGCTAATTTCTTATTTATGCCTTTAGAAGAAGCAAAGAAGTTTTTTGTAACCGGTGGAAAGGTTTCTCATTTAGAAGTGTTTACAACAAAAGGCGCTGATTATGAAAAAATTGCTTCTGATGCTTTTTCATCCATTGGCCGTGATGCTCAAATTCAAGATTGGAGATATACGAATCAAGCCTTTTTTAATGCCATTGAAGTTGAAAGAAACGTGATGTTTTTGATTTTAACTTTAATTATTATTGTTGCCGCCTTCAATATGATTTCAGGGCTTATTATGTTGGTTCAAGATAAAACAAAAGATATTGCTGTTTTAAGAACAATGGGGATGAGTAGGGGCGCTATTCAACGCGTGTTTTTAATGTCTGGTTTAACTATTGGTGTGGTTGGAACATTTGCAGGGTTTGCTCTTGGGATGCTTTTTTGCGAAAATATTGATGCCATTAAAGAATTTTTGGAAGGATTATCAGGAAAAGAGCTCTTTTCTGCTGAAATTTATTTCCTTTCAAAATTGCCAGCAAAAGTTGAAATGGGTGAAGTAACAATGGTTGTTGTGATGAGTTTGGTTTTATCTTTGCTTTCAACAATTTATCCATCATATAAAGCAAGTAAAACAGATCCGGTGGAGGCGTTAAGATATGAATAATCAACCTGTAATTGATTTGGTGAGCATCAGTCGTTTTTATGGCAAAAGCCAAATGCGTCTTGATGTTTTAAAAGATGTGAACTTTTCTCTCAAAAAAGGCGAGATCACAGCGCTTGTTGGCCCTTCTGGATCGGGGAAATCAACCTTGCTTCATATCACGGGGCTTTTAGATCGGCCAAGTGGTGGGCAAATTTTTGTTCAAGGAAAAGATGTTTCTTGTGCGTCTGATAAAGAAAGAACGTTGGTTAGACGTAAAGAAATTGGGTTTGTTTATCAATATCATCTTTTATTGCCTGATTTTAATGCGCTTGAAAATGTGATGTTACCACAATTGATTAATGGTCAAAAAGAAAAATATGCCAAATCAAGAGCTGAAGAATTGTTAGAACTTGTTGGATTAAAACATCGATTAAAGCATCGCTCTGGGGAACTTTCTGGGGGCGAACAACAACGCGTGGCCATTGCAAGGGCGTTGGCGAATGAACCGGCCATTTTATTGGCAGATGAGCCCACAGGGAATTTGGATCCAAAAACAGCAGAAGGAGTTTTTCAAACGCTTCTTTCTTTGGTGAAAGAGAAGAATTTATCAGCTTTAATTGCCACCCATAATCCTGAATTGGCGCTTCAAATGGATCGTCAGATTAAAGTTGAAAATGGCATGATTAAAGAAGGGTGATGCGCACAAATAAGGGGGTATTTTGTGTTAAAGTTAAACATTAAGAACGCTTTATTACTTGTTGTTTTTAATATATTTTTTTCTTCAACAAATGTTCAGGCAAATAACCAAGAAAAAATCAGTGCTTTTTTGCGCGTTAAAGATGAAATCAAAACAATTGAAGCTTGTTTAAACTCTATTGATGGGGTGTTTGACCGGATTGTGATTATTCATTCAAATGAAAAAGATGATGGCTCTGTTGCATTAATGAATGAATGGTGCTCAAAAAGAAAAGAATGCGAAATTCATGAATATCCACATAAAGTTATTCCTTCTCATGATAAACGATATAGACAGAGAGTTCCATATGAAAATACATTAGCCGCCTATAATAATTTTGGGCTTCAGTTATTTGAACCGGAAGAATGGGTTGTTAAGATTGATGGGGATCAGGTATATTTAAAAAATCGTTTAAAAGAATATGTTGACTTTGTCAGAACCAAAGGGGAAGATAATGTTAAATATTTTTTCATTGGATATAATACATTTGCATGGAATAATTATTTTGTGAAATTTAAAGCTGGTCCAATTAATGGTAAATTTGGGGATAGTTATTTTGTTAAACGAAAAAATATTGATTTATTTAAACAAAATAATGTATTTGAATCCATTATATTAAAGAATGTTGTTAGAGAAGAAGAATTTAATCAACCAGTTTGGTTTCATTTTATGAAAACTTTAAAAATGAAAGGGAATATTCAAGAAAACGATACGGCGTCAAAAGAAACGTTTGTGTTTTTATCAGAAGAAGAAAAACATTTATTTCAAGAAAGCATTTTGCCTTATCTTGAAAATTCACCTTATAGAGATTTAAAATTAGAACATGATTAAATATAGCCTTGTTTTTTTTATTTGTTTGTTTTTAAATGTTTGTTGTTTTTCTCTTGCGCAAGGGGCTGAAAAAATCAGCGCTTTTTTGCGCGTTAAAGATGAAATTAAAACAATAGAAGCTTGTTTAAACTCAATTGAAGGCGTTTTTGATCGAATTGTGATTATTCATTCAAATGAAAAAGATGATGGCTCTGTTGCATTAATGAATGAATGGTGCTCAAAAAGAAAAGAATGCGAAATTCATGAATATCCATTTGCTGTTGTTCCTTCGCATGATAAACGATATACGCAAAAAAAAGTTTCTTATGAAAACACATTAGCAGCTTATAATAATTTTGGTCTTCAATTATTTGAACCAGAGGAATGGGTTGTTAAAATTGATGCTGATCAGGTGTATCTTAAAAAGAATTTGAAGAAATTTGTTCAAAAAGTTCGTCAATCAGTAAATGATGATGAAATTTATTTAATGCATGGATATAATTCTTTTGCTTGGAATGGGAAATTGGTTCTTTTGAAAGAAGAGCCAATTATTGGTATGCATCGGGATCACTTCGCTATTAAGCGTAAGAATTTAAATAATTTTAAACAATGCATGTATTGGGAATGTTATGTTTTAAAAAATCGATTATCAAGAGTTTATGTCCCAGCAACTGAAATATTATGGTTTCATTTTAAAAAAGAGATAAAAAAAGCGACCTTTAAAATTCCAAATGATAAGTTACGTAAAGATGAAGTGTTATTTTTTAATGCAGAAGGGGAAAGATTGTTTAATGATGAAATCCGTCCTCTTTTAAAAAATTCTCCTTATTATCACCTTGAATTTTAGAAGTAAAAAGTTTTTATTTGGCACTTGGGAATAAAGATTCCTATCGCTTATCCATCTTAAGCTATTCCGCCATCGTCGATAAATACTTTAGAACGCTAAAAAATTTATGTTATTGAAAAATAGATATAAAAAAAAGAACCTTGCCATAAAAGCAAAGCCCTTTTAAAATTGGTAGCTTAAAGAGGGGATCGAACCCTTTTGCACTTGGGAATAATGATTCCTATCGCTTATCCATCTTAAGTTATTTTGCCACCAATGATAAATACTTTAGAACGCTAAAAAAGTTTATGTTATTGAAAAATAGATATAAAAAAAAGAACCCTGTGTTTCCACAAAGCTCTTTTAAAATTGGTAGCTTAAAGAGGGGATCGAACCCTTTGGCACTTGGGATTATGATTCCACCGCTTGTGCCTTTAAAGCAATTTTTCCCTCAACGATAAATACTTTAGAACGCTAAAAAAAGTTTATGTTATTGAAAAATAGATATAAAAAAAAGAACCTTGTGTTTCCACAAAGCTCTTTTAAAATTGGTAGCGGAAGAGGGGATCGAACCCCCGACACATGGATTATGATTCCACCGCTCTACCATCTGAGCTATTCCGCCATCGTCGATAGATACTTTATAGCGCTAAAAAAAAGAATTGTCAACAAAAAATATTAAAAAAAATGAAAAAATATTGCTTTTTTAAAAAAAATATTATAATATACTAAAAAATAAAAGATATTAATTTAACCAACAGGGGGTTTTATTATGGCTGAAGTTTTTTTTAATGGATCTGCTGGTCGATTGGAAGGTCGTTTTCATAAATCTGAAAATCCAAGAGCACCGCTTGTTTTGATTTTGCATCCGCATCCTGCACAAGGTGGAACAATGAATAATAAAGTCACCTATGCAATGTTTCAAGCATTTGTAAACATGGGTTTTTCTGTTCTTCGTTTTAATTTTAGAGGCGTTGGCAATTCTCAAGGCACAATTGATGGAACAGGTGTTGGCGAATTAGCTGATGCAATTATTGCACTCGACTGGCTTCAAAACATTGATTCAGAATCAAATGTTTGTTGGATCGCTGGCTATTCATTTGGTTCATGGATTGCCGCTCAATTATTAATGCGTCGTCCAGAAATTAAAGGATTTGTTTTTGTTTCACCGCCAACAAACTTATATCAATTTGATTTCTTAACACCATGTCCATCTTCTGGTTTAATTATTCAAGGTGAAAAAGATGAACTTGTGAGCGAACCAATGGTGGCAATGTTAGCTGAACAGTTATCAAATCATAAGTATTTGCATGTGGAATATCAAATGGTCCCTGGGGCAGATCATGTTTATTCAAGAAATTTAAAAGATGTTCATGATTTAATTATGAAATATGTTCCTGATATTCAAAGCAGACGGCCAAAACGGAATTTGAAAAAGCTTAAAAAAGCAATTATTCCAAATGATGATTATTAGGTGAAAGCCCATTTATTGGGCTTTTATCTTTTTTGGGGTTTATATATATGGGGCAAAAATGAGCGAAGATAAAAAGAAATCGGAAGAAAAAGGATATTTTTCCAAATTAATCAATGGGATTTCGAATTCAGCTGGTTATATTGGTGGTGGCGTTTATAATATTGGAAAAGGCA
Organism: Alphaproteobacteria bacterium; assembly: GCA_045614025.1. Classification (GTDB taxonomy): domain Bacteria; phylum Pseudomonadota; class Alphaproteobacteria; order CAAHEQ01; family UBA3637; genus RGIG4140. The sequence goes on from JAZLCE010000014.1 coordinate 68,561, forward strand.
TTGTTCATACGGTTGGTGGCGCTGTTGGGGTAGGGCCTGGAATGGAGTCTGGTGTCAATAAAATTGCAAATGGAACGGGAAGTATTCTTGATGGGGTTGTTCAAGGTTCTGTTGAATCCATTGCGGGGGCTTCGCCTGATCGCGCTTTTCGTTTAGATGCTGATGAATTGTTGCGCCGTTATTCTGTTTCAGATATCAAGCAGTTTGCAAAAGAAAATCCTCGAGAATGTTTGGATATTATTGAAAGTGCTTTTCATGTGGATAATAATTATGAAGATGGCTTGCGTTTTTTGAAAGTGATTGCTCCTGTTGTTTCTGAATGGCCAGAGGAAGAGCAGGCGCATTTATTAAATCGGATTATTTCAAAATCTGGAACGCCTGAATATGCGCAAATCAGCGCGGTTGAAACTTTATTTGAAGCTGGGGTTAGCCCAAATGTGGGCAAAAAAACAAATGTTAATGAGAAAATGTTTCACTTGGACCCTGTTTCTCCTTTTTATCGGGTGGTTACTGGCCCTTTTTATAATCCAGAGTTGCTTCAAGTGTTTTTAGAACATGGTGCCGATCCCTTAACCGTTGTTACAACGCAAGAAAGAGGGTCTATCTCTATTTATGAAAGCGCTTTTGATTCTAGAAGGAAAGATCTTATGAGTGATTATATACCGCTTGATCGAAGAACAACTTTAGATCGCTTAAATCAAGAAAATATCACTC